>DATGJA010000330.1:0-13541 GCA_035295445.1 Polyangiaceae bacterium | reverse complement strand
GTCCTGCCTGGCAGGGGCCCGGGCCGGATCCCACACGAAGTCCCCCCTCCTCCCCCGCGAGTTCCATGCCCGTTACGCGCGCTCCGTCCGGTACCTTGCTCCTCGGTGGCGTCTCCCTGGCCGATCTGGTCGCCCGGCTCGGGACGCCGACGTACGTCTACGACCTCGGCGCGATGGCGGGGGAGGCGCGGTCCCTGGACGCCGCCTTCGACGGGTCGCCCCACCTCGTCGCGTACGCGCTCAAGGCCAACACTGCGGGCGCGGTGGTTCGGACCCTGGTCGGCGCCGGGTGCGGGGCCGACGTCGTCAGCGGGGCCGAGCTGGCCGTGGCCCTCGGCTGTGGCGTCGCGCCCGACCGCATCCTCTACAGCGGGGTCGCAAAAACAGACGTCGAAATCGATCGAGCCATCGCCGCGGGTCCGCACGGGATCGCCGCTATCCAGATAGAGAGCGTCGAGGAAATCGCGCGGGTCGAGGCGCGCGCCCGTGCGCTCAACCGTCGTGCACGCGTCGGCGTTCGCGTGAACCCGGGGCTCGATCTGCAGGGTGCGACGCACGCGCACATCGCAACGGGTCACGCCCGCGCGAAGTTCGGCGTGCCGCAAGAGGACGCCGTTCGCGCCGTGGATCTCGCCGAGCGCTCGCCGCACCTCGAGCTGGTGGGCATCGCGATGCACCTGGGTTCGCAGTTCCGGGACACGCAGCCGTACGTCGATGCCGTGCGGGTCGAGCTCGCGCTCGTGCGCGCCTTGCGCGACGCCGGGCGGGGAAGGTCGCTCACGTACGTCGACACGGGCGGTGGTTTCGGTGTGGACTACGATGGCGATCGTCCGGGGATGGCTCGGCCGACGGACTTCGTGCGCGCGGCGCGCGCGGAGCAAGCCAAGCACCGACTCGAGGACTTGGCCCTCTGCATCGAGCCAGGGAGGTCTCTCGTCGCGCCCCACGGCGTCCTCTTGGCGCGGGTCATCCAGCGCAAGGAGTCGTCCTCGGGCCGGTGGCTGATGATCGACGCGGGGATGAACGATCTCCTCCGGCCGGCTCTTTACGGCGCGCGCCACCGCATCGTACCGCTTGCGCGCGAGGTCGACCCCCGCACGGCCGTGCCCTGGCAGGTCGTCGGCCCAGTGTGCGAGAGCAGCGACGATTTCGGCGAGTATCTGCTGCCGGCCGACGCGCCCGACGCCGTGGCGATCCTCGACGCGGGCGCTTACGGGTTCACGATGGCCAGCGAGTACAACGGCAGGCAGCTGCCCGTCGAAGCGTTCGTTCGCGGGGGCCGGCTCGACGCGTCGACGCCTCGGCCCAAGCTCGACGCTTGGGTCGCCGACCGATTGCGCTCGGGCGCCTGACCCTATTTGTCGGCCTTGGCCGTGCCTCGCCCCGGCGTGGCGCGGGGCGGCGGCACCGACTTGCTGGGCCCAGGGGGCGGTATGGTTCTGGCTCGGACGACCTGGCCATCCGAAAGGATCTCGACGCCGATGGTGCGGCACCTCCGGGCGAGCCGGTCGAGATCGACGCCCGCCGCGACGAGGAGACCTCCGGGCGGCGACGGGTCGACGAACAGGTCCTGCGTCGGCCGGCGCGTGCGGAGCATCTCGCGAACGTTGCCGTCTTCGATCCACAAGAACCCCGCGGCCGCGTTCCAGCTCGCGCGGCCCACCACCACGCTCGCCTGCGCCAGCGTTCGTGAGAGCGTGTCCGGCAGGGGCGCGAGCGCCTCGATGCGCGCTCGAAGGACGTCAGCCTCGAGCCCGGCCGACAAGGCGCGCGCGAGCGTCTGTGGGGCGACGATGAGGTCGAGCGTCTCCGCGGCGCGGCCCACCTCCACGAACGGGGCGATTCCCAGGATGGCGCCGACGCGCGCGGGCCCCCCGAGGCGAAGGACGTGCGTGTCGAGAAACTTCGAGGGGTCGGCGTCGGCGACGGGGGTCTTGTCGGCGAGCATGGCCCGCCCCCGGGCCGTCAGCCGCAGGGCGATCGGCGCGGCGTCCCCGTCGACCTCGGGGTCGCGCGGCAGGTCCTCGTCCTCGCCGAGATCCACGATGCCGAGCGCGGGCAAGCTCTCGTGGATGATGCGTCGGGCGACCTCGATGGGCTCCACAGGGTCGGCCGCGACGCGCTCGGCCCACCGACGGAGCAGGCGGGCGAGCCCCGGCACGCGATGGTCGCTCTTGAGCCAGCCTGCGAGTGACGACCACGGGACCCAGCGACCCTCACCGAGCTCGCGGAGCGCGTCGAGCATCATCTCGCGGACGACCCCGGCCGGGCTCGTGTCGCGTGACTCCGGCGCGATCCGGAGCATCTCGGGTTCGCTGCGGGCTTCGTCCCACGCGCCGCCTCGCCGCCAGGCAATGAAGAGGTACCGCGCCAGGTCCTGGAGCGTGAAGGTCCCGGGCGGCGACGCTGTGTTGATTGCGGAGGCGTCCCACAGCCCGATAGCGCGCGACAGCGCGACGACCAACGCGACGTGCGCGGGATCCCGGCCGAAGCGCGCCGCGAGCTTCTGGACGAGGGACTTCGGAGTGCCCACGCCGGCGCGCACGTCGGCGAACTGTCCCGACCCGGTGCGCCCGGCCTCCATCCCTCGCGAGGACGACTCGCGCGCGACGACCGCGAGGCCCATGGCGAGAGGCGCCGGGTCGAGCGAGAAACGCGCGCGCCGGGGCGCATGGTCGCCTGAGGCGACGAAGACCTTGACCTCTTCCCGCCTCGCCGCACGCTCGCTGTGGTGAGCCGCGCCGATGATGGCGCTCACCTCGGTCGGCACGACGTGGCGATTCGGGTGCACGGGGATGAGGAGGGCGCGCCGCTCGAGGGAGAACCCGACCCCCCGTCGCGAAGGCGTCGCGCCGGTCGCCGTTCGCAGTCGAAGGGGCTCTCGCTCGAGCTCGAGCAGCTCCTCGGTGTCGACCTCGCCGCCCTCGGCCTCTACTCCCTCGAGGACGCGTCGCTCTGTGGGCGACAGCTTGGCGATCTCGTCAGCGAGCCTTTGGGGGTCGCCGACGATGTCCCAGGCCGATTCGAGCGAGAGGGCGATGGGGGGTGTCGCCGGCCGTCCCAGGTAGTGGGAGGCGACGGCGCTCATCGTCTCGAACGACGCCTGCGAGATGAGCGCGCGCATGCCCCTGGGGTCCTCGCCCTCCCACGCTTTGAGCTGGACCAGGTAGGCCGAGGGGAGGATGAGCTCGACCCCGGCGCCCGCGGACCGGGCGAAGAGGAGCCCGCGCGCCAGGAGCGGCTCGAGGGCGGGGGGCACCGACGGCACGAGGAGCGTTCCCCGCGCTTCGGCCACGCGATGTACGAGCTCCACGCACGCGGGGTTCAGCCGGGACGGATCGCGGAGCTCGGGCAGCGAGACGAGCGCCCGCGCCACCTGCGAGGGGACGTCGATCCGCTTGGCCGGGTCGATCCGGATCCCGAGTCGCTCGATGAGCCCGTCCAGCTCCCGCTGCGGCACGGCGCGCAGGATGTCGGTGAGGCGGCTCGGTGCGTCGGGCGGACGGGAAGAGGACACGAGGCTAGACGAGCGAGAGTAGCGCCAGAAGGCCGCTTGGCCAAAGGGACTCCCAAGGCGGCCCCGCCGCGAGGTAAGGTGAGTTTGCATCGCGGCTCGCGGCTCGCATCCCATGTCTCCTCGCCAAGCCCGCCGCCCGCGAGACCCTTCCCTGCCGGGGCAAGCGCCGCTGGATGAGTCGCGATCCCGGCTCAGGCTCGGGTGGCCGGGGCGGACCTGGGAGCCGGGCCGCTCGTTGACGGCGGAGGTGCCCGGCCTCGCTACCTGGGAAGAGCCCGGTGGGCTGCCGCGATCCGACGGGCGCCTCGTCTACGGGGACGCCCTCGACGTCGCCCGCGCCCTGCACGGACAGGGGATGGCGGGTCAAGTCGACCTCGTATACATCGATCCCCCGTTCGCCTCGGAGGCGGCGTACGTGCACGAGGCGCGCCTCGACGGGCCGGCGGACGGAAGGGTCATCCGTGCGGTCGCCTACGACGACCGATGGTCCGAGCGGGAGGGCCTCGGCGGCTATCTCGACATGCTCGCCCCTCGTCTCGAGGCGCTGGCCGCGCTGCTCGCGCCGACGGGGACCATTTGGGTTCACGTTGACTACCGGGCCAACTGCCTCGTCCGCTTGATCCTCGACGAGGTGATGGGCCGCGACGCCTTCGTGAACGAGATCGTCTGGCGGCGCGCCCCGAACCTCGGCCGCCAAGCGGCGAGCCACCAGTTCGGCCGGACCCTTGATACCATCGTGGTCTACGGCGGGGTCCGCGCCAAGCTCGCGCCGCCCACGCGCCTCGAGCCCATCGAGCCCGCGGCGATCCGGCGGGACACCGAGGGGAGGCCCTTCACGACCGCCCCGCGCGGCGATTACACCGACGAGTCGATCGCACGTCTCGAACGCGAGGGACGGGTCCACCGGACGTCCACCGGGAAGGTGTACGTCAAGTACTTCCTCGTGGCGAACGCGGACGGCGTGCTGTGCCGCGAGCGTCGTGTGGATGCGCTGTGGACGGACGTGGCGCCGCTCCGCCATGCGCGCGTCGGCGAGCGAACGGGCTTTCCCACCCAGAAGCCGCGCGCGCTCCTCGATCGCATCGTCGCGTGCGCGTCGCCGCCCGGAGGGCTCGTCGTCGATCTGTTCGCGGGCAGCGGAACGACGGGAGAGAGCGCGCACGCCCTCGGGCGCAGGTTCGTCCTGGGGGACGCGTCCGCGCTCGCCCTTGCGACCGCGCGCGCGCGCCTCATGCGGGCGGGGGTTCCGCTACGGCTCGAGCGCTGCGGTCCGGCGAGCGTTCCTCCCGGGGCTGCGGCCCGTGCGATCGCCACCCGAGGGGGGCATCAGGTGCGCGTCGATCTCGAGGCGCGCGATCCGCTGGCGTGGGCGATCGACGACGCCTTCCAGGAGGGCCGGCCCTTTCGGACGAAGTGGCACTCGGAGCGGGTGCCCGGCCCCCGATCCTTGTCGGTCGCCACGGCGGCCACGCTGGACGCCCCGCCGGGTCCGATCGCAGCCCGCGTGTTCTACGAGGACGGCAGCGTCGCGACCTGCTTCGCGGAGGAAGCGTGATCCTGCGCGACCCCGTCCACGGGCTCGTCGCGTTCGAGGGGGATGACGAGCAGATCGTGGAGCGCCTCATCGACACGCCGGAGGTGCAGCGCCTGCGACGGGTGCGCCAGCTCGGCGTGACGTCGCTCGCCTTCCCGGGCGCCGAGCACTCGAGGTTTGCGCACGCGCTGGGGGCCGCGTTCGTGATGAAACTCCTGCTCGCGCGCCTGCGATCGATCCACGGCGCCCTGCCGGAGAGCCAGCGGGTCACGAGTGAGCGCATGCGGGAGGCGCTCGCCGCGGCGCTGCTCCACGACCTCGGGCACGGCCCCCTGTCGCATCTCTTCGAAGAGGCCATCCCGGGCGCGCCCGAGCACGAGACCTGGACCGAGCGGATCGTGCTGGATCCATCGACGGGCGTGCACCGCGTCCTCGCCGGGTTCGACGCCGGCCTGCCCGAGCGCGTGGTCGACCTCGTCCACGGCCGTCATGCCGTGGCCTACCTGGCGAACGCGGTGAGCGGCGAGCTCGACGTGGATCGTTGCGACTACCTCTTGCGGGATGCGCACGCGACGGGCGTCCGCTACGGGATCTACGACCTCGACTGGTTGCTTCGCAGCCTGAGGTTCGCTCCGGGGGCCGAGGCAGGAACCGCCCCCGCGTTGGCGATCGACGGCGCCAAGGGGTTGCCGGCGATCGAGGCCTTCATCACGGCGCGTCTCTTCATGTTCCAGCAGGTGTATTTGCACAAGGCGACCCGCTCCGCAGAGTGGATGATCCGCACGATCATCGCCCGCGCGGTAGCCGTCCTCAGGGCGGGCGGGTCGGTGGGCTCCGTCCCGGCCGCGGTGACGGCGGGGGCCCGTGGCCTCTCCATCCCGTTGCGCGACTACCTGGAGCTCGACGACGGTCTGTTGTGGGGGGCCATGCACGCGTGGGAGGACGCCAAGGACCGTCCCCTGGCGGACTTGTGCCGTCGGATACGTGCACGGGCGCTTTTCAAGACCCTCGAGCTCTTCGGCGAGCAGGCGACGCCGGTGGGCCGGGCGCATGCGCTCGCGATCGCGCAGGACGTTGCGCGAGCGCGGGGGCTCGACCCGGATGCGTACGTCGGCTTGGACGTGGCGAGCGTCGAGCCGTTCGCCGAGGACGCGAGCCCGCTCGTAGTGGTCTTTTCCAAGGGTCCGGCGCGCCCGCTGCGCGAGGTGTCCTTCTTGCTCGGCCGCCTGGCGGGGCAGGTGCTGTCGCGCGCACGCCTCGTCCTCGCGCCCGAGTTGCGCGAAGCGGTGACCCATGCGCTCGGCCTGTAGAGCCGGCGCCGTCGGCGGAGCGCTCGTGCTCACCGTGTCCTCCGGGGCCCGAGGTGACCCAAGCGCGGATCCGAGCCTGGGACGCGTCGAGGGAGACGTCGGCGTCGTAGCCGGCCTGGGCGGCGCCTTCGGGCCGAACAGCCCACGCGCCCTCGCGGAGGTCCGCGTGCGCTACCTGGAGAGCGCCGGACTGTTCGCGACGTACGAGGACGGGTCGATCCTGGGCGAAACCCCCCAGGGGTCGCGTGCCTTCGCGACGGGACTGGAGTTGCGACCCCTGTTTCTCTACCGCTGGCTCGACGGCCACGAGACGCGGCGAGCGCGCCTCGATCTGCTGCTCGACTCGTTCGGCCTCGAGCTCGGCGCCTGGTTTCCTCAAGCCCCCGGCGCGGGCTTCGTGGCTCATCCGGGGCTAGAGGTCGGGATCGGCGTGGACGTCCCGATGGGCACGAGCGCGACGGGCCTGTGGTTCGGCGTCCACGGCGGCGTGCGCTGGGGCGATCGATCGCTCGGCGCGGGCGTGGCCAACACCCAGGACGACCGGGCTCTCTATCTCGCGGTCATCGTCGCGTGGCACCAGATCATGGCTGCACACCTCGTGGACGCCGGCGATCGAGCGCCGGAGTAGCCTCGTCTTGGTCCGCAGGCCCGAGCGAAGCGAGAGATCGGACTCGGGATAGCCTAAGGCGAGACGAGGGCGGCTTCGACCTGGGTGGCGAGCGAGCAGTTGTTGGCCTGACGCTGCATGGCGTCCCGGGTCTCGGGATCCGTGACCACCCGTTCGCCCGCCGGAAGGATGCGAGCGGCGCCCGATCGCCGCACGCGGAGGATCTCTTTGCGGCTCTTGAGGTCGACCAGGTGGATCCGAGCGGGGTGCGGGACGAGTTGCAAGGCCTCCTCCGTCGGCGGACCGCCGTCGGCGAAAGCGCGCGCCTCGGGGACGTCCTCGTCGAGCACGAAGAGGAAGAACTCGGCGCGCTTCACGACGTCGATGGCGAGCGGGATCTCCTCGCGCACCGCCTTGTCGTATTGATCGGTGAAGATGCGAAGACGCATGTCGTCGTCGGCGTCGCGGACCGCAGTCACCCAATCCTCCGTCAAGATCCGCGCGGCCGCGTATGCCCGGCCGAGGTTCCAGGGTTGCTCGGCGAAGGCGCCGCCGTCGATTTCACCCCGCAGCCCGACGTCGTTGCGTTCCCGCAGCAGGCACGCCGCAAAGGCGTCCTTCCGCGCGTCGGCGGCGACCTTTCGAATCCCGTCGCGCCCGGTCGCCTCGGCGAGCCTCATGCGCAGGTAGAGCCCCGGCTGCGATCGGAACGCGCCGAGCCGCGCCTGCGGCTGAACGTCGTCCCCGGCATAGTCGGCGACCGCGCTCATCACGTCGGCCTCGAGCTCGTCGCGCAGCGGATACCACTCGGACCCCAGCGTCGAAGCGACCGCGCGCTGCTTCGCGAGGAGCGCTTGCTTGCCCGAGCTGAGCTCTCGGTCGCCCACGATCCGATGTGCCACGAGGGCCGCGACGATGGCTCCGGCCGCCACGAGGCCCGCCTGCGTCGTCCACCCCCCACCACCCCGCCGCGACCTCACTTCGCGCGCGCTGGCGATTGCCGGCAGGCCGCGCGGCCCCTTGCGCCTCGACTCCGGCATCCCGACCGACGTCAGTGCTGCGTCTTGGGGATCGCGTTCACCATGAAGCTGACGTTGGGAAAGCCGGCGAACGCCGCCGTCTGAAAGACGCTCTTCACGATGACGGCCTTGATGTTCTGATCGATCTGTAAGAGTACGACGCCGGGGAAGTCTTTGCCCGGGTGCGTCTGCTTCCAGAGCTCTCGCTTGGCCTTGAGGAGGTTGAAGAGCTCGTCGATGCGCTGCATCCGATCGGACTCCTCGACCGCGCGCGTGTTGCCCGCGGGGCCGCCGTCGACCAGGATCTGGCTCCCCACGACGGCGACGATCGGGGCGTCGATCATGTCGAGCGTGTTCTCCGCCTTCGGCATGTTGAGCCCCTTCGCAATCGGGGTCTCGCCACTCGCGCTGAAGGTCATCAGGAGGAAGACGACCGTCACGACGAGGAAGTCGATCATGCTCGTCAGCGAGAGCGAGGCGTTCGTCGAGCGGTGTCCGCCTCCCTCCACTTTCTTGGAGACGAACTCGAGCCCCACGTGACGCATCAGTCGACGTTTGGGTTCGGCGATGGGCATGGTCTTGTCCTTGCTACTCGGAAGGGGCGGGGGGACCGGGCCGGGCAGGCCTCAATTGACGGCGAACGTGATGTTAAACGCGGGGAGCTTCTCGACCTTGGCTCCCATCTGCATTTCTCGGTGCGTCTGGTACACGGCGTCGATGACGCCGATGATGTACTTGAACTCGGTCTTGTTATCGGTGTGCAGGATGGCCTGATCCAGCTTTCGATCCGTGGGGTTCGAGTGCTGACCCTTGGCCTTCCACTCGCTCTCGACCTTGGCCGCCAAGTCGGGGAACCGGACGACCTCGACGCTGCCCTCTTGGAGGACCACGTCCTTGCGGGGCACGTCGATCGAGTCGACGGTCGTGCTGCCCTGCTTCCAGATCAAGACGAACTTGTCCTCGGCCTTCATCTCGACGTGGAGCTGTTTCTCCGGCTCGATTTTCTCTTGCTCGACGTCCGGCCGCGGCGGACCTGGGACCTGCGCGTCCGCGTTGACGCGTGACATGTGCGTCCAAACGGCCGTGATGAGGAGGAACGATATGGTCACCATCAGCAAGTCGATCATCGGGATCATGTTGATCTCCGAGTCGAGCGACTTGCGCTTGCCGCCGCCACCGCCGCCTACGTCTACGCCACCCATGATTCCTCTCCGAATTCTTCGCGGGCCGGGAGGGACGAGACCCTCCCGGTACCGCGACCCGGAAACTCGAGTTTCTGGTCCGTGCCCGCTCGACTCAGCCGGTCGGTAGGCCGGCCATGTTGACCTTCTGCCGGTTCGTCACGACCAGGTTGAGCACCTGAACGCTCGCCTCGTTGATGTCGTCCTCGAGGGTCTGCGTCTTGCCGTTGAGCACCGCGTAGGCAACGAGCGCGATGATGGCGACGATGAGCCCGAAAGCCGTGCAGTTCATCGCTTCCGAGATGCCTTCTGCGAGGATGCGCGCCTTTTGGCTCGGGTCGACGCTCTCGCCGGAGACGGCGCCGAAGCTGGTGATCAGCCCGGACACCGTGCCGAGCAGCCCGCTCAACATCGACAGGTTGGCGAGGAGCGCGAGGTAGCCCGTACGCTTGGCGATGCGGGGAATCTCGCGTAGCGCCGACTCATCCATCGACGCCTGGACTTCTTCGTCCGGCCGGTTGACCTTCACCAGGCCAGCTTGAACGATTCGCGCGAGCGGGGCGTTCGCCGCCGAGCACATCTTGACGGCCTTGGCGATGTCGCCGGCCAGGATGCACTTCTGCATCGTCGCGAGGAACACGTCCTTGTTGATGGACGCGCCGAACAGATAGAGGGCCCTCTCCACGATCACACCCACGGTGATGATCGACCAGAAAAGGATGACGTACATCCCCCAACCCCCGTCTTTGAAATGCTTCCAAACAGCAGCCATCGATCGTCCTCCGTGGTTTTGACGAGCGCGCATTCCGGCAGCGGGGTCTCGGGCCCCGACGTCCCAGATGCGCGACTTGCGAGCGAGTAGACAGACCCTCGAGCGTTTGACCAAGCGCGTGTGACGCGCATTGGCGAGTAGGCGTGCCGCACGTTATCCGAACGACTCCGACCGAAGCAAGCGGCTCACGCGCAGCTCGCACGAGCGCGGTGAGCCTGACAGGTGAGACCAAAGGGCGTCAAGGGAGTTTGGGTCGCGAGGGGCAAACGAGACGTTTGTGCGATGCCAAAAGCGCACGAGATTCGGCGCCTTAGTGAAGTTTGCGGTGAAGATGTAATCAATATGCTCCATATTTTGCACAGGACATGGAGGCACTTCGGAGCCCCGCGCTCGGGTGGCACTGACGGGTCCAACGCGCGCTACCGCTCGGCAGCTCGGGGGAGCAGGTCGAACGAGACTGCTTGGACCCGGGGAGGATCTCGCGGATCGTCGGAGGTGAGGGAGGACGAGGTCGTGGGAACGAGGTGCTGACGGGTGGGACGGCTTCGTGAGGAGAGGCGCAGCGCGTTACGTTGACGGAGCAGATCGGCCGGCGGTATCGTTCGGTTGCTGGTAGGACGGGGTTGCGGCGCGCTTTCGGTCGGAGCCTCGAGCAGTTCGGCTTCCGCGCAGCACTGGATGGCGCGCCGCCCACTGCGGGACGCGCGCCGGAACTGGGGACTGGGAGGGACGGGCGTGGCGAGCTCGAGGCCACTGAGAGTGCGAGCGGGCAAGGTCCGAGTCGGACGAGCCGCGTGAGGCGTCGCCGGTGGAGCGATCGGTACGTAGCGAAACAGAACGACAAGCAGCGGATGGCTTCGGGGGTCTCGGCCGTCCGTTTTTCAAAGCGCGTTTTCAACACTCGTGCCGCTATACTGGCCGCGCGAGTATGATCGGGCCGCGCCAGCCGCGGGCACAGAACAGGGTAGAAAGGAGCGTCGGGGAATGTTGGTGGTCTTAGTTGCGGAGCAGGCGGCGCAGGCTGCAGGCGGAACGGGCCTGATGGGCGCGTTCAAAGAGAAACCCACGTTCCTCGTCATGAACCTCGTCGTGAGCGCGGTGGTCATCGCGATGATCATCGAGCGCGTGGCGTTTCAGCTTTCCAAGTACAGCGTCAACTCAAAGGAGTTCTTCGCGCAGATCAAGAAGCTCGTGACGGCCGGCAACATCGATCGGGCCATCAAGCTCTGCGACGCCGGAGACTACCCGACCCTTCAACTCGTCAAGGCGGGGTTGACCCACGCGAACAAGGGCCCCGACGAGATCGACGCGGCCATGAGCGAGAAGATGGGCGAGCTCCGGCCCGCGGTCGAGAAACGCATTGGGTCCCTCTGGTCGCTCGCGAACATCGCCACGCTGATTGGGCTCATCGGAACGGTCACCGGCCTCATCACCACGTTCAGCGCCGTGTCGGACCCGCGCCTTTCGGCCGCGCAGCGTCAGGCTCAGCTGTCGCTCGGCATCTCGGAGGCCATGTACAACACGGCCTTCGGTCTCGGCATCGCGGTCACTTGCATGATCGCCCACCTCTTTCTGCATCAGAGGTCGAAGAACATCCAGCATGACCTCGACGCCACGCAAGAGCGCGTGTTCAATCTCCTGACCATCCAGACGCGCTCCGGCAACTACTGACGGGACGTCACCCCGAAGATGGCCGAGGAGAAGCTTAGCGCTGCGCAGCGGAGCAAGATCCGCCGCCTCTCTATGCCGCGGGAGCTCGCTCCCGACGAGGAGGGCGGGGAGCTCAACATCGTCCCGTTCCTCGACATCATCACCAACGTGCTGATGTTCGTGCTCGCCACGATCACGGTGACCTTCACCACGATGATCGAGTCGCAGCCGCCGCGGTCCGGCGGTCCTGGCTCGCGCACGCCGACCAAGCCGACCCTGTCGCTCAACATCGTCGTGATCGACAAGGGCTTCATCGTCTCGGCGTTCGGACAGCGCATTGGGGAGGGATGCCAGGGGCCTGGCGCCGGCGTCGCGGTCGGGCTCAAGTCGTCGGGCGGGCCGCAAGAGTACGATTACTCGTCGCTCACGGCATGCGCGAAGCGGCTCAAGAACCAGGTTCCGGAGGCGGCCGACGAGACGGCGGCGACGCTCACCGCCAACAAGGACATCCCCTACCAGGTCATCATCGGAACGATCGACGCGATCCGGCGCAGCGACGACGGGCAGGAGCTCTTCCCGGACATCAACTTCGGAGTGCCCAAGTAGATGAATCAGCCCCCCGCCGGCCCCGTCGTCTCCGCGCCGCCGCAAAAGTCGGCGAGCCTCGCGATTTACAAGCGGGAGCTGCGCCGGGCCATCGCGCGCAACCGCGCGGAGCCCGAGATCAACTTCCTCAACATCACGGCGATGATGGACATGATGACCATCATCCTCGTCTTTTTGCTCAAGAGCCTGAGCTCCTCGACCGCGTCGCTACCCCAGTCGCAGGACCTTCAGCTGCCCAAGAGCATCTTGACGACGCAGCCGGATTCGGAGCCCGAAGGTCTCCCGGTCATCGTGTCGAAGTCGCAAATCATCGTGGGCGAGAGCGTCGTCTGCCCTGTGCCGCCCGACGCGGCGCAGTACGGCGTCGAAGCGGCGTACAAGCGGGGGTCGCGCAACGACTATTTCATCGTCCCGCTCGGCAGCGCGCTCCAGGCGTGGCGGGACTCCGACAAGCGGATTCGGATGGCCACGGGCCGTGATCCCACGCACAGCGAGGCGATCCTCATCGGCGACATGTCCACGCCTTACCGTCTGCTGACCGAGGTGATGTACACGCTCGGGCAGACGGAGTTTTCGAAGTTTCACATGATGGTGCTTCAGGCGGACAAGAAGTAGTCCGCCGCTAGCCCCGCAGGTACCCGGCGAGACTTGCGGCGCTAGAGGCCGAGCAGCGGCGTGGGGCGCGAGGGCGACGCATAGAAGCGGCGGATGGACACGTTCATCACGAGGCCTACGCCGATGAGCACCGTCATCACGTTCGAACCGCCGTACGAGAAGAGCGGAAGCGTGACGCCCACGACCGGCAACAAGCCGGTCGTCATGCCGAGGTTGAAGACGACATGCCAGAAGATGATGCTGGCCACGCCCACCGCGAGGACGGCGCCGAAGCGGTCCTTCGCCGTGGACGCGACGCGCAGGCACCAGAGCACCATGAAGCCGTAGAGCGCCACGAGCGCGGCGCTGCCGAGGAACCCCCACTCTTCGGCGAGGACGGGGAAGGGGAAATCGCTGTGCTGCTCGTGCAGGAACATGAACTGGTTCTGCGAGCCCCGCATGAACCCCTGGCCGAACCACCCGCCGTTGCCGATCGCGATGCGCGCCTGATGCGGGTCCCAGTTGTAGCCGAGGATGTTCTCGTTCGGGTTGAGCCAGGCGTTGATCCGCTCGTTCTGGTAGCCGCGCAGGCCGTAGCTCCAGAAGACGGGCGCGAGGATCGCGACGGAGATCCCCAGCGCCGCGAGGCTTCGCCACTGGATGCGCGTCAGCGCGCACGTGGAGACGAACACCATGACCAGGATGAGCGCGGTCCCGAGATCCGGCTGGAGCAGGACCAGCGCGGTAGGCA
>DATGJA010000329.1:0-7387 GCA_035295445.1 Polyangiaceae bacterium | reverse complement strand
AACTCGACCGCGCGGTAGGCGCCGGTCGTCACGGCCTGCGCCGACGCGCCGGTGAACCAGTAGATCACCGCGCCGCCGGTGATGAGCCCGAGGAAAAACGGCGCGTGCAGGATGGACAGCCGCTCCATGTTCTGCGTGAGGCCGCTCGTCAGCACGAAGATGATGGAGAAGATCATCGTCGTCGCGCCGACGACCGCGGTGCCGATGAGCACTGGTTTCGCCGTGGCTTTGAAGGTGTTTCCCGCGCCGTCGTTCTCCTCGAGGAAGTGCTTGGCCTTCTCGAAGTCGACGTCGAACCCGAAGCTCTTCTTGATCTCCTCCTTGACGCCCGGAATCGTCTCGATGACCGAGAGCTCGTAGACGCTCTGGGCGTTGTCGGTGACCGGGCCGTACGAGTCGACCGCGAGGGTGACCGGGCCCATTCCGAGGAAGCCGAAGGCGACGAGGCCGAACGCGAAGACGGGCGAGACGTCCATCGAGCCGACCGTCATCGTCGCGCCGAGGCCCATCTGGCTGATGAAGTACGCGACGCCCATCAGGACGAGCATCGTCATCCCCAGCCAGAAGCCGCTGAAGTTCCCCGCGGTGAGACCCGAGAGGATGTTGAGCGAGGGACCGCCCTCTCTGGAGGAAATGACGACTTCCTTCACGTGCAGGCTCTCGGTCGACGTGAAGACCTTGACGAGCTCGGGGATGATGGCGCCTGCGAGCGTGCCGCAAGTGATGATGGCGGAGAGCTTCCACCACTGCGACGTGTCGCCGGCGAGCTCCGGAATGATGAAATACGACGCGGCGAACGTGAACACGATCGAAACGATCGACGTGAGCCACACGAGCTGCGTGAGGGGCGCCTCGAAGTTGAGCTTCGCCGCCTCTCCGTAGCGCGCCTTCGTCACGGCCTCGTTCACGAAGTAGCTGAGCGCGCTCGACACGATCATGAGGACGCGCATGACGAAGATCCAGGTGAGAAGCTCGACCTGAACGTCCGGGTTGTTTTGCACCGCCAGGAGGATGAAAACGATGAGGGCGACGCCCGTCACGCCGTACGTCTCGAAGCCGTCGGCGCTCGGCCCGACGGAGTCGCCCGCGTTGTCGCCCGTGCAATCCGCGATGACGCCCGGGTTCCTCGCGTCGTCTTCTTTGATCTTGAAGACGATCTTCATCAGGTCGGAGCCGATGTCGGCGATCTTGGTGAAGATCCCGCCCGCCACGCGGAGCGCCGCCGCGCCCAGCGACTCGCCGATGGCGAAGCCGATGAAGCACTTGCCCGCGTACTCGTGGGGCACCATCGTCAAGATGGCGAGCATGAACGCGAGTTCGATGCTGATGAGGAGCATCCCGATGCTCATGCCGGCCTTGAGCGGGATCGCGTACACGAGGTAGGGCTTGCCGCGGAGGGCTGCGAAGGCCGTGCGCGAGTTGGCGAACGTGTTCACGCGGATCCCGAAGAGGGCCACGGTGGCGCTCCCGGCGATGCCGATGATGCTGAAGACGAGGATCAGCAGGACGATTCCCGGCGACTCTCCCTTGAGGACGCCGTAGTAGACGACGATGACCGCGCCGATGAATAACCAGAGCAGGCCCAGGAACTTGGCCTGCGTGAAGAGGTACGTCTTGCACGTCTCGTAGATGAGCTCCGAGACCTCGCGCATGCTCTTGTGGACCGGGAGGTTCTTGAGCTGCGCGTAGACCACCATCCCGAACACCACGCCGAGGCCCGAGACGATGAGCCCCATCATCAGGAGGCTGTTGGCGGGCACTCCGAAGAAGAGGTGGGTGTCGATCTGCGACGGAATGACGAGCGAGTCCTCGCCCCCCCCGTGGGGAGCGCCGCCCTCGGCGAACGCCGAGAGACCGAACAGAGTTGTGACGAGCCACGCCGCCGACGCGAGCAGGACTCGGAGAGAACCGAGTCCCGGCGCGGGCGGTGGGAAGATGGACTTCATGCGAACCTCTCGAGCGCTTCGTTGGGACGCCATCGCCCGGACGAAGAGCGACGACGCCTGCGATTCCGAGTGGTTGGCCGCCTGCAGCAGCAGACGCTTCAGCACGCCTCGTCCCGTTCGGGTCCCGGGCATTCCGAGACGAACGAGCGCGGGACATCTACCAGGGACATGGCCTTTTGTAAACGGGTGCCCCAAGGACCTACACTGAAGATGCACACGGGGGCGACGTCGACTCCACCCGAGCCCTCCGTCCTCGAAAGGCGGTCACGCGCATGTTCGAGCTCGAACCCGTCGCCCTCGATAGGCTGTACGCGGCCCACGTGGCTGACCTGCGCGCTCGTTACGACGCGGTCGTCGATCGCCTTGGCTGGGACGCGGTCGTCTTGCACTCGGGCTCGCCGCTCCAGCGGAGCGTCTTCGACGATCAGTACTGGCCGCTCCGGCCCGTCCCTCACTGGCAGCACTGGCTCCCGCTGACCGAGGCGAACGCCGCGCTCGTCCTCCGTCCGAACCGGCGCCCCCTCCTCGTGCGCGTCTCGCAGCAGAGCTTCTGGGAGAAGCCGGCCGCGCCGGAGAGCGACGCGTTCCTGAACGAGTTCGACCTCGTCGTGGTGCGCGACGTGCTCGGCACGAGGGGCCACCTGGGCCCGGGGCGTGTCGCCTTCGTCGGGGAAGACCGGGCGCGAGCGACCGCGTGGGGGATCGAGGAGGAATGCACCTGCCCGCCCGCGCTCCTCGCCGCCCTCGACGCCCTTCGCACGACCAAGACGCCCTACGAGGTCGGGTGCATCGCGGAGGCAAACCGTCGCGCTCGGGCAGGACATGAGGCGCTGCGCGACGTCTTCGCGGAGGGCGCCGCCTCGGAGCTCGACTTGCACCTCCGGTACTTGCAGGCGACCGCGCAGGACGACTGGGAGACGCCGTACAAGAACATCGTCGCGCTCGGCGCCAACGCCGCGACGCTGCACCACGTCGCGTACGCCCGCGCCCCATCGAGGGGCGAGGTGGAGTCGCTGCTCGTCGATGCGGGCGCCACGTGCCGCGGCTACGCGTCGGACGTCACCCGCACCTGGGTGCGTGGAGGGGGCGCCCGCGCGAGCGTCTTCGCGCGAATCGTCGCGGCGGTGGACGCGATGCAGGTGGGGCTTTGCTCCGCCGTTCGCCTGGGCCTCGCCTACGAGGAGCTTCACGACCGATCCCACCGCGAGGTCGCGGCCATCCTCCGCGACGCGGGCTTGATCCACGGGTCGATCGACGAGGCCGTCGACACCGGCGTCACGCGCGCCTTCTTCCCCCACGGCCTCGGACACTCGCTGGGGATTCAGACACACGACGTCGGCTGTGGTCTGCGTCCGCCGAAACCGGAGAACCCCTTCCTTCGCAACACGACCGACGTGGCGAGAGGCCAAGTCTTCACGATCGAGCCTGGGATCTATTTCATTCCGCAGCTCCTCGAGCCTCTGCGTGCGAGGGGGGGCGGGGGCCTCGTCGACTTCGAGGCGGTCGACGAGCTTGCGTCCCTCGGCGGGGTGCGGATCGAAGACGACCTCGTCGTCGTCGGGGGGGAATCGGTGATCCGCAACCTGACTCGGGAGCAACTACCCTCCGGTGGCGGGGCCGTCTGAGGCGTGGCCTTCGGCGGCCCACACGTCGCGCAGGATCTCGGCCACGGCCTCGTACAGGGCCTCGGGGATCGCGTCTCCGGCCGACAGCTCGACGAGGGCCCGCGCGAGGGGCACGTCCTTCACCACGGGGACACCCCACTCGTGCGCGGCTCTTACGATGCGCGACGCGAGGTCTCCCTCCCCGGCGGCCACGACGACCGGCGCCTCGTCTCCCCCCTGCGCGTCGTAGCGCAGCGCGCAGGCAACGTGGGTCGGGTTGACCACGACGACGCTCGCCGTCCGGACGCTGGACACCGTGGCCTGAGCGAGCAGTTCGCGGTACGCCCGGTCGCGCGCCGCCTTGATCGAGGGGTCCCCCTCCGACTCCCGGTGCTCGCGCTGGATCTCGTCCTTGCTCATCCGAAGCCTCCGCCACCACGAACGACGCATCACCGCGTAGTCGATCACACCCAGGGCCAAGCCCAGCAGCGAGACTCGCCACGCCAGACCGCCCGCAACCTCGCTCACGACGACGCCCCATCGGCCGGGACGGCCCGCGATGTGCGCAAAATCGGCGAGATGACCGGCGATGCCCAGCCAGGCGAGCCAACCGACGGCCAAGGCCCCGGCCAGCGCCCGGGCGACGGCAAACAAGCGTGCGGCCGAGAGAAGACGCGCGAACCCGCGGATCGGGTCCAGGCGGCCGAGGTCCGGCGCGAGACGCCGCGACGCGACGGCACCGCCGGTCTGGGCGACGTAGACGGCGGCGCCGCAAAACGCCGCCGCGAGCATCGCGGGGAGCACCAGCGCGACGACCGCCTCGACGGCCGCGATCGGATCGATCGACTCGGCCGTCGGAGGGCTGGCGGCCCTCGAGAGCGCGGCTCGCAGGTCTCCGCCGACCCGAGCGACCGTCATCGACACCGTCGACGGCACGAGGAGGAGCGCGGAGACGAACGCCACCGATTGAGCCGCGGTGGCGCTCACGGCGCTGTCTCCCTCGGCGCGAGCCCGCCGCAGTCGGCGTGGGGTCGGATCCTCGGTCTTGTCGCTCACGACCGCGTCACCAGAGAGTAAAGCTCCGAGAGCACCTCGCGCACGCCTTCGCCGGTGACGGCCGAGAGGAGCTTGAGGTCGACGCCACGTCGCGCGAACGCGCGCCGCGCCTTTGGCCACACGTCGCGGACGTCGGTGACGTCGGCCTTGCTCATGGCGACCACCTGCGGCCGTGCTGCGAGCCGCGCGTCGAACCGCGACAGCTCCCCCATGATCGCGTCGAAGTCCGCGGCGGGATCGCGGCCCTCGCCCGGGTCCACCGTGACAAGATGCAGGAGAGCCCGGGTCCGCTCGACGTGCTTCAAGAAGCGGACGCCCAGCCCGGCACCGTCGGCCGCACCCGGGATGAGGCCCGGGATGTCCGCGATGACGAAGCTTGACTCGGAATCGACCGCCGCGACGCCGAGGTGTGGGACGAGCGTCGTGAACGGGTAGTCCGCCACCTTGGGCCGCGCCCGGGACACCGCTCGGATGAACGTGCTCTTGCCCACGTTGGGGAAGCCCAGCAGACCCACGTCGGCCATGACCTTGAGCTCGAGCCGAAGGTGCTTCTCCTCGCCCGGCTCGCCCGGCTCCGCGCGGCGCGGCGCTCGGTCGTACGAGGTCGAGAAGTGGATGTTGCCGCGCCCGCCGCGCCCGCCCCGAGCGACGATCACGGTCTTGCCGGGCGAATCGACGTCGAAGAGCTGCGCGCCGTCCTCGACGTCGATGCCCTGCGTCCCCACGGGCACGTGGACGACGAGGTCTCGCCCCGCCTTGCCGTACTGGTCCTTGCCACGCCCGTGCTCGCCCCGCTCGGCGGCCAATCGCCGCGTCAGCGCCACGTCGAGCAAGGTCAGCTTGCCCGCGTCACCCACGAAGACGACGTCCCCCCCCTTCCCGCCGTCGCCGCCGGAGGGGCCGCCGTGAGGAACGTACTTCTCGCGTCGGAACGCGACGCAGCCGTTGCCGCCCGCCCCGGCGGCCACTTTGACCTGACATGAATCGACGAATTTCACGGCGCCGAACGGCCGGGTCTAGCACGTCAGCGCACGCAATCGCTCCATGCCTTCGAGGTCCGCGCTGCGACGGCGCACTTGAACGCGTCCTCGGTGACTTCGGACTGGCACCGCGTCGCGACGCGACGCACGGTGGGGTCACGCCGAGACTCGACCGCCAGTCGGCCCCGAAGGGCGGCGCGCTCCTCGGACGTCATCGACCGGGCCCGCGCGTCCTCCGAGAGCTCCAAATCGACGTATTCGTTCAGGAGGCGCTCGCACTGGGCCGCCGACGCCATCTCCCGCCCCCGGCACGAAGACGCGCCGAGGGCGAGGAGAATGACCCAGGGCTTGGGCGACGTTCGCGTCAAGGCCCGCTGGTGCGTCAGATGCTCAATGCACCGGTTCGCAGCAGGTACGCGAGCTTGGGCCGCTGCTCCTCCGTGAGCAGCGAATGAATCCGCCCGAGCGCACGCACGACCGCGCCTTGCACGCGATCGTTGCTCTTGACGCGGTCTTCGGCGGCGGCCTTCGCTTTGGCCTCGTCGAACGTGCCTCCCGTGATCGCATCGGCCAGCGAGGCCGTGGTCCGCCTCTGGTCGACCGCGGCCTGCGCGCGCTCGATCTTGAGCTCGTCGAGAATCGTCGCCAGCTCGGCCACTTGCGGCTCCGTCAGGTCGAGCCGATAGGCGAGGAATCGGAGCGGGCGCCTCACGCCGAAGCTCCCTCCCCCGAAATCGTCCCCGCCGCCGGCGTGGTCGTCCCGTCGCCCGTGACCTCCCCAACCGCCGCGCTCGCCGCACGCCGCACCTCTGCGAGCGTGCCAAAACGCCATCATTCCCGGATGCATGTCTCATGTCTCCTCGCCGGGGCTCGTCGCTCCCGAGCGGGTTCTGGGCGCCGGCGGCGAGATTGCCGTCGGCGTACGCGGGCCAAGGCCGCGCGCAGCCTCAATTTGAGTCGCGAAAATCGCGTGTCAATGCCGAGATCAGAGCGTCTCGGGCTCGAACCGGGCGGCGGGCCGTCGCGCCGGGTGCGGCTGAGGCGAAGGCTTGGGAGGCGCGGCCGCGGGACGACGATCGGCCCCCTCGGGTGCGGAGGGCGCCACGGCCTCTGCGGGCGGAAGGTTCGACAGCGTCACCGGGGTCTGCGACGGCGCGGTCACCTGAGGCACGACGGAGGCAGACGCCACGGAGGGGGGGGCCTCGCGGGCAGATCGCGCCGTGAGGGCGAGCACGACGCCGAGCCCGAGGCCGACGCCGATCGCCAAGACGATCCACGGCCAGCGCACCCGCAACGCCTTCTTCGCAGGCTCCACGGGTGAGGAGATGGTGACGGCTTCGCGCGACATGCGCTCGCGGACCATCCCGGTCGCGGCGGCCGAGGCCGCGCCGATCCCCTGCTGCTTGGCGAGCGCTGTGAGAAGGTCGGCGTGGGCGACCAGCCCTTGATCGAGCAGCACGCGACCGAGGAGGCGTCCGCTCCGGCGTTGCTCCTCGAGCGCACGACCCAGGTCGGCCTGGGAGATGAGGCCTTCCGTGACGAGGATCTCGCCGAGTCGGCCGCGGCCGCGCTGCGCGTCGGCGACCACGTCCGCGGCGCTCTGCGCCGGGCCGAAGGGGGCGAGGGCAGCGGCGAGCTCCGGCATGCTCTGGAAGCGCTGCTTCCGATCTCGGTTCAGCGCTCGCATGACGACCCGAGCCAGATCGCGGGGCAGGTCCGGGCGCAGCTCGCCGGGCCATCGGACCGGCTCGCTCATCACCTTCGCGATCACCTCCGTGGTCGAACCCATGAACGGTAGGCG
>DATGJA010000328.1:0-12808 GCA_035295445.1 Polyangiaceae bacterium | reverse complement strand
GTCGTTTTTCTCGAGCACTTGGCGCAGCATGGGCTCCGCCTTCTCGAATTCTCGCTTCTGGTAGTGCTCCCTACCGAGGAGCAACCATTGCTTCGTGTGCTCGTCCATCCTTCTGCTCGCCCCGTCCCCCAGCCGGCCCAGATGCGCCAGATACGCGAGAGTATGACGAAACGTTGGCGAAAAGGGAGGGCGATTTTCGCTTCGGCGAGGTCTGACGACAAAAGGTCGTCAGACCTCTCACGACCCAGGTTTTGGGGAGAGATGCCCTCCCCCCCGAGCGCCTCAACTTCGATCCACGGAATGCGTGGCTCATACACGCGCCTTTGCGCGCGCGGCGTCTTGCCGGTAAGGGGGCGGTAACCCGAGTGCAGGATCCGGAGCGCAAGACGCCGAACGACGGCGCGCCGACGGGAACCCCCGGGGAGGGCGAATCCGCTTCTTCGTCCGAGGAGCCGTCCGAAGGGACGACCCCCGGGGCCTCCGAAGGCACGGGACCTTCACAGGCTGCATCCGCTGAACCGGCTGCCCCGGCACCCGCTGCAGCCGCTGAACCCGCACCGCCCGACGCACCCCCGAAGTCCGAAGACGAGGCGCCGTCAAGCTCCCCGCGGCCCGAGCGGGTCGCCAGTGGCCCCGCCGAGAGCGCACCGCCCGTCGTCGAGACCCTTGATTCGTCGCGCGATGCGTCGCGCGATGAGGTCACGACGAGGACACCATCGCGGCCGTCGCGGCCTGCGCCGCTCGGCGATGCCGCGCGAGACAAGCGAGGGTCACGGAGGTGGAAGGCGATGTCGCCGCTCGCGCGCGCGGCGCTCGCGATCGCCGGCGGCGCGGCACTTCTCGGCGCGGCGCTCGCGCCTTTCTTCATCCGAGCCGGCGGCGTTCAGACACCCCCGCCCCCCGCGAATGCGGCGCCCATCGGCGCCACGTTCGCCGCGTCCGAGGCCATCGCGGAAGTCGGCGCAGCACCGTCGAGCGATGCTGGAGCGGAGGCCGCGCCGCCGCGGGCCCCCGTCTGGCGCGTCGGCCAGCTCGCGGACGACTCGGACGTCAAGGTCGTCGAAGCTGTCGTCGGTCGTCGATCCCTGCTCGCGTCGCTTGCGGGCGCGCACGTCTCGCGAGGCGAGGCCCAGCGCGTCGCGAACTCCCTGGGCGCCGTTCGGAGCGTCGAGCACTTCGCGCCCAAGGACGCCCTCACCGTTGCCATCGACAAGGCGACCGACCGCGTCATCGCGTTCGAGCTCGTCACGTCACCGGTCGACGTGTGGCAGGGTCGCGAGGTCCCTCAGCCGAGCGGCGGGCCGAAGCTCGAGACGCGCAAGCTGGAGCTCGTCGGCGATCGCGTTCGCGTCGGAAGAGCGGTCGTCGTCGGAAGCGACCTGCGCGCTTCGCTCGTCGACGCGGGCCTCGCGCCCGTCGACGACGTGCTCGCGATGCTCGACGACGCGCTGGAAGGGCACGCCGAGCTCTCGGACATCCGCCCGGGCGCGCGTTTGCGCGTCGTCGGCACGCAGGAGCAGGTCGACGGCGCCATGGTGCGCTGGCTTGCCCTCGAAGCGGTCGAGTACTTCCCGGCCGCGCCCAACGCACCGTCGGTGCGTGTGTATTCCTTCGCCGCCGAGGATGACCCCGGTGACGGTCACAAGCGACACGGCTGGTACGACGCGAAGGGCCGGCAGCCCTACCATGGGGGCTTTCGCAGCCCCGTTCCCTTCGCGCGCATCGCCTCGCGTTTCAACCCGCACCGGATGCACCCCGTCCTTCACGTCGTGATGCCGCACAACGGAGTCGACTTCGCGGCGCCCGTCGGGGCACCCGTCTACGCGACCGCGGCCGGCGTCGTGGCCAGCGTCGGGCGTGAGGGCCCCTGCGGCAACAAAGTGGAGATCGCCCACGCCGGGGGGCTCACGAGCGTGTACTGCCACCTGTCGCGTTTCGCGCAGGGGCTCCACGCCGGCATGCACGTCGAGCAGCGACAGCTGATCGCGTACGTCGGCCAGACGGGCCGGGTCACAGGGCCGCACCTGCACTTCGGCATGAAGCGCGGCGGCGTGTTCGTCGATCCGTTGTCCCTCCGCCTCGACGGCGTTCGGGTGGTCCCACGAGGCTCCCGCGACGAGTTCGAAAAACAACGTGTCGAGCTCGACGCCGCGCTCGACGAGATTGCGTTGCCGGCGGCGAGCGGGTCCATCGCGCCGGAGCCCGTCGAAACGGAGACGTTTTACGAGGAGCCGTGAGCGTGGGACGGCTCGCTAGGCCCGGACTTCTGATAGCGTAGCCTTGTCGAGCAGATGGCGAGAGGCACGCAGGCGGCCAAGGTTGGGCTCTTCGTTGCGTTGACGGGGGCCGCCGCCTACGGAATCTACCAATACGTCAGCCCCGAGGTGGGCGGGGGCCCCGGGTACACCGTCCACGCGTACATCCACGACGCGACGGGCCTCGCGACGCGTTCGCGCGTCACCATCGCCGGCATCCCCGTCGGCACGCTCGACTCGATCCGGCTCGAGAACGGCCACGCTCGCCTCGACGTGAAGCTTCATGGAGACATCGCCCTCTACGACAACGCGACGCTCGGGAAGAAGTCGACGTCGCTCCTCGGCGAGTCGGTCGTCGTTCTGACGCCGGGGACTCCGGATCACCTCCGGTTGCACGACGGAGACGAGATTCACATCATCGTCGACGAGACGACGCCCGCGGAGCTGCTCGACGAGGTCAAGGACATCGCCGACAGCGTCAAGGCCGTCGCGAAGCAGCTCGCCGGCTCGATTGGCACCGAGCAGGGCGGCCAGAACATCCGCTTGATCCTGCAGAACCTCGCCGACACGACAGACGCCCTGAACAAGACGGTGCAGGAGAACCGAGAGGTGGTCCGCGACACGCTCCGCAACGTCGACGAGATTGCGCAGAACGCCAACCCGCAGCTCGCCCAGATCCTCGAGAACGTGCGCGTGGTGACGAGCGAGGTGCGCGAGATGCTCGCCGCGCAGGGGGCGCAAGGTCAAAAGGGAGATCTGCGCGACACGCTCGAGCACATCGACCGGGCGAGCAAGAGCCTCGAGAGCGCCCTGCAGCACATCGACAGCGTCAGCGGCCGCATCGACCGGGGAGAGGGGACGATCGGCAAGCTGACGAAAGACGACCAGCTCGTCAACGAGGTGCAAGGGGTGGCCGAGGGCGTCAACGACTACGTGCAGAACCTGACGAGATTGCAGACGATCGTGGGTTTGAGGAGCGACTACAACTTTCTCGCGAACACCATCAAGAGCTACGTCTCGCTCCGGCTCCAGCCGCGGGAGGACAAGTACTACGAGATCGAGCTCATCGCCGACCCGCGCGGCTTCACCTCGATCACCGACACGAGCGTCGACACAACGAACGTCAACGAGCCCGCCCACTACCGGACCATCACGACGACGACGAGCGACGCCTTCCGCTTTTCGCTGCAATTCGCGAAGCGGATGGGACCGTTCACGGGTCGCTTCGGGATCAAGGAGTCCACCGGCGGAATCGGCCTCGACATCCACTTCCTGCAGGACCGCTTCGAGATCGTGAATGACCTCTTCGGGTTCAGCGAGGAGGTGCAGCCACGCTACCGCGTGTACATCCAATACGAATTCGTCAAACGTCTCTGGCTCCTCGGCGGGGTGGACCACTTGTTCCTGCCGGAGCAGCGCGATTACTTTCTCGGCCTCCAGCTTCGCTTCACCGACGAGGACCTGAAGACGATTCTCCCCTTCTCGAGCGGGGTGTCGGGCGCGGCGGCGAGGTAGCCGAGGTAGCGGGCGAGACAAGCGGTCCGGGTCGCGGCTCGCTCTTCGCATGAGCCGCGCCCGATGACGGCGGCGGGCGTGCATCCCGAAGGGCCGACGAGCTCGGCTTCGTCGGCGCCCCGTCTCGGGCGAGGCAGGCGCTACTTCGCGGTGGTGCTCGCGCTGTCGCTGGTCGTCTTCGTCTTGGGGGGCGTGAAGGCGCTCCAGATCTCGGGCCTGATCGCCTTCGGGAAGAAGGCCCAGCAGGCGGGACCTCCGCCCGAGATGGTCGGCACGTACGTTGCCGCCGAGCAGACCTGGGAGCAGACGCTGCAGTCGATCGGCAGCGTCGCGGCGGGGCGAGGTGTGGCGATTAGCAACGATGCGCCGGGGATCGTGTGGCGGATCGACTTCGACTCGGGCGCTGTCGTGCGCGCGGGACAGGTCCTGGTCGAGCTCGACGCGCGCGTCGAGCGGGCCCAACTCGCTTCGGCGCGCGCGCGCCTGGATCTCGCGAGGACGAACGCGGGTCGCACGAACGCCCTGTTCGCGACGGGGGCCGTCGCTCGCGCGCAACGCGACACGGACGACTCGCAGCTCGCGGCGGACCAGGCGGACGTCGACGCGCTCGCCGCCCAGATCGGGCGCAAGCTCGTGCGCGCGCCCTTCGCTGGCCGCCTGGGCATTCGACTCGTCAACGTCGGACAGTACCTGCCCTCGGGCACGCCCATCACCAACCTCGAATCGGCGGACGCGACGTACGTCGACTTCTCGATTCCGCAGCAGGACCTCTCCCGGATCGGCGTGGGCATGCCCATCCGGGTGGCCCTCGGCGCCGGAGACGCGGGCGCCTCCCGAAAGGAAGTCGAGGGGAGCGTGTTCGCGATCGAGCCCGACGTGGATCCGGCGACGCGCAACGCGAAGCTCCGTGCGACCGTACCGCGCGAGAGCGACTGGGTGCGGCCGGGAATGTTCGTCGACGTCTCGGTCATCCTGCCGGCGAAGGATACCGTCGTCGCCGTTCCGGCGACCGCCGTCGTTCGAGCCTCGTACGGTGACTCCGTGTTCGTCGTCGAGGACGCGAAGGACCCGCAGGGGCGCCCCCAGGTCCGGCCCGACGGGCAGGCGTCGAGGATCGCTCGTCAGCAGTTCGTCCGCCTCGGACCGATGCGGGGCGATTTCGTCGCGATCGCCGAGGGCGTCAAGCCGGGGGAGGAGGTCGTCGTCGCGGGCGCCTTCAAGCTCCGCAACCGCGGTCGCGTGATCGTCGACAACCAGGTCTCGCTCCATCCGGAGCTCGAGCCACACCCCGCGAACCGGTGAGGTCGACGACTTGAGGATCACGGACGTGTTCATCCGGCGACCGGTCCTGGCGATCGTCGTCAACCTGGTGATCCTCATCGCAGGGCTCCAGGCCATCCGCGGCGTCAGCGTGCGCCAGTACCCGAAGATCGAGAGTGCGACCATCACCGTCCGCACCGTGTACGTCGGGGCGGACGCCGACCTCGTTCGCGGCTTCGTCACGACTCCCCTCGAACGCGCCATCGCCGCGGCCGACGGGATCGACTACGTCGAGTCCCAGAGCCAGCTCGGCCTCTCGACCATCAACGTCCGCCTGAGGCTCAACTTCCGCGCGGCGGACGCGCTGAGCGACATCGCGGCCCGGGTCAACCAGGTTCGCGCCGACCTGCCTCCCGAGGCGGAGATCCCCGCGATCAACGTCGAGCCGTCCGACGCGAGGATCGCCGCCATGTACCTGTCGTTCGGCTCGCCCATCCTCGAGAGCAACCAGGTCACCGACTACCTGACGCGCATCGTTCAGCCGCGCCTCTCGGCGATCGACGGGGTCCAGCGCGCGGACATCCTCGGGGGCCGCACGTTCGCGCTCCGCGCGTGGCTCAAGCCGGACCGTATGGCCGCCCTCGACGTGAGCCCGGCCGAGGTCCGTGCGGCCCTCGCCGCCAACAACTACTTGGCGGCGGTCGGTCAGGCGAAGGGGCAGTACATCCAGGTCGACCTCGCCGCGACGACGAGCCTCACCAGCGTCGACGACTTCAAGAAGCTGGTCCTGCGCGAGCACGGCGGCGCGCTCGTGCGACTGCAAGACGTGGCCGACGTCACCCTCGGCGCCGACGACTACGACTCGGACGTACGCTTTTCGGGGCAAAAAGCCGTCTTCATGGGCATTTGGGTGCTCCCGAACGCCAACACCCTCGACGTCATCCAGCGGGTCAGCGACGAGGTGCGCTCGATCCAGCGGGACCTGCCGAGCGGACTGACGGCGTCGGTCGCGTACGACGCGACGACGTACATCCGGAGCGCGTTGCGCGACGTCACGGGCACCCTGGTGGAGACGATCGTCATCGTCATGTGCGTCATCTTCCTGTTCCTCGGGTCGCTGCGGACGGTGCTCGTCCCCGTCGTCGCCATCCCGCTCTCGCTGGTGGGCGCCGTGTTCCTCATCGAGGCGTTCGGGTTCACGCTCAACCTGCTCACCCTGCTGGCGATCGTCCTTTCCGTCGGCCTGGTCGTCGACGACGCGATCGTCGTCGTCGAGAACGTCGAGCGTCACGCGCAGCTCGGCAAGAGTCCTCTGCGAGCGGCGCTCGACGGCGCGCGCGAGCTCGTCGGACCCATCGTGGCGATGACGATCACCTTGGCGGCCGTCTACGTCCCGATCGGCTTTCAAGGCGGCCTGACGGGCGCGCTCTTCCGGGAG
The DNA here is from genome assembly GCA_035295445.1 of Polyangiaceae bacterium. Lineage (GTDB taxonomy): Bacteria > Myxococcota_A > Polyangia > Polyangiales > Polyangiaceae > Palsa-1150. Next base: position 6,340 of record DATGJA010000328.1, on the reverse strand, counting down.
TTCGCCTTCACCCTGGCGGGGGCCGTGTTCATCTCCGGCATCGTGGCGCTGACCCTGAGCCCGATGATGTCGTCCAAGCTCGTCCAGCCCGGCGGCGCCACGGGCCGATTCGGCGGCGCCGTTCGACGCACGTTCGATGCGACGAGGCGAACGTACGAGCGGCTCCTCGCGCGGACGCTGACCATGCGCCCCGCCGTGTACCTCGTCTGGGTCGTTCTCGGTGCGCTGGTGGTGCCCCTGTACTTGCTCTCTCCCAAGGAGCTCGCCCCCAAGGAGGACCAAGGGGTGGTCTTCGGGTCCATCGACGTCCCGGCTAACGCGACGATCGAGCGTCTCGTCCCCTATACGGAGCAGGTCGAGCGCATCTTCGCGTCCGAGCCGGAGTTCGAACAGGCATTCCAGGTTACCTTTCCGTACGCCGGATTCGGCGGCGCCCTGATGAAGCCGTGGGACGAGCGGGGGCGGAGCATCTTCCCGATCCAGGAAGAGCTCTCCACCAAGCTGATGCGGGTCGCCGGGATCCGGGCCCCTGCCTTCTTGCCGTCGCCGCTGCCGAGCGCCGGCTTCTTCCCGGTCGAGTTCGTAATCGCGTCCACGGCCGACGAAGCCCAGGTGATGGGATTCGCGGAGCAGATCGTCCTCGAGGCGCAGAAGAGCGGGCAGTTCGCGTTCCCCCCGTCCACGGACGTACGCATCGATCAGGAGCAGAGCCGGATCCTCGTCGACCGAGACAAGGCAGCCTCCATGGGGCTCACGATGCAGCAGGTTGGAGCCGACCTGTCGTCGATGCTGAGCGGGAATTTCGTGAATCGCTTCGATCTCGACGGCCGCAGCTACAAGGTGATTCCGGAGGTGGAGCGCGCCGGCCGGTTGACGCCGCAGCAGCTCGGCGAACTGTACGTCACCGGCCCCGCAGGTCGCGCCGTCCCCCTCGCGTCGATCGCGCGCATCGAGCAGGGGGTGGGGCCGCGGACCCTGAATCGGTTTCAGCAGCTCAACGCCGTGAAGATCTCCGGGGTCGCCCCGGCCTCCACGGACGCCGGGCTGCGTGTTCTCGAGGACGCCGCGGCGAAGATTCTGCCGGCCGGGTACCGCGTCGACTATACGGGCGAGTCGCGCCAGCTGCGTCAGGAGGCGGGCAAGTTTCTCCCCGCGATGGTCCTCGCGCTCGTGCTCATCTTCCTCGTGCTCGCCGCGCAGTTCAACTCGTTCCGCGATCCGCTCGTCATTCTCGGCGGCTCGGTTCCGCTGGCGATGTTCGGCGCGCTCATTTTCACGTTCTTGAAGTTCGCCGGCCCGCCGGGGATGCACTTTGCGGCGACCGACCCATGGACGTCGACGTTGAACATCTACTCGGAGGTGGGCCTCGTCACGTTGGCCGGCCTCGTCTCCAAGAACGGGATTCTCATCGTCGAATTCGCCAACGTGAAACAGCGGGAGGGTCTCTCCAAGATCGACGCCGTGACCGTCGCGGCCGCGACGCGGTTGCGCCCCATCCTCATGACCACCGTCGCGACGGTGGCCGGTCACTTTCCGCTCACGATCGTGACGGGCCCCGGAGCGGCCGCCCGCAACTCGATCGGGCGCGTGCTCGTCGGTGGCATGACCATCGGGACGCTGTTCACGCTCTTTGTAGTTCCCTCGCTCTACGTGCTCATCGCCCGCGATCACCGCGCCGAGCGACGTCGGGCCGAGCCGGAGGAGAAGGACGTTGACGTGATGCCCCAGCCGGCGCAGTGACGCGCGACGCACCGCTGGCCGCTCTTCGCCCGATCGGTAGGTCATGCGGGGTCGACGCACGCGACGGTTCGCATCAAACTTGCCGCGGGAAGGAGGAACGGATGGGCTGGAGCACTGGGCCTTGGGTTGTTGCCTCGGCGCTGGTCGTTGGGGTTGCGTGCGGGGGCGCGTCCTCGACCATCCCGGGCGGCGGGGCGGACGGAGGTAGCTCGGGGGGCGCGGGCGCGGGCACGGGCGCGGGCGCGGGCGCGGGTGCGGGTGCGGGCACGGGCGCGGGCGCGGGCGCGGGGACGGGCACGGGCACGGGCACGGGCGCGGGCGCGGGCGCGAGCAGCGGCGCCACCAGCGGCGCCACGGGAAGCGGGTCGAGCACCGGCTCCAGCGCGGGCTCTATCGGCGGCTCGTCGACGGGAAGCGGGAGCAGCGGCGGTGGCGGAGCGGACGCCGGACCAGACGATGCGGGTCATGAAGGTGGCGGGTCGCTCGATGCGGCCGGGCCGTGCCCCACGGCAAGCATGTGCACCGCCGCGCAGTCGTGCTGCGGGACGCAGTGCTGCGGTTCGGGGGACCTGTGTTGCAAGATCTCGGGCCCCGTACCGGTCAACGACCCGTACTACTGCTACACGCCGACGTCGTCGCAGCCAACCTGTCCCCGCAGCTGCAGCACCCCCAAGTGCGTCGGACCGGCGCCCGGCCCGTAGGTCCTTTCACCCCAAGACGAGCAGTTTTGCCGCGAGGGCGAGCTCGAGGGCGCGGATCGCGTCGCTGGCGGTGCTCGACCCCCCCTGCGCCATCCGTCGGAGCGCCTCGCGCAGCGGCATGGGCCCGGTGACAGCTTCGAGCAGACGATGGACGATCGGCGGCCACGGGGCCGACCGGAGCGCTGGCGACGGGGTCGGCCCCGGGCGCACGCCGACGTCGAGCCGATCACGCCACTTTTCGAAGGCCGCGTCCCCGGGCAGCGCCGCCTCGAGGCCTGCGAGGATGAGCGGCGGAAGCGCCAGATCCAAGGGAAACTGCACCTCTGGCGCCGATTGCTCCGAGTAGAAAGTCACCTTGCCGGTCGGCCATCGGAAGAGGTTGACCAGCCGATCGCGCCCTTGATCGCGAATCGCGCGGAAGATGTCCAGGGAGCCGACGAGCCCCAGCGCGATGAGCGTGTCGCCCATCCGACCGCCGTATCGCGGGAGCACGGCCAACGCGAAGTCCTGCTCGTCGCGGGAGATCGCGCCGCGCCGCACCAAGGACTCGCCGAGGAGCTCGCTCGCGTCGTTCGACGCTACGTGGTGGAGCTTGCCACCTAGGAAGTAGAGCTCCTTGCGGCCCGCCTCGCCCAGCCCGGGGCGCTGCGAAGGCAAACTCCTTCGCGAGTCGGTCGTCTCGGCAAAAAGGACCCCGGTCGCTTGGGCCTCCATCACGCGCAGCAGGATTGCGACGAGCGCCGACGGGGACACGTCGTCCGAAAAATCCGGTGCGGCGACGCCCGTCAATCGGTTCGTCGTCGCGGTGGTCATGGCGGGCAAAAATCGCGACAGCTCGTCGATGGACTCGATCGGCGCGAGCCCGCGCCCCATGTAGTCGATGCTGTCCCCCCGACCGACTTGGCCCGTCGCGATCGCCTCGACCAGCCGCGCGAACGGCCACGGCCCGAAGCGTTTGCCCGTGCCGGTCTGCACGAAGGACGGGATCGCCGCGTATTCCCCGGTCGAGCGCTCGTGCGCGAGGGCCAGCTCCTGGGGCTCGGTCGGGGGGGCGGCCGCCTGGGCGGCCCGGAGCTTGGCCGCGCTGTCGCGGACGGCCTGCATCTGGCCGCTCGAGGGGGCCGACTGGACCCATCGCACGAGCACGCCGAGCTCCGGGCGCGCCGCTTCGGGGCTCGAGCTGAACGGCCCCAGGGCCTCCGAGAGCGCGGCGGCGCTCTGGAAGCGCGCGGCCGGGTCGCGCGCGAGGGCGCGCTCGAGCACCTCGAACAGGCCCCGGGGCCACGCGGCTCGCGCCTCGCGCAGCGGCTCGATCCGGCAGTCGCGAATCGCTAGGAGCACGGCGAGCTGTCCGCTTCCGGCGAAGAGCGGCCGTCCGATGAGCATCTCGGCGAAGACGACCGCCATCGAGAAGAGATCGGCCCGCTGGTCGAAGCCCTCGCCGGCGACCTGCTCCGGCGCGAGGTACGCGAACTTGCCCTTGAGCATCGCCGCGCCCGTTCGCATCGTGGCGCGGCTCGCCGATCGAGCGATGCCGAAGTCGCCCAGCTTGACGCGTCCGTCGATGGATAGATAGACGTTCGACGGGGTCACGTCCCTGTGGATAATCCCCATCGGTTGGCCGGAGGCGTCGCGCGCGGCGTGGGCGCTCTGCAGGCCTCGAAGAAGCTCGCGGGCCACGTAGACCGACAACCCGACGCCCAGCGTTCTTGCATCGCCCGAGAGCCGGCGCAGGAGCCGGAAGAGGTCGCACCCGTCGACGAGCTCCATGGCGAGCCACGGCTCGTCCCCGGCGAGGCCCGATGCGTAGACTTGCACGACGTTGTCGTGGCGCACGGCTGCGTGGAGGGCTGCCTCGCGCTCGAACATGGTCCGGCCCTCTTCGTCCACCGCAAAGTGGGGCAGGAGTCGCTTGACGACGAGGCGCCGCGGCTCGCCCTTGGGGTCGATGGGGCGGGCCACGTACACCTCGGCCGTGCCGCCGACCGCGAGCCGCGCCTCCAGCCAATAGGGGCCAAACTTGACCGGCCCGCCGGAGAGGGGCCGAGGCAAGCCACGGCCCGGAGGGTTTTCGCCCGACGACATCCGACCCAGAGTGTATCTATGCGGGGGCCTGGATGGAAAAATGACGGAGGAGACCTCACGCTGGGCGCTTCGCTTGGCGCTCGTAGTCCCCCTCGTCGCGGCGGGGCTCGCCGCGTGCGAGGGCTGCCGCTCGACGCCTTCGGGCGCCCGCGCGCCCTCCAGTGGGGACGAAGCCGCTCGGCCGACCGTGCGCCTCTACCTGGTGAGCGACCTCGCCGGGGCGCTCGAGCCCTGCGGTTGCACCCGGGACCAGCTGGGGGGCCTCGATCACTTCGGCGCCTGGGTCCGCGGGAGCCGTGGGACGGCTCCGGTCGCGCTCGTCGCGGCGGCAGGTCCCCTCTTCTTCATGGACGAGAGGCTCGACCCGCAGAAGGGGGACCAGGACCGAATCAAGGCCCAGACGATGGCGCGGGTGCTGCGCGGCCTGGACCTGGCGGCGTTCGCGCCCGGCGTCAACGACTGGGCCGCGGGTCCCGAGGCGCTCGCCAAGCTGGCCGCTGAGGCCGGCGCGGTCGCGCTCGTTCCGGGGGCCGCCTCAAGTGTCCGCGACGCGGGCGGGATTCGTGTCGGCTTCGTCGGCTACGGCCAGGGCGCGCCCCTCGAGCCCGACGCCGTCGCGCCGAGGCCGCCCACCCCCGAGGACGCCGTCCGCCGGGCGGCCGACGACGCGAGGGCAAAGGGAGCCAATGTGCTCGTCGCCCTCGTCGCGGTGGGCCGTGGGGAGGCGAAACGAATCGCCGACGCGGTGCCGGATCTCACGGCCGTCGTGGTCGGTTCGGCGAAGGCCGGCGGCGACGCCAACACCAGCGCTCCTCCCGTGGAGCGCGTCGGCGACGTCCTCATCGTACAGGCGGCGAATCACCTCCAGAGCGTCGCCGTCCTCGATCTCTACGTCCGCGACGCGGCGGGTCCGGGCAAGGCGGTCAAGTTCGCCGACGGCACCGGGCTCGAGCTCGCGCGACGACGCGAGGACCTTGCGGGTCGAATCGACGATCTGCACCTGAGGATCGCGGCGTGGGAGCGAGACAAGGACGTCCCCGCCGCGGACGTCGACGCGCGCAAGCGGGATCTCGCGCGCCTCGAGGCGGAGCGCGATTCGCTCGATCGCCGTCCGGCGCCCGCTCAGGGGAGCTTCTTTCGCTACACCGTCCAGGAGATTCGCGAATCGCTCGGCAAAGATCCGGCGATCGAGAGCGAGCTCTCCTCCTACTACAAGGCCGTCGACGATCACAACCGGATCGAGTTCGCCGATCGCGCGCCGGCGCCCGCGGCCCCCGGGCAGGCGGGATACGTGGGGATCGAGAGGTGTTCGACCTGCCATGCGGGCCCGCGCCGGGTTTTCGACGGCACCGCCCACGCGCACGCCTACGCCGCGCTCGCGTCGCAGTTCAAGGCGCACAACCTCGACTGCGTGAGCTGTCACGTGACTGGATACGAGAGGCCAGGAGGCAGCACGGTGACCCACGTCGACGGCCTGACGGACGTCCAGTGCGAGGTCTGCCACGGTCCGGGCTCGCGCCACGTGCAGAACCCCGGAGAGCCCGCGTACATCGTCGCGCGGCCGGATCCATCGACGTGTCTCTCGTGCCACCATCCGCCGCACGTCGACGGGTTCGACCCGTCCCTCAAGATGCGCGCGATCCTGGGGCCGGGGCACGGTATGCCGGCTCGGTGAATCGGTTGGCTACAGCGCGACGTCCGGGGTCGCGCCGAGCGGGGCGCGGAGGGAGAGCGCCTCACGGACGCCGCGAAGGAGGATCTCGCGCGTGATGGGCTTGTGCAGGAGCGCTCCCGGAGGCGCGTCCGGCACGGCG
>DATGJA010000327.1:0-20618 GCA_035295445.1 Polyangiaceae bacterium | reverse complement strand
GAGAGGCGTTCGTGCGCACTCCGGCGCTCGTGCAGGGGCTCTTGCTCGCAGCCACGGCGATGGCGCTGCATGTGGTCGCCGGCGCGGCGAACGAGCCCTTCGTCTACGGGCAGTTCTGAACGATCACGTCAATGCGAGATGTCGTCGCCCTCGCGCGACCAACCGCCGAGTTTGCCGCGAAGCGTCTCGAGCTGCGCGTCGTCGAGCCCGAGGACGTCCTTGCCCACGGCGATGGCCTCGCCGACGTCCGCGGCGTTTACGGCCCCGACGTAAAAGCCGACCTCCTTGGCGAGGGCATTGGCCAGGCGCACGCAGTTGACGATCGACCTCGGCTCGTCCGGATCGTACGTCGAGCAGTTGGCGACCGCGCCGACCACGGTGTCCGGAAGCTCCCACTTCTCCGCGAGCGCGACGCCGACGGTGCGGTGCGCTTGTTGGACCACGTCCATCCATGCGTCAGGCTCCATCCAGAGCTCCGTCTTGCGGCCGACGAGGCGGTGCTCGGCCTGGACCAGCAAGGTCGCCACGATGGGCTTTCCAATGTCGTGAAGCAGCCCGCTGAGGTACGCCTCGCAAGAGTCGCCCGCGTGGACCCGGGACGCCACCTCCCGGGCGCAGGCCGCGACGGTGCGCGAGTGCCGCCAGAGCGCCCCGCAAGCCCGGCGGATGCGCGGGTCGTTCGACTCGTAGATGGGGATTGCCATGGCCTCGAACAGCACGAGGCGCAGGTTGTTGGCCCCGAGGCGCATGATCGACTGGACCACTGTGCGCGCCTTTTCCTTCGTGCAGAAGGCGGCGCTGTTGCTCACGGACAGCACACGCGCCGCGAGGGCGGGGTCCTTCTCGATGACCAAGGCCGCGGCCCGCATCGAAAAGTCGCTCTGCCTTAGGAGCGCCAGGCAATCGAAAGCGGCCACGGGCATCGACGGCAGGGAAAGGGTCCCGCGCGTGATGCGTTGTAGGATGTTCTCCGTGACGGTTTCCACGAGCGCGGAGCGGCGCGGATCGACGGAAGGGATCGGAGCGCTGAGCAGCATCCGATCGCAAAGGAACGGCACGCCACGCCGGATCTGAAGGCGATCGGTCGCTCGCGCGCAGCGGCCCAAGCCCCCACGCGTACGAACCTGTAAGGAGAGCACCCATGCTGGCAAGGAACGCACTGGCCCAGGCCTCCCTCGTCGCCTCGGCGATGGTCGCCGCGTGCAACGGCAGCTCATCCCCACCCGCCTCGGGCGACGGCGCAACGGTCCCGCCCTCCCGGTGGATGGCCGCGGTCGGCGCCAAAGGAACTTTCACCCAGACCTTCGACGCGGTGACGTGGGCGACCAGGCGCCTGTCCCCCGTCGACCTCTACGCCGTGGCCTGCGTCGGGAACCTGGACGGCTGGGCTGCGGGAGCCAACGGCACGGTCGCTCACACGACCGACGGCGGCAGCACCTGGAACTGGCAGGAGACCCACACGTCCGCCGCGCTTCACACGATTCGATTCGGGACGTCCATGGCGGGCGTCGTCGCCGGCGATTCGGGCGCCCTCGCGACGACGATCGACGGGGGATCGACCTGGCGACCGATCGCGCCGCTCACGACCGCGACCCTTCGCTCGAGCGCCGTTGCGGCGGCGGCCGGCGTTACGCTGGTCGTCGGCGACGGGGGCGTCGTCCTGCGATCGGTGAACGGCGGTGCCGATTGGAGCTCGTCGGTCATCCCGGGCTCCGCGGATCTGCGCGGCGTGGCCAGCGATCCGAGCGCCCATCTGGTGCTCGCGGTCGACACGTCGGGATCGGTGTGGTCGAGCTTCGACGCCGGCGCGAGCTTCGTGCGCGAAGCGTCCGCCGGAGCCCCGCTCGACGCCGTCGCGATGAGCGACGACGGGACGGCAGCCGTCGCCGCCGGCGCGGGCGGCACGGTCCTCGAGCGATCAGTGGACGCCGGGTGGCGCGCCGTGACGGTGAGCACGGCCGCCGATCTGCACGCCGCGCTCATCATGAGCGAGCCGGGCGCCACGCAGTACGTGGCGGGCGAGGCCGGGACGCTCCTCTCGAGCTCGGATCGAGGAACGACCTGGTCCGCGGTCAAGACGGGCGCCGCGGAGGCCTTTTTCGGTCTCGACGATCTCTGAAGGAGGCGCCACGCGAGCGCCGGGCCACCTGTGTCACACTGAGCCCGCCATGCGCGCGCGGCGACTCGCTTCGGTGCTTGCCATCACGGCGGTCGCCTGCGGCGGAGCACCCAGGGGTCACTCCGACCGGGTGAGCGCGCGACACCCTCCCCCCGCCACGCGGTCCCTCTCGCCCGCCGACATCGCGTCCCGTGCATTGCCGTCGGTCGTGACGATCCGCACCGCGCAGTCGCTCGGTACGGGGTTCATCGTGCGCCAAGACGGGTGGATCGCCACGAACCTCCATGTCATCGTCGGCGGCCCGCACGTCTCCGTGACGCTGCGCACCGAACGCGAACTCGACGTCGTGGAGGTGCTCGCGGCCAGCCCCGAACACGACCTCGCCCTCGTCCGCGTCGAGGCGCGCGGCCTTCCGTCGATCGCGCTCGGCGACAGCGACGCCATGAGGCCTGGCGATGCCGTCGTGGCCATCGGCAATCCGATGGGCCTCGAGGACACCGTCTCGAACGGCCTCGTGAGCGCGCGGCGAACGGGCGAGGACGGCACCGAGGTGCTGCAGATCTCGGCTCCCATCGCCCCGGGCTCGTCGGGCGGGCCCATCTTCAACGATCGCGGAGAGGTGATCGGAGTGGCCACGGCCGTGCTCCTCGGCGGGCAGAACATCAACTTCGGGGTGCCGGTGCGCTACCTCGCCCCCATGATCCGCGAGCCGTCGCCCATGCCGTTCGCCCGGTTCGCGAACCTCATGCAGCAGATGCGCAACGCCGCGCGCGAACACGGCGACGGCAAGAAGGGGCGCTACCCGGCCTCTATCCTCGACGGCTGCAACGCCGACGCACAAAAGCTCATCGCGCAGATGGCCGACGACGCCATCGACGACGCCGACCCGTTCTGCGACGAAGGACGACCCGACGCTTGCTACCACGCCTACGACGGGTCCGCGTCCGACCTGGCCCGAAGGCTGCCCCCCGCCTGCCGCGGCCCGGTCAAGGCCATCGCCGACGCGCAGCGAAAGGCGGCCGCGCTCGGAAACGCCGACGCGAGGGCTTCCGTCCTCCGCGACACGTTCGACGGGCTGCGGCGGGCGGTCGCGCGAAAGGCCGACTTTCGCAAGCCGCCACGTCCGTGATATGGCGCGCGTCGCATGCTCACGCGCCGCGCGGCGATCGTCTTCGGAACGGCGCATCTTCTCACGGGGCTGCTCGTCGCGGGCGGCGTGTTCTTCGGCCTGCCGGCCCGATGGGCGCCCGTCGACGTGTCCGCGGTCGCCGTCATCGCGCTCGAGGCGACCGCGGGCGCCGGCCTCCTGCGCGCGACCGATTGGGCCGAGCGGATCGCTCGCGTCACCTGCGTCGTGGCACTCGCGCTCGGGCTTGGCCTCGTCACCGTCCTGTCGGTCACGGCGGCCTGGCTGAGCGGCATCTACGGCCCGGTCGGGTTCGGCGGCGCGATGGTCCTGTCGCTCGTGGCTGCCCTCGCCTTGCCGTACCTCGTCGTGGTTCCAGTCGTCGAGTTGGTCTGGCTGCGGCCGCCCGCGACCCACCCCGACCCCCGCGGAGCGCGCGGGTGACGAACCTCACGCGGGCGCTGGGCCTGTGGGCGCTCGCGACAGCCCTGGCGTGCGTGGCGGTGCGCTCCGCGTTTTCCCTGGATGCCGGCGACCCCCGCGCGGCCGAGGTCATCGCCAGCGTGTGGAGCGCCGGCGAGATGGTCGGCCGCGCCGTCCTCGCTCGCCCCGGGGATCGGAACGATGCGCTCGACGCGGCCCTCGCTTCCCACCCGAACGCCACGCTGGCGTACGAGACGGTGATGGGGTCCGGACCCGTTCTGCGGTGGACCAGCGCCACGCTCGCCATGTCGTTCGTTCCCGGGCGCGACGGCGTGAGGGCGACGCTGGACGGCCGGACAACGTACGTCACCCCCGACGAGATCCTGTCGCACCAAGCCTACGACAAAGGTGTCAGCATACCCAGCGTCGGGTTGTCGACCGGAGTCGACGCCGAGTGGATCCTGGCCGTGCTCGCCGAGCGGTTCGGAACGGCGGCGGGCGACGTCCTCGAGCGCGCTTCGCTGCGCCGCATCCGCGTCGAGCGGACCGTGCCCGGCGAACCTGTCGCCCCGCGCGTCTCGGCCGACACCTGGACCGACACCGACGCGCGGGACGCCGCGCTCGCCGCGGCTCGCTTTCTGACGCGGGGCGTCGATGGCCAGGGCCGGTTCCGCTACATGATCGACGCGCCGAGCAACCGGACGCTGCCCGGCTATGACTGGCCTCGTCATGCAGGGGCGACGTACTTTCTCGCCCAGGCGACGGCCCTGTCGCACGACCCCGAGATGACCTGGGCCACGTTGCGCGCGGCCAGCTGGTTGCGCGACCACGCCATGGGCCAGTGCGGCCCGCATCGATGCATCGGCGACGACGCGAAGGTCGACGTCGGGTCGACGGCGCTCGCCGTCATCGCGTTCGTCGAGATCGCTCGGACGGGCATCGATCCGGCCTACGCGCTCCTCGTGCCCGACCTGACCGCGTTCCTGCGGTCCCAGCAGCGGCCCGACGGCGACTTCATGCACCTTTACGATCGCAACACCCAGCGGCCCATCGACGTGCAGCTCCTCTACTACTCGGGCGAGGCGGCCCTGGCCCTCTCGCGAGCCCACACCCTGCTCGCGGACCCGCGCGACCTCGAAGCGTCCAAGCGTGCCCTCGCCCGTCTGGTCGGCCCGGGGTGGAACTTCTTCGGCAGTCGGTACTACTTTGGCGAGGAGCACTGGACCTGCCAGGTGATGGCGGACCTCTGGAACCGGGCTCCCGACCGCAACGCTCTCGATTTTTGCCTCCGTTGGCATGCCTACGGACGCAAGCTGCAGTTCGGACCGGGCGACACGCCGTACGACGCCGACGGAGCGTACGGCTTCGGTCCCGTCATCACGCCGCGCCTCACCCCCGTCGGCAGTCGCACCGAGGCCGGCGTGGCGACCCTCGACGCAGCGAGTCGCGCGGGGGTGTCGCGATCGGATCAGGCGGACCTGGAAGGGCAGCTGCGGCGCTCCATCGCGGTCCTGCTCCGCCACCAGTTCCGGCCCGGTCCGCGGCACCTCTTCGCCGATCCTGCCGCGGTCGAGGGGGCCATGCCCGGAAGCGAGGTGGATTGGCAGCTGCGCATCGACTACGCGCAGCACACCGGGAGCGCCCTCGTGCGCTGGCTCGAGCTCGACCGTCACTAGCGGGTGACAGGTTGTCGAAGTTGGGGGGTCATCTCCCGGACTTTCACGACACCATCTCGGCAAGAAAATGTTGGTTCTGCGCGGAGGGCGGGTTAAGTTAAATAGGTCCCAGGGCGGCGAAACCCGCTCCTACGGGTCGAGGCGAATGCCGGATTCCCAAATCCGAAAGGTCGTTTCCGGTAACCGGCGCGAGGGGCGCCGCAGTCTTTCGGCCTACGGACCACGGGCTCGCGGGGAGCAGGCTCCCTTCGAGGACGAACGCGGCGCTCGGGTCGACGCAAGAGCGGGGCGGGGCGCAGACACGTTCGCGCGCGACGAGACCTTCAGCGCGGGTGTGGCGCTGTCGCTCGTTTTGCCGCTCGTGCTGCGACTGCGCAAAGGGTCACGAGCGAATCCGAAGACGGGAGCCGGCCTGTCGAAGGGCAGCGTCGGCGAAGGGGCAGGGTGCATGAAGAGGAAGCCGAGCGTCAGCAGCCTCGACACCGTGTCGCTCGACGAGGCGACCGTCTACCTCGAGCACGCGGGGGGCGACGAACTCAGCGCCGCCTACGCTCTGGCCTGGGATCGCAACCGCCTCGACGGTTCGCACGACGCGCCCGACGACGCGGAGGTGCATCACGCTCTTTTCCTCTTGTGCAGAGCGCGCGGCAAACACGCGCCGAGCTTCGACGAGATGCGCGTCGAGCTTCGTCGCCGCGCCGCCGCGTAGTGTCCTGACGCTAATTCGGCGGCGCTAGGTAGGGGAAGGCCGTGGACGCCGGCTTTGTCGGGCCCGTCACCCCCTGCGTGACAGGGACGCCGCGGGTTCCTGTCACGAGCAGCGTCAGCATCGTATCGGCGACGTCGTCGTTGGGCGTTCGACCTCCGCACGTCGTGTGCCCGGCGTCGCCTCCCAAGTTCAGCTCGCGCTCGAGGTCGAGATAGCTCGCGAGAAAGCCGGCGTCGCCCGTGCTGGGTCGACTCGGATCGAGGAGCAGCGAATCGTTCGCGAACACGGAAAGGAGCGGCTGCACACCTGCGTCCACGGGCCAGTCGACAGGGTCCGGTCCACCGTCGCCGAGGACGAGCGTATCCATCGACTCGAGCCTCGACTCGAGGGCATCCCGCAGCACGGTCGGAAGCGGCGCCTCGAACGACCCTTGCGCGTTGTAGTCGTCCTTGAGCGAGGGTGGAACGAGCAACAGGCTGACGAGCGGCCGTCCCGCGCGATCCACTTGACCGAGGGCGCCGACGGCGACGACCGGGGCCGAGTCGATCGATCCGTCGAGGGGCGGCGGCACGGCGGCGTCGTGCGCCGATCCGCCCGAGCAGGCCGCGCAGGCCAACCCGGCCGCCACGACGGCGGATCGCGCGATCAATTCTTCCTCCGAAGGGTCTCCGCCGCGACGGCTAGGAGCGGCTCGCTTCGCCCCGCGTCGTCCTTACCCGGTCCGAAGACCGACACGTCGACGTCGATCACGAGAGCCAGCACGTTCGCGCGGGCGAACGTGTTCTGCCCCGTGAAGCTGGCGCGCCCGGCGGCCACGGTCGCCAGCATTCCCTGGCGGTCGACGAACGCGGGATCCGAACGAAGCCCCGCGAAGACGCGCGCTCGGCTTTGGGAGTTGCCGCCCCCCGTCGTGTCTCCCACCGCCGCCATCGAGGTCGACCCGTCCGGAAAGGTGCACTTCACTTGGGTGGGTGACCCGCCGGGCGCGCCGTCGAAGTCGCACACGACGTCCAGGGGCTCCTCGTCGAACGCGGGCGGCTGGGTCGCATACGCGCGCCGGACGCGGAAGACGTAGTCCACGTTGCTCGAGAAGGCAGTCGAGGAGCCGGCGAACGGCACGACGGTCATCGCGAGCGCCACGTGGGACGGATTCTCGGGGCTCGTGAACGCGAAGACGTCCGTGATGTCCGCCTGCGGATCGGAAGTCGCCCGGGGACCGTCGAGGTGATCGGACGCGCGCCCGACCGAGAGCAGGGCAGCCACCGCGGCGGCTGCCGCGAGCGAGGCCGCAAGCGCGCGCGGCGTCACGGGGTCCCCGCGTCCACCGCGGTCAGCTGCGGCTGCGTCGCGGGTGCTCGCGCCCCGCCGGAATGCTCGCGCCATGCGAGCAGACCGAGCAGCCCCACCATCATCGTGATGCCCAGCACCAGTCCGGCGAGGAGCGCCGTGCGCGGAGACATGGCGGTCGGTTCGGGGAACTCCGACGTGCGCACAGGCTCCGTCTTCGGTCGAATGACGTACTGCACCTGGTCCTCGTCGAGCGTGGCCATGCGGATCCGCCCGACGCCGCACACGCCCGCGAGCGCGTCGGCGAGCTCCTGCGCGGTCTGGAAGCGACGTGCCGGATCGCGCGAGCAGGCGCGCGCGAACCAAGCGTCGAAACCGGGCGGAACGGGAGGACCGACCCGCGACGGCACCGGCAGCGGCGTGGCGCACACCTTGAGCACGATGTCCCCGAGGACGTCGCCCTCGAAGGGCAGCCGTCCCGTCATAGCGGCGAAGGTGCACGCGCCGAGCGACCACAAATCCGTGAGCGGCCCCGGCGCGCCCCCCCCGGAGAGCTGCTCGGGGGCCATGAAGTTCGGCGTGCCGATCACCGTCCCCTCCCGTGTGGGCCCGCCCATCGGAGAGGTGGCGCCGTCCTCCGACCGCTCTTCGAAGATCTTCGCGATGCCGAAGTCCACGAGCTTGACGACGTACGAGAGGCCCTCGACCGGCTCGTCACCCTTGGCGAGGAAGATGTTGTCGGGCTTCAGGTCCCGGTGCACTACCCCCGACGCGTGCGCCTTGGACAGCGCGCGGGCGGCCTGGCCGATGATCTGGGCCACCTCGGCCGGGGCGAGGGGACCGCGCGAGATGACGGCATCCGAAAGCGACTCGCCCTCCAGATACTCCATGACGATGTACGGCAGTCCTTCGTCGCTGACGCCGTAGTCGTAGACGTGCACCGCGTGCTTCGTGTTGAGCTTCGCGGCAGCCCGCGCCTCGATTTCGAACCGGGCTCGCGCTTCGGGCTGCTGGGCGTACTGCGGCCGGATGAACTTGATGGCGACGCGGACCCCGAGCTTCGTGTGCACGCCCTCCCACACGGTCCCCATGCCGCCCGATCCGATGAGCTTTTGCACTCGGAACTTGCCGGCGATGATGGATCCGGCGAGCGCAGGGACGTCGGACAAGGCGGCCGCGTCGGGCATGGGGCGGGTGGCCCACGATACCCCGGGGCACCCCTCAGCGGAACTCCATCGCCCGGTCAACCACCGAGGCGTGCCGGAGGAGGATCCGGTCGAGCGCGTAGTTCTGGTAAAGCTTCCACGGCGCGACGGTGCCCTGGCGCGGGAACTGGTCGATGGCGCGCCTTACGTAGCCCGAAGTGAAGTTGATCATGAGCTCTTCTTTTACGGCCGGGTCCTTCCGGGGGCAGCACTGCGTATAGCCGCGCTTCTCCATGTAGTTGATGAGACGGCAGGCGTATTCGTTCGTGAGATCGCATTTAAGCGTCCACGACGCGTTCGTGTAGCCGATCGCGAACGTCAGGTTGGGGACCCCGCTGCACATCATGCCCTTGTAGGTCATCGTCTTCGACAGGTCGACGACCTGACCGTCCACCTCGATCACGAGGCCTCCCAGGACCTTCAACCGCAAGCCCGTCGCGGTGACCACGAGGTCCGCCTCGAGCAGCTTGCCCGACCGCAGGCGGATGCCCGTCTCCTCGAACGACGCGATGTGGTCGGTCTCGACGGACGCGCGGCCGCTGCGGATGGCCTCGAACAGGTCCCCGTCCGGGACGAGACACACTCGCTGGTCCCACGGCTTGTACGAAGGGGTAAAGTGGGTGGACACGTCGAGCGCCCCACCCACCTGGCGCCGCACCTGGCCGACCAGGATCTGCTTTGCGCGCTCGGGCGATTGTCGGCAGTATGCGTAGAAGGCCATCGTCAACGCCACGTTCTTCCACCGGGTCACGGCGTACGAGGTGCGCTCCGAAAAGCGCCGTCGCAACCAATCCGCGAGCGGGTCGCGACCGGGGGCCGACACCACGTAGGTGGGCGAGCGCTGGAGCATCGTGACGTGCGCGGCCTTCTTGGCGAGCTCCGGCACGAGCGTGACGGCCGTGGCGCCGCTTCCGATGACGACGACCCGCTTTCCCTCATACACGACGTCCGCCGACCAGCGCTGGGGGTGCACGACGGCGCCGCGGTACCGGTCGCGGCCCGGGAAGTCCGGCGTGTAGCCCTGCGCGTAGTCGTAGTACCCGGCGCACACGAGGAGGAACCGGCAGGTGAGCCGGACCGCCTCACCCGAGTCGGTCCTGCGGGCGTCGACGGTCCACTGGGCGCGATCGCTCGACCACGCCACGTTCTCGACGCTGTGACCGTATCGAATGCGCCGTTCGATGCCGTAGGCTTGCGCCGTCTCCTTCAGGTAGGAGAGGATCGATGGACCGTCGGCGATCGACTGCGGATTGTCCCAGGGACGGAAGGCGTAGCCCAGCGTGTGCATGTCGGAGTCGGACCGAACGCCCGGGTAGCGAAAGAGGTCCCACGTACCGCCGAGCGCGTCGCGTGCCTCGAGGATTTCGTACGTCTTGCCGGGGCACTTCGTCTGGAGGTGGTACCCGGCTCCGATTCCGGAGATCCCCGCGCCGATGATGAGAACGTCGAAATGGCTCGGTTGCAAACTGCCGCTCCTCGTCCGCGTGCGCTCGGGTCCGACTATAGTGGCCCGTGGCCCGTCCGCGACCCGGGACGAGACGATGGATCGCCCGTCCGGTGGGGAGCTCGGGATCAGTCGATCGTGACGAGATCCTGCGCGTAGGCCTTCAGGGCCGCCAGGCTCTTCTTCTGCCAGCGCAGGTTCGGATTCGAACGGAAGCGGACCTTGTACCTCTCGGAGGCGCGAAGTCCGAGGATGCCGTTAATGAATCGCAGGAGGAGCGACAGGCAAGACGAGTTCATGAAGTAGAGATCCTCGAGCTCGAACACGGCCTCCTTGGCCTGGCTCGCCTTCACCGAAAGATCTACCGCGTCGAGGAACGTCTTGAGTCGCTCGTGGACGGCCATGTCCGCGTTGCCCTTCATCCAAACGACGACCGCGGCGCCTTGCCGCTCCCAGTGGGCGGCGAAGGTATCCACCTTGATCTCGTTGATGCTCGTCACGGACATCCGTTCGACTCCCCTTAGCTTCGAGTAAAAGGGCCAGGCGCGGGTCCGTCAAGCGTGTGCCGATATGCGACGTAGAGGGGAAGACGACCCTTCCATCTACCTCCGCTTCTACCTACGCGCGCAACTTCGTTTGGGCTTAACGGACGGCCTGGGAGGGCCGATGATGGTCGGATGAGTCACGTCAGCTCGAATGCGCCCTCGAACGCGGGAGCGCCCGTCCCCTCGTTCGAGCTGCGCTTTCGCCCGAGTGTGGACCTCATCTCGATCGTCCGGCGGTTCGTGGCCGAGTTCTACCTCCGAGTCATGGACGACGACGACGCCGCGAGCCGGCTCGCACTCGCGACGCACGAGCTCCTCGAAAACGCGGCGAAGTACTCCACCGACGGCGAAGCGGCCCTCTTCGTCCAGGTCGATACGGGGACCGGCACCGTGGACGTCCGAACCACCAATCGCTCGACCCCGGCGCAGCTGGCCCGCCTGCGGCGGTGCTTCGACGAGATCACGTCGGCGAGCGACGCGGCGGCGCTCTACGCGGAGATGCTGCGCCGGAGCGCGCTGCTCGCGACCGGCTCCGGCGGCCTCGGCCTCGCGCGCATCTGGGCGGAGAGCGAGATGGCCATTCGACTCGTCGTCGAGGGCGAGCGCGTCGAAATCCACGCCCAAGGTTCGATCGCTACCCGAGGTGATTCGTGAGCACGGATACAGGACACAAGTGCTTCATCGAAGTCGCCGCGCAGCCGGCGCTCGTGCGCGTGACGCTCCGTGGCGACGCCACCATGGATGCCGCCGAACTGGTCCGCGGGGCCCTCGCGGACGCGCACGCGCGCGCCACGGCTGCGCCGGCCCGGGAGGTCGTGGTCGATTTCTCGCAGCTCGAGTTCATGAGCTCGATCTGTCTGAAGACCGTCCTCACGTGGCTCGGCACGGTCGAATCCCTCGATCCCGGGCGACGCTACGGCGTCCGCCTGATCTCCAACCCGAGCATCCCGTGGCAAAAGCGCAGCATTCACGCGCTCGCGAGCTTCGCCCCCGGCTTGCTCACGGTGGACGAAACATGAACGCGCCCCCTCCTCCGAGGGGACGTCTCGCGTCACTCGAAGCGCGGCTCATGGCGGTGACCAGCGTGGTGCTGGTCCTTGCCTCGACGACGCTCTTTCTGCGCCTGGCGGCGCGGGAGCGGTCCAACCTGATCGCGGCCAAGGCGAGCGCGGCGACGATGGTGATCGAGCTCCTGGCGACGGAGCTCGCCGCCGCGATCGACTTCGGGGACGCCGACGACGTTTCGGCGCGCCTGAACGCGCTCCGCGCCAACCCGGACATCGTGTCCGCCGCGGTGTGGCCCAACTCGAACGAACCGCCGACAGCCAGCTGGTCTGCCCCGGACGCCCCCGCGCTCTCGGCGCCCCTGCCGCGCGACGGCGACGGAACGACCTCGACTCCGGGATGGCTCATCGCGACGAAGACGGTGGTCGGTCCGCGCGGAGCGAGCCTCGCACGGGTGAGGGTGGCCTTCACCCTGCGGGGAGAGAACGAGGCGTACCGCAAGAACCGGCTCCAGCTGTTCTGGATGACGGCGGGGCTCACGGCGGCGACGGCGATCTTGCTCGGCGCGCTCGCGCGACGCTACGTCACGGGACCTCTGCGCGGCCTCGCGGAGGCCGCCAGCGCGCTCGCCGACGGTGACCTCACGGCGAGGGTGGACATTCGCTCCGCGGACGAGATCGGCGACCTGGCGCGCGCGTTCAACGTGATGGGCAAAGCCGTCGCCTTCCGCCAAGAGCGGCTTGAGAGGGAGGTCGAGCTCGCGCAGCGGATCCAGACCTCCATCCTGCCGCGGCAGCCGAGCGTGCCGGGCCTCTCCTGCGCGGCGACGATGATCCCCACGGCTGAGGTGGGCGGCGACTACTACGACTTCCTTCCCGTCGAGGGCGGATGCTGGATCGGCATCGGCGACGTATCCGGACACGGCCTCGACGCGGGCCTCATGATGCTCATGACCCAGTCGATCGTGGCGTCCCTCGTCGCCAAGGAACCCGCCGCCTCGCCGCGGGACGTCGTGTGCGTGCTCAACGAAGTCCTCTTCGACAACATCCGCAACCGGCTGAGACGCGACGACCACGCGACGCTCACGCTGCTTCGCTACGACCGGGGGGGGCGCGTCGTCTTCGCGGGGGCGCACGAGGAGATCATCGTCTACCGGGCGGCACAGGGAACGTGCGAGACCATCGCCACCCCCGGCACCTGGGTCGGGGGGCGACGCGACATCCGCAGGGGCACCGTCGAGAGCTCGTTTCAACTGGGCCCGGGCGACGTGATGCTGCTCCACACGGACGGAGCGACGGAGATTCGCAACGGCCACGGCGAGGAGTTCGGAATCGAGCGACTCGGCGCCGAGCTGCAGCGCTCGCACGACCGACCCGCGGCGGAAATCGTCGAGAACCTCGTCTTCGCCGTGGGCGGGTGGGGCACGGTCGAGGACGACGTGACGCTCCTTGTGTTCAAGTGCGAGGGTTCCAGCTGAACCGGTCGATCAGCCACGGCCCTTCGGGGGCGAGCGGATCGTCCTTTCCGATGACCCATGCGTCGACGGTGCCGTCCGTCGAGACGCGCATCCGCACGAAGTGCTTGAAGCCGGGGTGTCCGAGGACGGTGAAGACCTGCTGCATCTCGAGGCCCCCGAGGGCGCACAGCGACAGGAACGTGCCGAAGAGGAACGCGCCCGCGAACGCGCACGCAATCGTGATGGCCGTGTCGCGCCCGAGGAGGGGTATGAACCTGGCGACGAGACGCAGCAGCACGGAGAGGCCCATGGGAAGCGAGCCGAGGAGGGCGCCGAACGGGACCGCGATCGCGAGGGCTCGCCGCGGGTGGGCGCGCTTGTGTCCCACGATCGCGTAGAGCGCCCATGTGATGACCACGCTCACGACGACCGACGTCACGGTGAGGCGCGTTCGGTTGTGCCATCCGACGCCGAGCACCAACGACGCCACGGCCGCCGCGGCGATGTGCACGAGATAGCCGGCGCGACCGATCATGAGGTTGAACGGCACCTCGAGCGCCAGGAGCCGCGACATCCGCGCCGTCGGATACGCCGAGGCGGCGGGGGCCGGATCGGGCACGATGCGCGTACCGTGGAGGAAGGCTCCCCCGCCCCCCGCGATCACGTGAAGAGATCGGGCCACCACGCGCCGCTCGTACTGGTGCATGTCGCCGCACTGGTAAAGGACACGATCGCGCTCGAGCGAGACGCCGCAGGCCGCGAGCATTCGGACCCCCGGTTCCCACGGTTCGCCGAACGCAATCGCGGGATCGGGCGCCGCGAGCCAGACCGCGGCATCCTCGCCGATGGCGCGCCTCCGAGCGTGGAAGTAGCCCCTCTGTCGGTAGTCCATGCGCCGCAGCTGGCGGTCGACACCCCACAGGTCGAGGCCCGGCGCGAGGGGGAGGGCCCAGTAGCTCGACTCTTGCACCGGCTCGTAGCCACGCAGGGCAAGCCTTCGCCGCCGACTGAGCGTCGTGCCACGCCACACGGACCGCGCCGCCTTCAAGGCGTCGACCGTGAGCCGGACCGCGCCGCCTACCTCGTCGAGGTGCAGTCCGCGGGCCACCGCCCCGGCTCCGCGGCCTCGGCGGCGTCCACGCTCGAAATCCCCGGTGCCGTGCTCCGGGCTTCGCTCGACCGAGTCGGCCCGGCGGCGGAAGAGACGCCCGAATCCGTCGAGACCGTCGTACCAGTCATGGTTGCCGGGGATGCCGAGGAGCACCC
Organism: Polyangiaceae bacterium; assembly: GCA_035295445.1. Classification (GTDB taxonomy): domain Bacteria; phylum Myxococcota_A; class Polyangia; order Polyangiales; family Polyangiaceae; genus Palsa-1150. The sequence continues at coordinate 6,357 of DATGJA010000327.1, read as the reverse complement.
GAAGTCGATCCGGCCTGTCGCCGCCGGCCTCGCGGAGCGCCTCGTTCCACGGGCGCACGAGGCGGCGCTGGATCTCGTCTGCGGTGGCGACTGGATACGCGGTGTCGCCGCCGAAGAGGAGAACGTCGCCCCGCGGGAGCGTCAGGGGCTCCCCCCCGGGCCCGTCCCGCACGACGTACTCGCCGAAGACCATGCGGGCGACCGCCTGGCTCACGTCGTGGTCGTCCCCGGTGTCGGCCACCCAGTCGATCCACACCGGCCGGGCGAGCGACTCGACCAGCGTGGCGCGGCGCTCCACCCCGAGCACGCGGACGACTCCAGCGAGCATTTCCTCGGGGGGGAGAGGTCGCATCCAGTCACGCGTGTCGACCGACTCGCTTGCGATGGCTGTCGACACGAGGGCGCGAAAATGACCGAACATCGATGTCGCGCCGTACCAGCGGATCGCGTACGGGGGCCGCGCGCCCTGCCGAAAGATGCGCGGCGCGGGTCGATCGGCCCGGGCCTCGAGTTGCACCGGCGCTGCCATGACGCGGGCGACCGTAGCCCAGCCGGCGCGAGGGGGTCCACGTCTCGGTGCGCGCGCCCGCGCCGTCGCGTAGACTGACGGCCGAAGCGGACATGCGGGGTCCTCGTTTCTGCTCGTGGTGTTGCGCGTGCTGGGTCGCCCTCGCGTCGACGGGCGCGTTCGCGGACGACGCCAAGGGCGATGCCGCGGCGGGCGAACGCTCCACGCTGCAGATCGCGATCGACAAGTCCAAGGTCGACCTGGCCCTTCACCACCTCGAGGTGAAAGCGTCGCACGACCTGGCCAAGCTCACCCTCAAGGTGACCGGAGAGTCGGGCGCCACGTTGGCCGACGTGACGCGCGAGTTCTCGTCCTACCCGGCGGGCAAGGCGCTGGTCGTCGAGTGGCAGCCATCGAGCGACGAGCCGGTCGTCCGGATCGAGGTCTTCGTCTACGACCAGGACGGGTACTACAAGGGTGTCGCGCTGACGCCGTGGACCGTGACCATCCCCCACGAAGAGGTCAACTTCAAGCACGATTCCGCGGCGATCGAGGACTCGGAGAAGCCGAAGCTCGAGGCGAGCTTCGTCAAGGTGACCGAGGCGCTCGCCCGCCACCCCGAGATCCACGTCACCCTCTTCATCGGCGGCCACACCGACACGGTCGGCGACGCCGGATACAACCTTCGTCTTTCGCGGCTCCGCGCGCAGGCCATCGCCAAGTGGTTTCGGCAGCGGGGGCTCAAGATCCCAATCGCGTTCGAGGGGTTCGGCGAATCGGCTTTGCTCGTCAAGACGGCGGACGAGGTGGACGAGCCGCGCAACCGGCGAGTCGACTACATCCTCTCGGTCGACGAGCCCGTCTATCGCTCCTCCGGAGCCCACCCCGCGTGGAAACCGATTTGAAGGCTCCTGCTCGCGTGAAGGCCGCGTTCAAGGCCGCCGCCTGCGTGGTGTTCGCCGTGCACATGATGGCCACGTGCGCGCAACAGATCCCTCCCCAATCGGCGCTGCATCCGCTGGCGGAACCCTTTCTCCATTACGAAGAGCTCACCGGGATCTGGCAGAGCTGGGACATGTTCACGACGATTCCGTATCTACACGCGTATGACGTCGAGCTCGACGTCACCGACGCGGACGGCCAGACACGCCTCACGGGGCTGACGCTGCCGGGGTTTCAGCCGTACGATCACAGCGTCCGGAACGAGACCTTCTTCATCCGCGTCGTAGGCGACAAGGACTACACCGAATACCTCGGCGGCTACGTCGACAATCTGTGCGCGGCGCTCCGGACCTCGACAGGAAGGGGGGGACAGAAGCTCGTGTTCCACGAGACGTACGAGCGCTTGCATTGGCTGCAGGAGATCCAGGGCAACGGCGTCATTTCGATCCACGAGGACCACCCGTCCCGAACGTTCACCTGCGAGGGATGAAGCAAGATGCGCAGGGTCGTCCAATTCTTCTGGGGACCCGCCGACCCGCGGACCTACGCGCTCGTCCGCATCTTTCTCGCCTTCGCGGGGCTCGTGAACCTCATCGACCTGTGGCCGCACCGCTACGAGTACTGCGCGGCCACCGGGATGATCTCCCTGTCTATCATCCACAAGCTCACGCAGGGTGGGCTCTACACGTCGGTCTTTTTCTGGGTCACCTCCGAGCGGGGCGTGGACGCTGTTTTTCTGGTGGCCGCGACCGCCTTGGTCACGCTCGGTCTCGGCCTATTTACGCGCGCGAGCGCCGCGCTCGTCTTTGCGTGGCACGTTTCGTACAGCATCCGAGCGTTCCCGGTCCTTCACAGCTGGGACGCGGTGCTGCGCGTCTATTCGTTCATCATCCTGATTTCGCCGTCCGCACGCGTCTGGAGCCTGACGCACTGGCTCTCGTCCGCACGCTCGACCCAAGGGACGGAGCGGACGACGAGCCCGAAGAAAGACGACGGCGACGACGTGCCGATCTACGGAGTGCGCCTCATGCAGTGGCAGCTGTTCGTCATCTATCTGATGACGTTCTGGCTGAAGGCGCCTGACCCCTTCTGGCGAAACGGCCAGCTTCTCGCGTACTTCAGCGTGTCGCTCTACTCGCGGACCCCGGACGACCTCTTGATGGTCCGTCACGAATGGATATCTGCGGTCACGACGTACGCGTCGCTCGCGATCGAGGTCTCGGTGCCGTGGCTCCTCTCCTTTCGACGGACGCGCGCGTACGGAATGCTCGCCGGGTTCGCGCTCCATGCGATGATCGCGGCCACCGCCAAGCTCGGGGTCTTCTCGATCTCGATGATCCCGCCGTATATGGCCTTTCTGGATCGAGGCAACGTCGATTGGCTCGTTCAACGAGCCCGTACGGTGCGGGCGCGCCTGGGGCGAAGGGCGGCCCCGTCGGGCGCCGGCGAGTCGAGCTAGAGGGTGTCCCTCGTTTCGCTCGAGCGTGCGGACTTAGTCGAGCCCCGCGGAAGCGCCGAGACTACGTCTCGACGCGCTGCACCAACGGCGTCTCATCCTCCTCGCAAAGGCCCATCGCCATAATTCCACCGTACACTGGGCACTCAAGCGCTACACGGGGGCGTCGCCGTAGGGGTTCGACTTGCGGCGGGCCGACACAATTACCGTCGCACCGAAGGGGTATCGTTCATGAGGCTCTCTCGATTCGAACTCGCGTCCTGCACCTTGGCCCTCCTCGCGGCCCCCGCCTGCGGGGCCTCCACCGGCAACAACGGCAGCAGCAGCGGAGACTTCAGCGGCTCGAACTCCGGGTCGACGGGGACGCACAGCGGCAGCAAGAGCTCAGGGAGCTCCTCCGGCAGCTTCGGGTCTGGAAGCAGCGCGGGCGACACGACCTCCAGCGGCGTCGGCATCAATAGCGGCTCGCAGAGCGGCACTTCGAGCGGGAGCTCGGGGTCCTCGGGCTCCGGCACGGGCGACGACGGGGGCGGCGGCACGCCGGACGCCGGCATGAGCGACGACGGTTCGATGATGATGATGATGGACGACTCCGGCGGGACCGCGGGTAGCCCGGGTGCCGGCAGCCCCGGCGCGGGCACTCCCGGCGCGGGCAGCCCGGGTGCGGGCACGGCAGGCACGGCAGGCACGCCGGGTGCCGGGACGCCGGGCGCGGGCACGATGGGCTTCCCGGGCGCAGGCACCATGGGCTTTCCGGGCGCAGGAACGATGGGCTTCCCGGGCGCGGGCACGGCCGGCGTCGCGGGCGCGGGCACCATGGGCTTCCCAGGCGCGGGGACCATGGGCTTCCCGGGCGCAGGTACCGCCGGCGTCGCGGGCGCGGGCACCATGGGCTTCCCGGGCGCAGGTACCGCGGGCGTTGCGGGCGCGGGGACCATGGGCTTCCCGGGCGCGGGCACCGCGGGCGTCGCGGGCGCGGGCACCATGGGCTTTCCGGGCGCCGGCACGGCAGGCATCCCGGGCGCGGGCACTGCGGGCGTCGCGGGCGCAGGCACGATGGGCTTCCCCGGCGTTTGCGCGTCCCCCGAGACGCCGATTGCCACGCCTGAAGGCGACCGGCCGATCGCGTCCCTCAAGGCAGGCGACGTGGTCTACAGCCTCGACCACGGTCGGCTGCGGGCGGTCCCGCTGGCGAGGGTGAGCCGCATGGCGGTCTTCAGTCACCACGTCATGCAGGTCAAGCTCTCCAACGGGGTCGAGCTCGACATCAGCGCGCCGCACCCGACGGCGGACGGCCGCACCTTCGGTCAGCTCCACGCAGGCGATTCGCTGGACGGAGTGGACATCGTCAGCGTGCAATCGGTCCCGTACACGAGCGCATTCACGTACGATATCCTGCCCGACTCCGACTCGGGAACGTACGTTGCCGGCGGCGCCCTCATCGGCAGCACGCTCACCGCGACCCGCGGAGAGAGCGCCTGCTTCACGATGCCGGTGTCGGCTACGGCCATCGGCCGCTAGTCCCGCAGGTACGCGGCGAGACTTGCGGCGCGCGGCACTAGTCGTCGCTGGGCCGCCTCACACGCTCGCCTTGGGGCGTTGCTTCAGGCTTCCGCCCTGCGTCGCAACCGCCATATCCCCTCGCCCGCGTAGATGACCAGGGCGGCCCAGATGAGGCCGAACCCCATCGCGCGGGCGGGAGGAAAGGCCTCGCCGAAGAGCAGCACGCCAAGCGCCAACTGCAGCGACGGGCCGATGTACTGCACGATACCGACCGTGGAGTAGAGGATCCGCTTTGCCCCGAAGGCAAAGAGCGCGAGCGGGACGGCCGTGACCAGGCCGCTCAGGAACAACCAGACTCCGTGGAAGACGTCCGGGCCGAACGCGCCCGGGCCTCGCCACTGCTGCCAGGCGAGCCACGCGACACCGAACGGAGTGACCAGCGCGGTCTCCGCCGCCAGGCCGACGACGGCGTCGACGGCGACCACTTTGCGAATCAGCCCGTACCCGCTGAACGAAAAGGCCAGGGTGAGGGCGATCCACGGCAGCCGGCCCGTGAGCTCCGTGAGCCACGCGACGCCCGCGAATGCGCTCGCGATGGCCAGCCACTGCACCCGGTTGAGACGTTCGCCGAGCAAGGCCACGCCGAGCAGGACGTTGACGAGCGGGTTGATGAAGTAGCCGAGGCTCGCGTCGATCACGTGGCCGTTGCCGACGGCCCAGACGTACACGAGCCAGTTGGCGCTGATGAGGGTGGCGCTTCCGAGGAGACGCACGCGCGTCGCTCGGCCTCGAAGCGCCTCGCGGACGGCGCCGAGCTGACCGTGCGCCGTCAGCCAGACGATGACGAACGCGAAGCACCAGACGAGCCGATGAGCGATGATGGTGGTCGCCGCGATGCGCGCGAGAGGCTTCAGATAGAGCGGGAGGCCGCCCCAGATCGTGAACGCGCCGACGGCGGCGAGCAGCCCTCGTCGGGCTTCGGCTGTGGATCGCGCGGCGGCTTGGGCTTCGAGCAGAGCCGTCGCCGGATACCATGCCCGGCGCGATCCGTCAGGCGGACGGCGGCGGTGCCGCCGCCGTCAAGGACGGCTCGAGCGTAAATTCTGCGGTATGCGATCACTCTTCAGTCGCACGAGTCGGTGTCGGGATCGATGCTCGGGTCACACGGCGGCAGCGGCGCGGCTGGCGCGCTGACGCCACCGAGGAGCGCTTGCTTCGCCTCGAGGTGCGACCCGCCCGAGAGCGCATCGCACGTCGCCGTCGGCGACGACGACCCGGCCGCGATGTCGACGAACGAGCAAAGGCGCTGCTTCAGGGACCGGTATTGATCCGGCGCCTGGCACACGGGCACCGACGTGTTTCCGGACTGCGGAAACCGGGCGGCGGTCGCCAAGAACCGCCGCGCGTCGGCGACCGCGCCCGTCGTGATCCCCTGGAGCTCCCACAGGCTCCCGACGCGGACCAGGTTGCCCGTCAGGACCAGGGTCTCGATGGATCCAAGCGACGTGGGCGCGAGGGGCGAGCCCACGGGCCACGCGATATGCTGGAGCCGCATCACCAGAACACCCCCGTTCACATAGGCAGCCGTGTCCTGGAACTTCGGTCGATCGACGTCGTACGAAGGAGCTCCGCCGTCGTCGCTCGGCGCGAGAACCTCAGGCATCACGTTCCAGCGGTCCTGACCATCCCAGAGGAGCTCCGGCCCGCCGTCCGCTCGAGGAGCGACGCCGAGTCCGATGTAAAACGATGCGGTCACCTGATCGTCGTCGGGATCCCCCGAGTAGCCGCTCACACGGAAGACGAGATCGGGCGTGTCCGGCGAGGCGGTGGCCTCGTCGAGCGCGAGCGCGTCGACGGCCGCGGCGAACTGCCCGACCGCGTTGTCGATCCCCCTCGGGCCGTCGTTGTGCGAGGCGGTCGCCCACGATGGCTCGATGCAGCTCGGACC
>DATGJA010000326.1:0-6569 GCA_035295445.1 Polyangiaceae bacterium | reverse complement strand
CCGGAGGACCGCGGAGGAGCGTGTCATGGCGACGGTCACGATCGGGGCGACGCAGTCCGCCGGGGGCGATTTGAGCGAGGCGCGCCGCGTCATCTTCGCGTCGTCCCTCGGGACGGTCTTCGAGTGGTACGACTTTTACATCTACGCGACGCTCGCGCCGTTCTTCGCGAGCCTCTTCTACCCGCCCGGCAACGCGACGACCGCCCTGCTCGCGAGCTTCGCGACGTACGCTGCCGGGTTCGTGGTGCGGCCGTTCGGCGCGCTCGTCTTCGGCCGCATCGGCGACCTGGTCGGGCGCAAGTACACCTTCCTCGTCACGATCCTGGTCATGGGCCTTTCGACCGCGGCGGCCGGCCTGCTGCCGACCTACGCGACCATCGGCATGGCCTCGCCGACGATCCTGGTGCTCCTTCGCCTCGCGCAGGGCCTCGCGCTCGGGGGCGAGTACGGCGGGGCTGCCACGTACGTCGCCGAGCACGCGCCGCACGGGCGCCGCGGCCTCTACACGAGCTTCATCCAGACGACCGCGACGCTCGGCTTCTTCCTCTCGCTGGTCGTCATCGGGGCGTGTCGCCTGGAGATGTCCGAGGCGACGTTCAAGGCGTGGGGCTGGCGCATTCCGTTTCTCGCGTCGCTCTTCCTCCTGGCGGTGTCGGTCTACATCCGCCTCAAGCTGAACGAGTCGCCGCTCTTTCTCAAAATGAAGGCCGAGGGCAAAGGCAGCCAGGCGCCGCTCCGCGACAGCTTCACGCACTGGCCGAACCTGAAGGTGGTGCTTCTCGCGCTCTTCGGCGTCGCCGCCGGTCAGGGCGTCGTCTGGTACACGGGGCAATTTTACGCGCTTTTTTTCCTGCAGGGCACGCTCAAGATCGACTGGAAGACGGCGTACACCATCTTGTCGCTCGCGCTCGTCCTGGGCACGGGGCTCTTCGTCTTCTTCGGGTGGCTGTCGGACCGGATCGGACGAAAGAAGATCATGCTCGCAGGGTGCCTGCTCGCCGCTGCGACGTACTTCCCGATCTACCGGGCGATGACGCACTACGGCAATCCGGCGCTCGAGTCTTTCGCAGCGCGTACGCCGATCACGCTGACGGCGGCCGACTGCCGCGTACATCTCTTCCCGAATCCGAAGACCGAATACAGCGAGTGCGACCGGATCGAGGACTTTCTCTCCAAGCGCAGCCTGTCGTACGAGACCGCCGCCGCAGCGTCGGGGACGAAGCCCGTCACGCGCATCGGCGACGCCGAGATCGCCGGGTGGGACGAGGCGAAGCTGTCCGCGACGCTCAAGGCGCTCGGCTACCCGGCGACCCCCATTCCCGCCGACGTGAACGTGGCCATGCTGGTCCTGCTCGTCTTCGTGCAGCTCGTCTACGTGACGATGGTGTACGGCCCCATCGCCGCCTTTCTCGTCGAGCTCTTCCCGACGCGGATCCGCTACACGTCGATGTCGTTTCCCTATCACATCGGCAACGGCTGGTTCGGGGGGATGCTCCCGCTCACCGCGACGGCCATCGTCGCGGCGCAGGGAAACGTGTACTCGGGCCTCTACTATCCGGTCATCGTCGCGGGCACGAGCTTCGTCATCGGCGCCGCGCTCGTGCGAGAGACGAAGGACAACGACATCCACGCTCTCTAGTCCTGTTCGAGAGCGGCCTCCGCTCCCCTCGTAGCCCAGATCGAACGGTCCGCTCGTGCGTCGAACGGGGCATGCTCCGATCGCTCGCCGTACGTTTCGCCTTGGTCGCCGTCCTCTGCGCCGCTTGCTCCCATGACGCGACGCGTTCGAACGAGACGCCCGGCCCGTCCGCCGCCGACCACGCAGCGGTTCGCTCGTGGCTCGCGAGCCACCGCGCGCGGCAGATCGAGCGCCTCGACGCGTACGCGAGGGCCGGGGCATTCCCCCACAACTACGCGCAGCCCATAGCGGCCCACGTCTTCCGCGACGAGGCCGGGCGCCTTTGCGCGGTCGCCAACCTGGTCCACCAGGACGGCCGCGACGATCTGGTGCGGGCGACGGCTCGCGATCGCAACGATCTCGCCATCGCCGACGTCCGGGATGGCGCCCTCTTCGACTGGGTCCTGGCCTCCGGTCTCACGCAGGAAGAGCTTGCGCGGATCCAGCTACCCGCGCCGCCGCTGGCGCGCAGGGTCGCGCCGTCGCCACCACGCCCTGCTCCCGTCGCGCAGAGCCCCGACCTCGTCGCTCGGGGCGATGCCGACGACGAGCTTCGAATGAAGGCCGCGGTCCGCGAGCACCTTGCGACCGTAGCGCGAGAGCTGCGCGCGAACGCAGAGGCGAGCCTGAGAATCGCGAGCGATCGCTTCGACGCGCCGCGCGATCCCCCGGCGGAGGCGCCGGCGGTGCTCGCCGCAAACGGGCGCTAGGGACACCCCGACACCCCTCGTCTCATCGCGTGTCGAGGAGCGCGCCCGCCAGGGCGAAGGCTGCCAGCGCCGCCATGATCGCGACGATGACCACGGCGAGCCGCCGCAGCGGGTCACGCCCGCGTCGCACCGCGATCTCGACGGCCTTGTCCTGGCGCCGACACAGGATGCAGCGGCCGTCCGGAGCGGCGGCGATTCCGTGGCGCGGGCACAGCACGACGAAAGCGTACGGCATCGTCGTCGCGCACTTAAGTGCGCACGGGCGTGTGCGCGGGCTCACGAGGGCCGGCGGTGCGCCGCTCGCTACTTGCGGCACTCTCGATGTGAGCGTGTGGCATGCGATCGCCGCAGCGGGCGCGGGACTTGCTCTGGACACCCACCCATGAAGAGAAGGCCGACCGCTTGGCTCGGGTGGACGTGGGTCACGATGTGCATCTTCGCGCTCGGCTGCGGGTCGGCCGCCCCGCGCGACCCGGCGCCCACCGCGGAGCGAACCGACACGAGCCGCGACGCGATCCTGAACGCCGTCGCCGCCCCGACGTCCGACCTGCCGACCGACGGCGTCGTCTGGATCAATGTCACCTATCGCGATGGCGGCGTCTCGACGTGCACTGGCGTGCTGCTCACCGACCGCTGGGTGCTCACGGCCGGGCACTGCTTCTGCGCCGCGCAGGTCAACACGCCGAACACTGTGCAGCTCGGCGTCTATGGCAACGTCGCAAAGAGCCAGGACCCCACGTCGGCGGCGGTCTACACGACGACGGCCGCCAAGATCATCAAGCACCCGACGACCGACGCGGCGCTCGTGCAGCTCCAGACGACGCTGCCGTTTCTCGTCCCGCCCCTCGTCTACACCGGCAACGGGAGCGACCTCCCCGGGCAGTCCGCGACCCTTTGGGGCTTCGGCGCCACGGCGATCGCCAACGGCGGGCCGGACTTCTCGACGCTGATCAGCAACCTCGAGAGCGCTCTCGAGGACATCAGCTCCAATCAAACGAGCGCTGCCGGTCTGTCGTATACCTGCGGTCCCGACCCGAGCGAGACCCGGCTTCCGGCGACGGGGCCGTGGGCGCGCGGACACCTGGGGCCCGATCTCCAAGCGCCGATCGCCTCGGCGCAAGAAGGTGACTCGGGCGGCCCGCTCTTTCTCACAGGCGACGACAGCCAGCGGGTCCTCGTCGGGATCCTGCAGGGCGACGCGCCGGGGGCGCAGGGCTTCGTCTACGACAACTACGTCGGCCTGTGGACGATTCGCGATTGGATCCGTCAGAACGTCCCTGACGCGCCGTTCGACACGCAATGCTCCTTCTCGCTGCCGAGCAGCTTCGGGGCGAAGTCCGCGTCCGTCGGGGCGGGACCGGACGGCGCGATCTACGTCGCCGCCGTGATGCCCGACGGCACGATTGGATTCTGGCGGATTTCCATCGTCCCTCAGTTCCTCGGGACCGTCCCCGGGGCCAAGAGCAACACCGGCGACCCGCCCGGGCTGGGGGTCGAGCCCACCACGGCGTCGGGGCAGCCCCTCAAGCTGGGGCTCGCCTATCGAGACTCGTCGACGGGGAGGCTCAAGTACACGCGCTGGGCGCCGAGCACCGGTTGGCTCGGCGCGCCGATCGACACGGGCTTCGCCGCCGCGACGGGACCGGCCATGGCCAAGGGCGGGGTGATCGGTTTCCTCGACACCGGCGACCGGATGAACATGACCTGGTACGACCCGATCAGCGGGACGTTCTTCCCGCCGATCGGCCTGCCGGCGAGCGCTCCGGTCGGCGACCCGACGAAGCGGGTGAGCATCATCTTCGAACCGTCGCTCGGCGTGGCAGGCGTGGGATACCGCACGGCGTCGAATCAGTGGGTCGAGTCGCTCGGCTCGTGGGCCTGCCCGACGTACTTCTGCGGCATCACGCCGCCGTTCGCCACCCCGTTCGCGGGCGCCATGCTCGCGTACGACAGCGCGCAGCGCATTTCGCTCGTCACCTCGCTCGCTGCGATCCCGACGATCTACGTGGTGCAGAACCGCGTGGAAGCCAACTTGACGAGCTATGCGTGGGACATGAACCGCATCCTCTACGTGGACCCGCAGCCCGGCGTCTCGCAGATCGGGAACAACATCTTCACCGTGTCGTCGTACGCGGACGGCACGCTCCTCTTCGCTCGTGGCGACAACTGCTTCGCGAACCACTGGTAGGAAGGAGCACGCCGTCACGGCCCCGGGTCGCCGCGCCGCCTCGCGGCCGCTTCCCGTCGGAGGTCGTCGATCGACACGCGCTTCATCGGACGCCACGGTTCGCCCGCGAAGAAGAAGCCGCCGGTGGACGGATCGATCGCGAGGTTGCGCTCGATCGGATACGCAAAGTTGTGCTGCTCGACGAGCAGCGACTCACGGAGGTCCTCGACCTTCTTCAGGCGCACCGCGAACGCTGGCGGTCCGGTCAGGGCCGCGCCGATCCGCTGCTCGAGCGTCAGCGTGAAGTTTCGCTGCGGGGAGATGGTGTCCGGGCCGCGGCGCTTCGGTTCGGGCCGGCGGGTCTCGGGTCGCGCGGGGGGCAGCGCGCCGTGACGCGTCTCGACACGACGCGAGGAGGGCAGAGCCGGTCCCATGGAGGCGCCGTCGATCCCGAGGCTCCGGACGACCGACCTCGTGGACGCGCCGGGCAACGCGACCGCCAGCGCGTGCTCGAGGCGCGACACGAACTCGGCAAACTGGAGCTCGAGCCCGGCGATGACCTTGGCGTCGGCCACCACCCGGGCGATGCGCGCGCGGTAGGCCTCGGAGCCTTCGTCCGGTCGTGGGGCGAAATCGATCACGCGCCCGAGGACCGAGACCAGCGCCGCGGCCTGCTCGGAGGCGTGCTCCAGGCGGAAGCGGGCCTCGATCTCGAACACGAAGCCCGCCTCTTCGCGTTCGACGCAGAGGCGCAGCTCCCGAATCGTTTCGCTCGCAACGAGCACGTGATCGGCGAAGGCGACCATCAGGTCGGTCAGGTCGTCGGGCCGAGCGCGCGCGTCCTCGAACACCATCATGCCGTCGACCAGAAGAAACCGCGCGTCGTCGATGCCCAGCGCGTCGAGCGCCGCACGCACCTGATGGAGAAAGGTCGCCGCCTCCATCCGCGTTCGCACGCGGGTCGTGGCGAGGTCGACCTTGGCGCCGAGGAGCGAGCGACACGCATCGAGGAGCGTCCGCGAGCGCTCGATGGAGTCCGCCGGGAGGTCGATTTCGAGGCTCGCCGCGAAGCGCATGCTGGATGCTCGCTCTCCTTTTAACAAGATTTTCGGACGGTTCCCGCCCGGCGATGAACCCCGGTGGAGGGACGCTTGCGCACATCCTCCCCCAACTCGCCCGTGGCGGGCTCGACGGGTCCCGTCTCGCGTTCATCGTTAAGAGGTGGAGTCCGTCGTCCCGGAGCCGAGACGAGCGCGCGAGCGTGTCGTGCCCTTGCGATACGGCATCGACGAAATCCCGCCAGTCACGCGCGTGCGGACCACAGCCCTGCACGGAGCGATTCGCGCGCTCGAGGGGCGGAGCCTCTTGCCCAAGTACACGGAGGGCCTCCCCGGGTCCTACCGCACGCGTCTGCTGACGGTCCTCCCCGGCGGATGGCTGGAGATCCCGTACGCTATCGCGCACTACGCGGCGATCGATGCGCTGAAGCTCCCGGTCTCCGAGCAGGTTGCGATCGGAACCGCGGCCGCGGGCAGCGCGCAGCCCTACGTTACGGGGGCGCTCCTTCGGATGAGCCGCGAGATGGGCGTTACTCCGTGGACCGTCATCGCGCACAGCCATCGGCTCTGGGACCGCATGTGCGTCGGAGGGGACATCTCGCTCGATCGCGTGGGTCCCAAGGAGGCGATCGTGACGCTCTACGGTCTTCCGTACGCGCGAAGCCAGTTCTTCCGCGTCGCGATCCGCGTCGCGTTCCAGGAAGGTCTCCTGCACTGGTGCCGCAAGGGCTACGTCACCGAGATCGGTTGTTCGAATACCACGGTGACGTTGCGCGAAGCGTGGGCCTGAGGATAGGCCCGGAGTCCCTAGTTTGCTCTCTCGCTCGAGCCTGCGGACTTAGTTGCAGCGGCAGGTGCCCGTCGAGGGGTTCGAGTTGCTCGGGGTCCCGCCGAAGTAGAGCCACCCGTAGTTCTTGTTCCAGTACGAGTTTCCCGCCGAGAGCTCCGCGATGCCG
>DATGJA010000325.1:0-7982 GCA_035295445.1 Polyangiaceae bacterium | reverse complement strand
GCTCGTCGCGTTCGCGAACCCCGGCGCCGCGCCGAAGACGGTCGACGCGAGCGGTCCGGGGCTCGTACCGGTGGCCATCCAGTTGTGTGTCCCCGTCGCCGACCCGTGGGTGGCGTCCTCGATGAGCACGGGAACGCTGGTGCCGTAGACGACGTTGTCGTCGATCTGGGCCGCCATCGCGGTCCCGTCGGCGTTCGAGAGGTGGACGAAGGCGGCGTGCGCGCCTGCTCCGACGAGCGTGTTGTAAAGGAGGTGCGCCCGGAGCGTGAGCCCGCTCGCCTGCGTGTCGTTGTAGAGGACGAAGACCTGCCCGGTGTTGGTCTGCGTCGCGCCCTGCAAGAACACGTTGCCGCGCAGGACGATCGACTGCTCGAACGTCGACCCGCCGGCGTAGTCGTCGTCGGTCATGAGGTCGCCCTCGTAGCTCGCCGCGCGTGCGAAGAAGTTGTACTCGAGCGTGGCTTGCTTCGCCCGGATGTGGAAGTTCTGCGCCTGCGCCGCGTCGTGTACCCACGAGTACCGGAGCGCGAACGTACCCCCGTAGATGTACATGTTGTGGGTCGGCGACCCGCTCGACGCGCTCGGGTTGCCGTTGTGGTCGAACTCCGAGAACTCCACCGTCGCGTCGCTGTCCTGCGAGCCGCCCGTGATCCCGTTGTCGTTGTCGCGGAACACGCAGTCGCTGACGACGATGCCGCTCGCGCCGCCGTAGTAGCGAATCCCCGCGGAGTTGTAGCTCGACGTGCGGCAGTGCGTGAACACGATGCCCTCGATGACGTAGTTCGAGCCGCCGCTGATCTGCCAGCAGCCGCGCCCCTTGTCACCGGCCCCGTAGCTGCCCGGAGCCGCCTCCACCAGAGTGGAGCCCATGTCCCAGACGGGCGGGTTCGACGGATCCTCCGCGTGGATCAGGATCGGCGACGCCGCCGGCGCCTGCCGGGTGAGGTAGACGCGAAAGGCGTACGTGCCGGGCGCGATCACGACCTCGTCCCCCGGCGCCGCGGCCTCGATCTTGGCGTACGAATCCGCCGGGGTCACGTGGACGACGGCCGCGCGGGCGACACCAGGCCCGGAGGCGAGCACCAGCGCTAGACCAGCAGCGCGCCCATTTCCGCCGCGGCTCACCTGGGTCATGAGACGCCGGCCGAGCCGTCGTGGCAAGCGTGGTCCTTTTTGCGATACCGTCGGCGTCGTGATCCTGGTCGGCGACATCGGTGGGACGCACGCGCGCCTCGCCATCCTGGGGAGCGGGGGGCGCATCGCGCGTCAGGCCGCGCTCGAGAGTCGGCAGTATGCCTCGCTCGAGGACGCGGTCGCCGCGTTTCTCGGGGACAAGAGGCGGGGGGCCAAGGTGACTCGCGCGGCGTTCGGCGTCGCGGGGCCCGTGGTCGACAACCGCTGCGTCGCCACGAACCTGCCGTGGGTCGTCGACGGCCGGGCGATCGCGCGCAAGCTCAAGATGGGTCGGGTCACGCTCCTCAACGACCTCGTGGCGCTGGCCCTCGGAGCCCTCGGGGTCCCGCGGTCCAAGCTGCACGTCTTGGGGGACGCCGGCGTACCGAGGAAGAAAGGGGCGAACGTCGCCGTGATCGCCGCCGGGACCGGCCTGGGCGAAGCAATCCTCGTCTGGGACGCGGTCAGCGGGGGCCGCTGGGTGCCGTCCAGCACCGAGGGCGGCCACACGGATTTCGCGCCGGGCGACGACGTCCAGGCGGACCTCTGGCGCTTTCTGCGGGCCACCTACGGCCACGTGAGCTGGGAGCGGGTCCTCTCGGGCAACGGGCTCGGCAACCTCTACGATTTCTTTCGGCAAGCCAAGGGCCTGCCCGAGAGCACCGAGAACGCGCAGACGCTCGGCGCCGCGACCGACCGAAACGCCCTCATCGCCGAGCTGGGCCTGGCCCGCCGCAGCGAGCCCGCGGCCCGCGCCGTCGACCTGTTCGCCACGCTGTACGGCGCCGAGGCGGGGAACCTCGCCCTCAAGGCACTGGCGGTCGGGGGCGTCTACGTGTGCGGCAACATCGCAGCGCACATGGTCTCCGTGCTCGACCGCGGCCTCTTCCGCAAGGCCTTTGCCGACAAAGGTCGCTTCGGCCCCATGATGGATCGGATCCCGGTGGCGCTCGTGCTCGACACGGACGTCGGGCTCGCCGGGGCGGCGAGGGTGGCCGGCGCGGGTTAATCTTCGTCGGAGATGGGGGATCCCTGGCAGCACGAGGTGGTCCTTCTCCGGCAATCGCACTGGGTGCGGCGCGCCGGCGCGGCGCTCGCCTGCCTGGCCGTGGCCGCCGAGCTCCTCGACGCCGGCCACGAGCGCTTCTTCTGGATCCTGGGCGCGGGAACGCTCGGCGTGTCGCTCATCGTCGTGGGGGGCGAGGGTCTGGTCCGCCGATCGGTCGCCACGGTCGACGCGGGCGGCATCCGGGTGGGGGGCCAGGTGGTCGCCGAGCGAAGCACGTTGCGATCCGGGTGGATCGAGCGGACCGGCGACAGCCGCGTCGTGCATTTCGATCGGGGAGCGCGGCCGGACGTCACGGTCGAGGTGTCGGACGACGCGCGCGCTGACGACTTGCTGCGACGTCTCGCGCGCGATCCGCTGGCGCGCTTCCCCGCCATGTCGCGCCTGTCGTTCGCCTTGGCGATCGTCTGGGGACAGCTCATGGCCCACGCGCTGCTCGGGCACGATCGGGTGACGTCGACCGTCGCGGCCTGTCTGCTGCTGGCCGTGGCTCTGCTGCGTGCGTTCTGGCGCGACGACGTGAGCGTCGGATCGGACGGCGTCCTTCTCTCGACGCACCTGTCTCGCCGGTTCCTGCCGTTCGCCGAGATCGAGTCCGTCACCGCGGTCGGTGGCCGCAAGGTCGTCTTGCTCACCCGAAGGGGCGGCCGGGTGGAGCGCTGGCTGAAGGCAGCCGCCGCTCGCGTGTTCGTCGAACGGGTCGAGAGCGCCCTCGGGGAGCGCGAGCGCTGCCCGGAGGCCGATCGTGCGCCGCTGCGGCGTCACGGATCGGACGTTCCCCTTTGGCTCGGCCGGCTCCAGGCGCTCGCCCAGCGCGAACCGTACCGGGCTCCGGGGCCATCCATCGACGCGCTCTGGCGGGTCGTCGACGATCCGGGGGCCGACGAATCCGAGCGGGCTGCCGCGGCCGTCGTCCTGGGCTCCCGAGGAAACCAGGAGGTGCGGGTGCGCCTTCACGGGGCCGCGGCACGCATGGTCTCGCCGAGGTTGCGCGTGGCGATCGAGCGTGCGGCCGAGCGCGCCGCGGCCGACGACGCGGACGATCTCATCGCCGCCATGGCGGCGATCGCGCTCGGCGACGCAGAACGCTGAGATCGGCGCCTACCCCTTCCGCTCTTGCGCGCTTCGGGTATACGAGCAAGTCATGCCGCGCGAATACCAGCCGAAGACCATCGACCTCGCCGTCAACACGATCCGGTGTCTCGCGATCGACGCCGTCGAGAAGGCCAACAGCGGTCACCCGGGGACGCCCATGGGGCTGGCCGACATCGCGTTCGAGCTCTTCACGCGCTACCTGCGGCACGACCCCAAGGACCCGCACTGGATCGGCCGCGATCGGTTCGTGCTCTCGTGCGGCCACGCGTCGATGCTTCTCTATTCGATGCTGCATCTCTCCGGATACGACCTGCCGCTCGCCGAGATCGAGCGCTTTCGTCAGTGGGGAAGCAAGACCCCGGGGCACCCCGAGCATGGGCTGACGCCGGGGGTCGAGACGACGACCGGGCCGCTCGGTCAAGGCGTGGGCAACGCCGTCGGAATGGCCCTCGCGCTCAAGATCAAGGAGGCCCGCTTCGGCGAGCCGTTCGCCGGGGCGCGGGTCTTCTGCCTGGCGAGCGACGGGGATCTCATGGAGGGCGTCAGCGGCGAGGCGTCGAGCTTCGCTGGCCACCTCGGCCTCGACAACCTCGTCGTCATCTACGACGACAACCACATCACCATCGAGGGCGACACGTCGCTCACGTACTCCGAGGATGCCTGCAAACGGTACGAGGCCTACGGCTGGTACTCGCAGTTCGTCGACGACGGGCACGATCACGCGAAGGTCCGCGCTGCGGTCGACCGGGCCCTCGCGCAGAAGGGGCGGCCCTCGTTCATCCGGGCGCGGACGCACATCGGTCACGGCGCGCCGAACAAGCACGACACGGCGTCCGCCCACGGCGAGGCGCTCGGGGCCGCAGAGGTCAAAGCGACCAAGATCGCGATGGGCTGGGATCCGGAGCGTCAGTTCGTGGTGCCTGACGAGGTCCGCGTCCTGTTCCGGGAGCGCGCGGACGAGCTCGGGACGGAGCACGCGGCCTGGCGCGCGCGCTACGCGATCTGGCGGGGGGCGAACGCGGACCAGGCGGCGAAGCTCGACGCGTTCGAAGCCAAGACGGTACCGGCGGACCTCTACGAGCACCTGCTCGCGGCCCTGCCCGACAAGGAAGACGCGACGCGGAACCTCTCCGCCGCCATGGAACAGGTCGTCGCCAAGCTGGTGCCCTCGCTCATCGGCGGCGCCGCGGATCTGGCGGCCTCGACGAAGACGCTGATGAAGGACACGTCCAGCATCGGTCCCGGCAAGTTCGCAGGTCGGAACATGCACTTCGGCATCCGCGAGCACGCGATGGGCTCCGTGTGCAACGGAATGGCTCTGTCGGGGGGCATCGTCCCGTTCGGGGCCACGTTCCTCATCTTCAGCGATTACATGAGGCCCAGCGTCCGCCTGAGCGCGCTCATGGAGCAACAATGCCTCTGGGTGTACACGCACGACTCGATCTTTCTCGGCGAGGACGGCCCGACGCACCAGTCGATCGAGCAGCTATGGTCGCTGCGCCTCATTCCGCACCTTTACGTGGCTCGGCCCGCGGAC
Organism: Polyangiaceae bacterium; assembly: GCA_035295445.1. GTDB lineage: Bacteria > Myxococcota_A > Polyangia > Polyangiales > Polyangiaceae > Palsa-1150. The sequence goes on along the minus strand of DATGJA010000325.1, from coordinate 3,111 downwards.
GCGCTCGAATGCGCGGCGGCCTGGGCGATCGCGATGCAGCGCAGGGACGGACCGACGGCCTTCGCCTTGTCGCGGCAGAAGCTGCCGAAGATCAAGAGGGACGCGGGATTTTCACCGCAAGACGCGCTCCGCGGCGCGTACGTCGTGCAAGAGGCCGAGGGCGGCAAGCCCGACGCGATCCTCGTCGCGACGGGGAGCGAGCTCTCGCTCGCGGTCGGCGCGAAGGCCAAGCTCGAGGCCGGGGGCAAGCGAGTGCGCGTCGTGAGCGCCTTTTGCCTCGAGGCGTTCGCAAAGCAAGAACCCGCGTACCGCGACCGCGTCCTGCCCGCGGGGGTGCGAAAAGCCTCGATCGAGGCGGGTCGGACGGCGCCGTGGAGCACCATCGTGGGGGACGGCGGTCTCGCCCTGGGGATCGATCACTTCGGGGCCAGCGCCCCGGACAAAGTGCTCGGCGAAAAGATGGGCCTGACCGTCGACGCGGTGACCGCGGCGATCCGCGCCTGGCTCTAGCTAGTTCACGCCGTCGGCGGCTTCGTCGACGATCCACGTGACGGAGCCGCGGCACTCGCGAATGATCCGCGCGGGCGTCACGTGGACGTCTCCGTCGCGCTTCCAGACGCGCTCCAGGGCGGGCCGTTTCCCCGCACCGATGGCGATGACGAAGACGTGACGCGCGTGGATGATGGCCGGCGCGGTGAGCGTCAGGCGCGCCTCGCGCGCGGCTTGCGCCGGGACGGCGAGCACGAGCCGATCGGTGATGGCCACCGCGGTGTCTCCCGGGAAGAGAGAGGCAGTGTGTCCGTCGTCACCGACGCCGAGCACGACGGCGTCGAAGGACGGTACCCCGTCGCCGTCCGCTCGGACGTGCTCGCGGATGAGCTTTTCGTATTCGATCGCGGCAGCGGCTCGGTCCGAGCGCTCCGCCGCCATCCGGTGCACGTGGGTCGCGGGGATCGGCGCGTGATCGAGCAGCTCGGCTTTGGCCCAGCGGTAGTTGCTGCGATCGTCGGTCGGGGGCACGGCGCGCTCGTCCACCCAGAAGACTCGCACCTTGTCCCAGTCCACGCCCGGCTCACGGGCCAGCCTCGCATACGCCTGGCGCGGCGAATTGCCTCCCGAGAGGGCCATCGTCGCCGCGCCGCCCTTCGACGCGGCTTCCCGCAGGACGAGCGAGAGGCGCGCCGCGGACTGCTCCGCGACTTGAACCGGCGAGGCAGCGACGACGATTCGCCCGGGGATCGTTCGTTCACCCATCTCCCCACAGTGTAGCGCGGCCTCGCTCGTGCTCTACCCCGCGCGACCGACGGCGCGCCGCGTACCCCTTGAGGGGGGGGTGGCCCAGACCTTGCGCTAGCTGGAGGGATGTTTAGCTTGATTGCTCAAGAGGAAGACATGCGAGTCAGCGAATCCGCCCACGGCAAGCTTCTTGGGTATGTTCACGTACAGGTCGGGTCGAGGGTGTACGCGTTGCCGGTCGAGGCACGCCGCCTGGTGAGCGACGACGGAATCGCCCAGGAGTCCGGTTTCATTGCGAACGGGTCGAAACAGCTCGAGATCGTCGTCGACAGCGAGGCGCCAGAGGCCGTCGTGCGCGAGACGATCGAGCGCGCGTCCGCTCAGGCGGTCCGCCACATCGCGCGAAAGGTTCTCAACTGAAAGGCGTCGCGGAACATCTCGGCCGGCCCGGCGCTTGAATCGAAAGGAGCCGTGGAATCAAACGGCGTTCACAATCATCGAAGGAAGAGAGACGCCTGGAGAGGTAAGACAATGAGCACGGCAGTCAGCGGGACGCAGTCCCATCTAAGCAACGAACACAACCCTCAGGGCAGCCAATCACACTCCCTATCGTCGGGCTCGACGACACCGGAAGCTCTGGCTCCGGACCGACCGCCTCGTCCGCTGGAAGGGGAGGGCAAGCCCAGGCGTCCGCGCGGCTTCGCCGCCATGGATCGCCAGCTCGTGAGCGAAATCGCGCGCAAAGGCGGCAAAGCCGCGCACTCGGCTGGCACCGCGCACGAGTTTACGAGCGAGGAGGCGCGCGTCGCCGGACGCAAAGGCGGGCGTGCGACCCACGCCAAGCGGCGGCGGCCGTCGGACGAGAACAAGGAGGGCGGGTCGGTCGAACGCTAGAGGTGGTCTACCCCACCGGGTCGCTCTCGAGGACGCGTGCCAGGACGTCCAGCGCCTCGGCGACGCGCTGCCGTTCGGCGCGCGGTAGGCGTTCGAGGAGCGTCGCATAAGCGAGCGACCACTCGGTATACACGGCCTCCGCCGTGCGCTTGCCGCGGGTCGTGAGGCGGACGTCGGTCTGGCGTCCGTCGTCGGCGCCTTTGCGGCGATGGATGTAGCCGCACCGCTCGAGCCCGGCCAAGTTGCGGCTCGCCGTGGATGGGTCGATGCCGAGCAGCTGGGCAAGAGCCGAGGTGGAGACGACGCCGCGCTCCTCGATGAGCTGAAGGGCCTCGGCTTGTTGCGGCGTGATCTCGCCCGCGGCCCGGGCGCGCTCGCGTCCCAGCCGACCCAGCGCTCGGGCGACGACTTGCAATGCGCGGGGGGTCCGTGCTTCGGCCATCGGTCGGGATCGCTCTCGGGGTGGGGGGCCGCGCAGCTCCGGCCAGAGCTTGAGTCCGCAAAAAGCGGATGGCGAAGGTCGCGGTCGGCGTCAAGCGCCGCGGCCTCGGACTCCGAACTCTACGGCGCGTAAGCGATTTCGCGGGAGCCCTTTTGACATGGCTGCGGATGCGACTGGTTGCGCGATTCGATGCGGCGCTCTAGCGTTGGCCCGAACTCACGGCGAGTGGAAGCGATGGTCGACACGGCTCTCGAGCCCCTGACGGCGGGAAAATCGGCGCAGCTGGCGCGGGCTTTGGCGCGCGGCGAGACATGCCGCATGTTCGAAAGCGATTTCTTGGAGCGCTTCTCGCGGATTCACCCCGCGACGCCCTTCATCGTGTGGCTCCCCATCGTGGCGCTCTGCCTGGGTTCCGCGGTCGTCCATCGGCTCGGCGGCCTGGCCATTGCGGGCGCCTTCTTCGGGGGCCTCCTGACGTGGACCCTGTCGGAGTACTTCCTCCATCGCTACGTCTTCCACTGGACGAAGGACACGCCTCG
>DATGJA010000324.1:0-15323 GCA_035295445.1 Polyangiaceae bacterium | reverse complement strand
CTCCGAGGCGAGGTCGAGGCCTTCGACGTCTTCCCGTGCGACCAGGGCTTCTCCTCGAGCGATGCGATCCGAACCTTGGACCGCCCTCGGATCGACGACCGCGAACTCCATCGCGACCCGGTTCAGGATGATCTCGGGCGGCGTGTAGTTGCCTTTGCTCTTGCTCTCCTTCTTGCCCTCTTTGTCGGTCACGTGACCGAGCACGATGCAGGTCTTGAACGGGTGCGGATAGGTTGGCCTGTCCTGCACGAGGGTGGAGACCATGAGGAGCGAGTAGAACCAGCCGCGCGTCTGGTCGATCGCCTCGCTGATGAAGTCCGCCGGGAAGCTCGCCTCGAAGCGCTCGCGCGACCCGTCGGCGTGCGGGTATCCCCACTGGGCGAACGGCATGCATCCCGAGTCGAACCAGCAGTCGATGACCTCCGGGACGCGACGCATCGAGCCGCCGCATCGCCCACATGGGAAGGTCACCTGGTCGACCCATGGCTTGTGAACGACGAGGTGCTCGCTCAGCGTCGGGTCCGCCCGTCGAGCGGCGTGAAAGTGCTCGAAGGCGCGCGGGTTGCGCGCCTCGATCTCGGCGACGCTGGCAGGCGCCTCCTTGTGCTCTGCCTGCGCATCGCAGACCCAGACATTGAGGGGCGTCCCCCACCATCGCTCGCGCGACAGCGCCCAGTCGACGTTGTTGGCCAGGAAGTCTCCGAAGCGACCCTCGCGGATGTGATCAGGCAACCAGTGCACGGCGCGGTTGTTCGCGATGGCGCGATCGATGAGCGCGGTCGTTCGGATGTACCACGCCGGACGCGCGTACTGGATGAGGGGATCGCTGTCCGCGCGCCAGCAGAACGGGTAGTCGTGCCGGTATTGCTCGGCGAAGACGAGGGCGCCGCGGTCCTTCAGGTCGTGCTGGATCTCCTTGTCGCAGTCCTTGACCCACCTCCCCGCGTACCGCTCGAACCGATCGATGAACGTCCCGTCCGGCTTCACGGCGCAAAAGAGCGGAACCGAAGGTCGCTCTCGCAACACCTTCACGTGGGCCTCGTGGTCGTCCTCGCCGAACGCCGGCGCCACGTGCACCACGCCCGTCCCTGCGTCGAGGGTCACGAAGTCGGCTGCGATGACCCGCCAAACGACGTCCTCGAATCCGCGCGCGTCCGCTTCGAACAGATCGAACGGCGGGACGTACGCGGTCCCGACCAAGCTCGCCCCGGCCACGGATCGCTCGACGATGAGCTCCCCGATCTTGGCCGCCAGCCCCTCACGAAGAGCGCTCGCGACGACGTACCGCCGGCCCCCCTTCGATCGCACGACCACGTACTCGAGGGCCGGGTTGACGGCCGCGTACATGTTCGACGGCAAGGTCCAGGGCGTGGTCGTCCAGACGAGAAGCGACACGTCTTTCTCACCCGCCATGTCCACCAGCGGAAACGCGACGTAGACGCTCGGGTCGTCCACGGCGCGATAACCCTGCCCCACCTCGTTCGAGCTGAGGGCGGTGCCGCCCTGAGCCCACCACCAGACGACCTTGTGTCCCTGGTAGAGCAGGCCCTTCTTGAAGAGCTCGGAGAGCGCCCACCACACGCTCTCGACGTACGAGCGGTGGTAGGTGACGTACGCGTCGCGCAAATCGACCCAGAACGCCACCCGCTCGGTGAGCTCTTCCCACTCGCGGGTGTAGCGAAAGACGGAGTCGACGCACCGCTTGACGAACGGCTCGACCCCGTATGCTTCGATCGCGGCCTTGCCATGGAGGCGAAGCTCCTTCTCGACCTCCACCTCGACCGGCAGGCCGTGGGTGTCCCACCCCGCTTTCCGCGGCACGTGCCAGCCGCGCATCGTTCGATAGCGGGGGAAGACGTCCTTGACGACCCGGGTGAGGACGTGACCGTTGTGGGGCAACCCGTTGGCGGTGGGGGGCCCCTCGTAGAAGACGAATTTGCCACGCGGCGCGGGCTTGGCGAGCGTCTTCTCGAAGATCCCGCGTTCGCGCCAGAAGCGCAGGACCTCCTGCTCCTCGCGAGGAAAGTCGAGCGTCTGCGGGACCCTCGCGAACCGCGTCTCGGTCATGACGCGGCCACTCTTAGCGCGCTTGGCGTTCTTGCGCCTCTGCGCCGTGGCGACGCTGGTCCGCACGCTCGAGCGAAGCGAGCGAGCGGACTACGGCAAGGTGTTACTCGGCCGCGGCGTTCGCGCTCTTCGCCTCGAGCTTCTTGACGACCAGGGCGTAAGCGCTGTCGAGATCACGAAAATCCGCGAGCTCGTCGTCCTCGACCTTGATCTGGTACTGCCGCTCGATCGCCGCGACGATCTCGACGCCCATCATCGAGTCGATCCCGAGCTCCTTGAACGTCGCCGCGTCGGGAATTTCATCGCGTTCGGTGATCTCCGCAACCAGGGCACGGAGCTGTTCTTTCAGGGTCTCTGTCGCCATCTCGCTTCTCCAGGTGTGGGCCGCCGGGATGCCCCGACGGTCCCGCTACGCGATCAAGCCAAGCGCTTCTCGACCTCGTCGAGGAGGTCCCGAATGGTGGTGAGGCCGGTCAGACTCTCGTCGGGAATCTGGATACGCAGCCGCCGCTCGAGCGAACCGATGATCTCGAGCATGCCGAGCGAATCGATCGCCAGCTCGCTGATGGCGGTCGACTCCATCGCGTGGTGAAAATCCTTCTCCACGACCTCACTCGCGATCTCGCGAAACATCTCGAGCAGCTGCTCGCGCGTCGGGCGCGCCTCGCTTCCTTCTATAGCCTGCATCGTCGCGTGCATTGAATCGCTTTCCTCTCCGCTTGTGTCCAGAATTGTGGCGCGTACGGCCTTTCGCGCCGGACTTTCTCTCTAGGCCCCGCCCTCCGCGCGACGCTCGGCCTCGTCCGACGTTCCGTCGCTTGTGACACCCGCGTGGAGAGCCACGCGCGGGATTCGTCCGTCCAGATACAGCTGACGCGCCCTCGAACGCTGTAGCTTTCCGCTCGACGTCCGGGGAAGCGACGCGAGCGGCGTCACCACGACTTCGTGCGGCGTCAGCCCGAAGCGCGCTGCGACGCAGGCCGCGGCGGCCTCTCGGATGGCCCGAGCGTCGCTCGCCGTCCCCTCGCAGCAGACGATCAGCTGCTCCTCGCCCCGGCCGTCCCCGCTCACGTTCCCGCCGTCGTCCACGAGCACGCCGAACGCCACGACGTTTCCGCGGCGCACGTTCGGAATGGCGCCGACCGCCCACTCGATGTCGGTCGGATAGTGATTTCGACCTCGCACGATGACGATGTCCTTGGTCCGGCCACAGACGTACAGGCGCCCGCCGGCCAGATACCCGAGGTCGCCCGTGTGCAGCCATGGGGCTCCGGCCGGGTCGTCCGCCAAAACGCGGAACGCACGCGACGTTAGGTCTGGTTCTTCGAAGTATCCCTTCGTCACGCTCGGCCCCCGAACGACCACCTCGCCCACCTGGCGTTCGGGCAACCGATAGCCGACGCGATCGACGACGGCCACCTCGTGCGCGGGGAACGGGACGCCGCAGTCGACGATCTCCGTCACGGGGCGCGGCTCCCCCTCCCCCGGCGAAGCCTCGACGGCCCGTCCCGAGGCCAGCGAGGACCGATCGACCGCGTCCGTTCGGAGGCCCTCCCCCAGCGGAGCGAAGGTGACGGCCAGCGTCGCCTCGGCCATTCCGTAGGACGCGACGAAGCATCGCGGATTGAACCCTGCCGGCGCCAACCGCGCGGCGAAATCGCGCAGGGCGGCCGCTTGAATGGGTTCCGCCCCGCACCCCGCGACGCGAAGACACCGAAGGTCGAGGCCGTCCAATTCCTTGTCGCGCAGCCTCTTGGCGACGAGCGCGTACGCGAAATTGGGCGCGTAGGTGATCGTGCCCCGATGCTGGTGGATCTTGTCGAGCCACAGCTTCGGCGCGCGCACGAAGGTCGCCGTCGGAAGGAACACGCACGGCACGTTGGCAAACAGGGGACCCACGACGAAGCCGATGAGCCCCATGTCGTGATAGAGGGGCAGCCAGCTCACGCCCTTGTCCACCCCGGGGTCGCGCCGAAGGCCGTGGATCATGAACGCCTCGGCGTTTGCCGCGAGGTTTCCGTGCGTGACGACGACCCCCTTGGGCCGCGACGTGCTGCCGCTCGTGAACTGGAGAAACGCGACGTCGTCCCTCGCCGGCCGACGACCCGCAGCCCTCGCCCAATTCCCCCGTACCTCGTCGGACATCAACGTCGCGCGCAGGCTCGCCACGCCGGCCACGCCGGCCATGGATGAGTCGAGGATCGCCCTCGCCGAGGGGGTGGTAAGGAGGAGCGAGGCGCCCGACGCGCGGACGACGTGCGCGACCCCATCGCGATAGGCGTCGATGTTCTTGAACGACGACTGTGGGTAGATCGGCACAGGTACGAGGCCCGCGAAGAGTGCGCCCAGGAACGAGAGGACGAACTCCTCCCCGTCGGGGATGACGAGCGCCACGCGATCACCCTGGTGTAGTCCGCGAGCTGCCAGCCCCGCTGCCCGCGACTCTGCCTCGAAGGCGAGGCCTTGAAAGCTGTAGAAGCGCTCCGTCCCGTCCGCGCGCACGAAGACGAAGCCGCGCTCCGAATCGCTCGAGAGCGCGCGAACGGCATCGACCAAGGTGGGGGCAAACGGGGACATGGGTAACGATGGAGAGCGGCCGCGGCTTTAACCTTCGCGCGACTTATCTGCAAGGGTTTGGCCGTGTCGATGCGTAGCGACCTTCTTGCGCGAATCGCGATTCGCGCCGTCGGCGCGTTGCTCGCATGTACAGCCGGGGGCTAAATGACGGCGGCGTATCCGGCGGGTCGTCGCCACCATCCAGGCTGGAGTTCTCGCTACGTGTTGCAGCGTGTGTACGTCACCGGGGTCGGCGTGGTCAGTTCGGTCGGGCTTGGCCGCGCTGCCTTCTTCGCGGCGCTCGAGACCGGCGCGAGCGGGATCACGCCCGTGGCCTCCTTCGACGCGTCGCCCCTCGGCCGTCTCTACGCGGGCGAGGTGCGCGCGTTCGAACCGCGCGATCACCTCACGCGCGCGGAGTGCCGTCGCATGGGACGTTGCTCCGCGATGGCCCTCGCTGCGGCGAGGATGGCCGTGTCGGACGCGAACCTCGGCCCGAGCGCGCTCGCCGGCCCGCGGACGGCGGTCGTCCTGGGGACGACGATGGGCGAGGCGCAAATCCTCGAGGAGCTCGACGAGGAATGGATCGTGGGGGGCGCCGGCGCCGTCACGAGGGCCCTCATCCCCCGCTACGGATCGACGCTCCTGCCGATTCACGTCGCGCGGGCCCTCGGCGCCGAGGGGATGGTCCTCACGCTTCCCGCCGCGTGCGCCGCCGGCAACTATGCGATCGGCTTCGCCGCGGATCTGATCCGATCGGGCCGCGCCGACGTCGTCGTTACTGGCGCCGCGGAGCTCCTGCAGGAGCTCCAGTTCAGCGGATTCGTGCGGCTCGCCGCCATGGCGCCGGAGCGCTGTCAGCCGTTCGACCTCAACCGCCAAGGTCTCCTCCTAGGCGAGGGCGCGGGCATTCTGATCCTCGAGAGCGAGGCGCATGCCGCGGGGCGCGAAGCGCAGCCGCTCGCCGAGGTAGCCGGCTACGGCCTCTCCTGCGACGCGTATCACATCACCCGTCCCCATCCGGACGCCACCGGAAGCATCGGCGCGATGAGGGGCGCCATCGCTCGCAGTGGGATCGCCCTCTCCGACGTGGACTTCGTGAACGCCCACGGGACCGGCACGCGTCACAACGACCTGGCCGAGGCCAAGGTGATGAGCGAAGTCTTCGGGGGGCGACGGGTGCCGATTTCCAGCATGAAGAGCATGTTGGGACATTGCATGGGAGCGGCGAGCGCGCTGGAAGCCATCGGTTGCGTGTTCACGATCCAGACAGGTGTCTATCCCCCGACGATCGGATACGAGACGCCGGACCCCGAGTGCGACGTCGACGTCGTCGCAAACGTCTGCAGACGGGGCAAGAGCGACGTCGTGCTCAACAACTCGCTTGCCTTCGGCGGTTACAACGCCGTGACGGTCTTCGCACGCCCCGGCGTACTCCCGGCGCCGAGGCCCGCCTCGGGGAAGCCCTCTTGACCCCGCGCGCCGTCACCGGCTTCGGCGTAGCGTCGGCGCTCGGCGTGGGCCGCGCTGAGTTCGTCGCAGGACTGCGCGCGGGGACGCTGCCCAGGACGATGGGCACCGACGTGCAGACGTTCGACGCCTCGCGCTACCCGCAGCTGCGGGAGGGCGCGCGCATCGCGGAGGTGCGCGGGTTCGACGCGACGAGGTACCTGGGAGACAAGGGGCTGCGCCCGCTCGACCGGCTGACCAAGCTGCTCATCGTGTCCGCGCGGCTGGCCCTCGAGGACGCCGGTCTCAAGGCGGGCGGGACGTGGGCGGACGCGACGGGCCGAGGCGACGGCGCGAGGCCGTGGCCCGAGCGGGTCGGCCTCGTCGTGTCCAACGCGTACGGGTCGCTCGAGGCCATCCACGAGCTCCATCGCGTCGCCCTGCTCGAGGACGCCCGATACATCAACCCCTCCCGCTTCCCGCTCACGGTGTCCAACAGCGCCGCCGGCTACGCGAGCATCTGGGAGGATCTGCGCGCGGTCAACGTGACGGTCAGCGACGGCAATTGCGGCGCCCTGGACGCCGTCGCATGCGCCGACGTGCTGCTCGGCGGCGAGCGCGCCGAGGCGTTGCTCGTCGGGGGTGTCGAGGCGATGAGCGAGGGACTGTTCGTCGCGCTCGACCGTCTCGGGGCCACCGGCGCGTCGCCTGCCGCCGAACCGCGCGCCGGCGCCGTTCTCGGCGAGGGTGCGGCATTGGCCGTCCTCGAGACGTCCGCGGCGGCCCACGCGCGGGGCGCGCAAGTCCTCGCCGAGGTGATCGGATACGGCACCTCGTTCGCCGCACCGGCCCGGGAGGCATCGCTCGTCCACGCGTCGCCGGAGGCCCTCGCTCGCGCCATCGAAGCGGCTCTGTCGGACGCGGGGGTCGCCGCGCGCGACGTAGACGTGGTCGTGTCCGGCGCGTCGGGTCTTCGCGCGTTCGACAGCGCCGAGCTCGGGGCGATCGGACGGACGCTCGGCGACGAGGCTTGCGTCGTCGCCCCCAAGCGCGCGCTCGGCGAGACCCTCGGCGCGGGCGGCGCGATGGGAATGCTGTCCGCGATTGCGTACTTGCGCGACGAGGCAAGGAGCCACGTCGTGCGTGGAACTTTACGCGCCAAGGTGCGCACCGCGCTCGTCACGTCCCTCGGCTACTACGGCAATGCTTCGGCGCTCGTCATGCGAGCGGCTTAACGCTAGAGGAGAGGCCCGTGACCTGGATCGATACGAAAGCGCACGCGGAGCTCGAGCGCGTACGCGTGAACCGGGACAGGCAGACCTACCCCTTTTTTCGTGAGTTCGAGGCGGGCGGCCTGCACACGCGAATCGGGGGCAACCCCGTCACCAACTTCAGCTCGAACGATTACCTCGGTCTGACCGACCATCCATCGGTGAAGGAAGCAGCGCGGCGCGCCGTCGAGGCGTACGCGTGCGGCCTGTCCTCGTCCCGCCCGCAAGCGACGACGATCGAGCACGTCGCGCTCGAGAGGCGCCTCGCCGAGTGGATGGGCTTCGAGAGCTGTCTCGTGTTCACGACCGGATACCAGGCGATGATCGGCGCCCTCGTCGGGCTTGCCGACAAGGACACGACGCTCGTTTTGGATGCCTACAGCCACGCGTGCATCCTCGACGGCGCCTTCCTCGCCGCGGGCGTCCCGAAGAACGGTCCGGAGATTCGCTTTTTCAATCACAACTCGGCGAAGAGCCTCGAGCGCATCCTCAAGACGAGGGAGCGAAAGAACGCCCTCGTCGTGTGCGAGGGCGTTTACTCGCTGGACGGCGACACGGCGAACCTGAGCGAGTTCGTCGAGCTCTGCGATCGTTACGACACGCCGCTCGTCGTCGACGACGCCCACGGCACGGGCACGATGGGACGAAACGGGCGCGGAACCCTCGAGGCCATGGGCCTGCAGGGCCGAGTCCCCATCGTCGTTTCGACCCTTTCGAAGACCTTCGGGGGCATCGGCGGCCTGCTCTTCGGCAGCCGCGACGTCGTCGATCACGTCAAGCACACGGCGCGGAGCTTCCTCTTCAGCGCGGCCCTGCCGGTGCCCATCGTGGCGGCTGCGTCCACGATCCTCGGCATGCTGGAGAAGGACGGAGCCAGCCTGGTGCGCGAGCTCCACGACAAGGCGGCCTACTTCCGTGAAGGTCTGAAGACCGCCGGCTTCGACCTCGGCGCGAGCAACACGCACATCATGCCGGTCATGTGCCGCGAGGAGCGCAAGACGATCTTCATGCACATCGCGCTTCTCGAGTGCGGCGTCCTCATGGTGCCGCTGACCTATCCGTCGGTGAAGATCGGCGAGGAGAGGCTGCGCGTGAACGTGACGCGCGGTCACACGCGGGAGGACCTCGACCGCGCCCTCGAGCTCCTCAAGACGTACGGCGACGCGTTCTTCGTCCTCTCGGGGGAGGACATTGGGCCCCTCGAGGACTGAACAGAGTCGAACGTCAGTCCCGTCGTAAGGCGACGACCGCCCGCGCCACGTCCTCGACCGTCACGATGCTGTCGTACATGTCGGCCGGAACGCTCACGCCGAATCGCGCCTCGACGTCCGACACGAGCTCCATGACGCCCAGGCTGTCGAGCCCCAGGTCGTTGAGGATGTGGTCCGATGCTCGGATCTCCCGCCCCACGTCGACGTGACGGCGCAGGAGGTCGCACGTGATTCGAAGCGAGTCGTCGTAGCTCGTCGACATGGTACGGGCAGACTACCAGCGCCGGGTCAACGAGTCATGGATGGCGCGGACGACTCGAGCGGGCGCGACGCTTCCCAGCACGGCGCCCCGAACCGCCACCCCGTGAGCACCGGCGACCGCGCACGCCCATGCGCGGGTCTCGTCCACGCCGCCGAGCGCATAGATCGCCAGGCCCGGCGGCGCGATCCGTCGCGCCGCGCGCAGGGCGTCCATCCCGCGCGCCATCTTCGGATGATCCACACCGCCCGGCGATGACGACCGCGTCGGGAAGATCGGACTCACGAGCACCGCGTCCGCCCCGTGGGCGGCGGCGCTCGCCACGTCGTCGTCCGAGTGGGCCGGGACCGACACCCAAGCTCGACCCCCGAGCACACCTCGAGCGCGGGGGACCGCGGGGCCTCCGGCCGGCAGGTGAACGCCGTCGGCGCCGACGTCTCGCGCGAGCTCGACGTCCGCGTTGACCACCAGTCCGACTCCGACGCGGCGAGTCATCACCCTGAGCTGGCACGCGAACGCACGGAGGCTCGCCCGCGCCCTCTGCTTGTCCCGAAGCTGCACGCACAACGTCCCCGGGGGCACGGCTGCCGCCGCCGCAGCGACACGACGGACCGTCGACTCGTCCCCGAAGGCCGGGTCGGTCACCAGGACGACGAGCGGCCGCATCAGCCTCCATCCGGCGGGGTGCCTCGCCCTGCGAGCTCGTCGCGCGCCGCCTGCGCCCACCGGCTGGAGGGGTACTCTCGAACGAGGTACTCGAGCGTCTCCTTCGCGGCCGCGTCGTCGTGGTGGGCGCGAAACTCGCGCGCCAGTGCCCATAACGCGTCCCCGGGGGTCTCGTTCCATCGTTCGTTTGGACCCGGGTGGCTGCCGCACTGGAAAGGTGCGACGGCGAGCGCAAGGACCAGCGCGCGCGCGATCATTCGATGGGGCGACCGCCGCGCGACCCCGCGACGAGCCCCGACGTCGGGCTCGACGCCGTCGCGGTTCGCCGCTTCTCCATCCTGCCTGCGAGGAACGCCGCACGGCCCGCGCGAACACCATCCCGCATCGCGCCGGCCATGAGGATCGGATCCCTGGCGTGGGCGATCGCCGTGTTCATCAGGACGCCGTGGCAGCCGAGCTCCATGGCCACCGCGGCGTCGCTCGCCGTCCCGACGCCCGCGTCCACGATGACCGGCACGGTGGACCTCGCGAGGATGATCTCGAGGTTGTGCGGGTTGCGAATGCCCAGGCCGCTGCCGATAGGGGCCGCCAGAGGCATGACGGCCGCGCACCCCGCGTCCTGCAGCTTTGCGCAGACGACCGGGTCATCGAAGCAATACGGCAGGACGACGAACCCCTCTTTCACCAGCTGCCCCGCCGCCACGAGCGTCTGCTCGTTGTCGGGATAGAGCGTCTCGTCGTCGCCTATGACCTCGAGCTTGACCATGAGCCCCGCGCCCGAGCCCGCCGCGCGCGCCCCGATGCCGAGCTCGCGGGCCAGCCTCAGCGTACGCACGGCCTCCTCGGCGGTCTTGCACCCGGCCGTGTTGGGGAGGACGAGCCAGCTCTTGCGCGCGAGGAGCGCCATGAGCGAGCCCGCCGAGCGGTCCGCGACGTTCACGCGCCGGAGCGCGACGGTGACGATCTCGGCGGCCGATGCGTCGATGGCCCCCTCGGTCTCGGCGACGTCCTTGTACTTGCCCGTGCCTACGATGAGTCGGCTCTGGAAGGGCTGACCGGCGATGACGAGCGGGTCCTCTAGCATGGCGACGGCAGTGTACTCGCGCAGAGGCCAGGATCGACCCCGAGCGACTTCCAGCGGCGATGCAGCCAGAGCCATTGACCCGGATGGGCGCGAACAAACGCGTCGAGCGCGCGCGTCGCCGCTGCGGTCGTGTCGTCGATCCACGCTCGCGCCGGCCGCGGCGGGGGCCACCGTACGTCGAGAACCCGGAGCTCGTGGCCCCCGCTGCGGTTTCTGCGGCAAGCCGCCACGACGAGCGGCGCCCCCGCGAGGGCCGCCAGCGCGGCCGGGGATCGGTCCGCCCAGGCGGGACGGCCGAGGAACCGCGTGGGGACCGCGTGACGTACGCTCCCGGGAGCCTGGTCGATCATCATCGCGACGGCTCCGCCGCTCCGAAGAATCGCCAGCCCCTTCGCCAGCGCGCCCTGCGGTGGAGCCAGCCGCAGGCCGAGACGAGCGCGAGTGTCCTGCCAGAATCGATCGAGCGACGCCACGCTCAAGCGCTTGGTGACCACGAGAAGCTCGCCCCGGCGAGCCATCGCGCAGGCCGCCAGGTCCCAGTTTCCGGTGTGGGATCCGGCGACGACGACCCCACGACCGGCCGCCCGCGCCTGACTCCAGAGCGCCTCGGAGCGCGGCTCGATCGCCACACACTCGGGGAGCCCGCGCGAAGCCATCCAGAGAAACTCGAGGGCCGACGTCCCGAGGGATGCGTACATCGACGCGGCCGCCGACGCGGCGGGGGAGACGTCGGCGGCGCGCATGGCCGCGAGGACGTGGGTGCGCCGGATGCGCAGAACTGTGCCGGCGAGCCACCCCAGCGCGGCCCCGCCGAGCCGGAGCGATCGCCACGGGAGCACTCCGACGGCGGCCGCCAGGACGCGCAGAACGGCGCCCACGGATCCGTCAACCGAATCCGGCCCGACGCACGGCCTTGCCCGCCGTGGCCTCCCCCTCGAGAGCAACGGCAAACACGTCGCTCCGGACGAGGGCGAAGAGCTCGCGCTTCGGGTTTCGGGCGAACACGAGCTCACCGTCGACCTTGAGGGAGTCGATCCGGGCGACCGCCATGCTCGCCCCCTCGTGCGCCACGTGCAGCGTCATCGTGTTGCCCTCGGGCAGCAGGACCCACCCCTCTTTGTCCGTCTTCGCCCCCGCCATCCTGAGGATTGCGTCCAGATGATCTCCCGTCATGGCCCAGAGCCATACCGCGAACATCCCATCTCGTCGACGGCCTGGTACCCTCCGCGAGGTGACGCCGCGCGACCTCGATCCGACGGACCCGCCGCAGCGCACGTCCAGCCCCCAGGCACCCGCGTCCGTCCCCCGAACGAGCGACATCGTCGTCGTCAAAGGCGTGCGCAAACGCTTCGGTGACTCCGAGGTCCTCAAGGGAGTCGATCTCGTCTGCCGGCGCGGCGAGACCACGTGCGTCGTCGGCGGATCGGGCGCAGGCAAGACGACGCTCTTGCGTCTCGTCGTCGGCCTGGACAAGCCGACGAGCGGTCAGATCCTCGTCGAAGGCGAAGACATCGTCCCGATGCGGGAGCGAGAGCTCAACCATGTGCGCCAGAAGTTCGGGATGGTCTACCAGTACGCGGCGCTGCTCGACTCGATCACCGTCCTCGAGAACGTGGCCTTTCCGCTGGTCGAGCACACCAAGCTCTCGCCCGCGCAGATCCGCGAGCGCGTGGTGCGCGAGCTCGTCGCACTTGGCCTGAACGAGGCGGTGCTCCGCAAGTATCCGGCCGAGCTCTCGGGCGGGATGCGAAAGCGCGTCGGCCTCGCTCGGGCCCTCATGCTGGCGCCGCCGATCGTCATCTACGACGAGCCGACGAGCGGCCTCGACCCGCTGACGAGCCGGACCGTCGACGAACTCATCGACGAGACGCGCAGGCGCTCGGGCGTCACGAGCATCGTCATCACCCACGACATCGCGAGCTGCTTCCGCATCGCGGACCAGGTCATCCTTCTCGTCGAGGGCGCCGTCGTCGCCCGCGGGCGACCCAGCGAGCTGGCCCACGGCGATAGCGAGGTCGCGCAAGACTTCATCCGCAAATCGGGGGTCGACGTCGACGCGATCACGCGGCAGCGGCCGTCCTGAAAGCCGCCGCCGCGTCTCTCAGCGTCACGAAGACGTACCCCGCCGCGCGCAGCACCTCCACGGCGGCGAGGAGCGACGCTTCTTTGCGTGCCCGGGGCACCCGCACGTCCGGCTGATGAGAGCGCAGGTCGTCGAGGCCGTCCTCCGCGTCGAGCAGGTCGATCCCGTGAAGCTCGAGGTTCACGAGCGGCTCCCCGACGCAGGCCCGCGCGAGCCGCCGGGCGAAGGTTGGCCCCCACAAAGTCACGGACGTCCCGAAGAAAGGAAGCCTCAGGCCACGAGTGACCTGGATGGGCAGCTCGATCAGCCCCGCACCGTCGCGACTTCGTCGCCAGTACGGCGTCCCCACTCGGTAGGGCCGCGTCGGAGCCATCAGGACCGCGGGCCGGTCCACGATCGACCGGCTCGCCCGTCCTCGAAGCGTGATCCACGAGACCGCCGCGGCCTTGGCGGCCCAGTACGGCGGACACGGGAATACCGACGAGTCGTATTCGACGCCCAGGTCCACGAGGACGCCGAACACCTCGTCGGTGATCGTGTAACCGGGCGCCCGGAAGCCGACCGGCGCGACGCCGGTGGCCCTCTCGATCGCGCGAGCGCCCTCTTCGATCTGCCGGCGGATCTCGGACCGCCCCAGGCGAACGAGGTCATAGCGGTGATCGAGCGTATGGTTGGCGATCTCGAACCCCGCTTCTCGTGCCCTTTGCACGCGCGAGGCCGCCTCGGGACGCGCGAGATCGCTGCCGACGGCGAACAGCGTCAGCGGGATCTGCGCCCGCCGCGCGAACTCGACAAACCTGGCGACCGCCGTGTCGTAGACCTGCGTCGCCGCGCGAACGGGCGCCGGCAGCCCGTAGATGGCGAAGTAGTTCGGGATCTCGTCGAGGTCGACGCTCACGGCGCAGAGCCGCACGGAAAAGCTAGCCCCCGATCGTCTTCGCGACCTCGGCGGCGAGGTCCTCCGTGGGAGGCTTCTCGATTCCCTCGCCGAGAGAGAACCGAACGAACCCGTGGATTTTGACCTCGCCACCGACCTTCTTGCCGAGCTCCAGGCGAATCTTGTCGACGCTTCCGGCGGGCGGATCCCATACGTTGTCCTGGCCGAGGAGCGTGACCTCGGTGAACCACTTGGCGACTTTGCCGTCGATGATCTTCGGCCACGCCTGCTCGGGCTTCCCCTCCTCCTTCAGCTGGGCCAAAAAGATCTCCTTCTGCTTCGCGAGCTCGGTCGCGCCGATCTGGTCCCGACGGACGACCGCCGGGTTCATCGCCGCGACCTGCATGGCCACGTTGTCGACGAAGGCGACGACATCGGGCGCCTTGGGGTTCGGCGCCTCGGCGTGGACCAGGACCGCGAGCTTCCCCCCGGCGTGCACGTACGCGAGGACCACCCCGCCCGCCTCCTTGGCCTCGAGGGACGCCCACCGCCGAACGACGGTGTTCTCGCCGGTCTTGGCCACCATCTCCTGGCGCACTTGGTCGACCGTCTTGTCCGTGCCCGGGTACTTGCCGGCGCCGAGATCCGCGCCCGGCGCGCTCTTGGTGGCGACGTCGAGGACGTTGCGGACGAACGCCTTGAAGTCGTCCCCGCGAGAGACGAAATCGGTCTGGCAGTTGACCTCGACGATCACGCCGCGCCTGGCGTCGGCGGCGATCCACGTCGCGACCTCACCCTCGCTCGCGACGCGCCCGGCACGGGCCGCCGCCTTGACGATTCCCTTCTTGAGAATCACCTCGACGGCCTTCTCCATGTCGCCGTCGGCCTCGACGAGCGCGTTCTTGCAGTCGGCCATGCCGGCCTGCGTGCGCTCGCGGAGCTCCTTCACCATCGACGCATTGATCTGAGGCATGATCCCGTCCTTCCTGAATCAGCTCGGCCGATCGCCGCCGTCGTCGCGTCGAGCACGGCCGCGAATGACCTCGGCCTGAGGTCCGTCCCCGCGACGCCCGCCCTGCTGGTCGTCTCGATTCAAGAACTCCTTGCGGCGCTGCGAACCCTCGATCACGGCGTCGGCGATCCTCGCCGCGATGAGGCGGATGGACCGGATCGCGTCGTCGTTCCCCGGAATCACGAAGTCGACCTTGTCCGGGTCGCAGTTGGTGTCGGTGATCGCGATCACCGGCACGCCGATCTTGTTCGCCTCTTGTACGGCGATCGACTCTTTGGCTGGATCGATCACGAACATGGCGCCCGGCAGCGACCCCATGCTCTTCAGGCCTCCGAGGTACTTCTCGAAGCGCTCGCGCTCTTTCTCGAGGCGCGACACCTCCTTCTTCGTGATCGACAGGTAGGTGCCGTCTTCCTTCATGCGCTCGAGCTGGCGCATGCGCTCGAGCCCCGTCTTGATGGTGCGAAAGTTCGTCAGCGTGCCGCCGAGCCAGCGGTTGACGACGAAGAAGCTGCTCGACCGGGTGGCCTCTTCCTGAACGATCTCCTGCGCCTGGCGCTTGGTGCCCACCATCAGGATATGGCCGCCGCGGGCGACGGTGTCCGTCACGAAGTTGTACGCCCGGGCGAAGAGGCGCGCCGTCTGGTCGAGGTCGATGATGTGGATGCCGTTGCGCGCGCCGTAGATGAACGGGCGCATCTTCGGGTTCCAGCGCTTCGTCTGGTGACCGAAGTGGACCCCCGCGTCGAGCAGCGCCTTCAGCGGGAGCGGGAGGTCGCCGCGCAGCT
>DATGJA010000323.1:0-2782 GCA_035295445.1 Polyangiaceae bacterium | reverse complement strand
CCGGCGCGCCCGAGTCGTCCGCACGCTCGACCGAAGGGAGAGATCGGACGGCATACCCGTCGTCCGCACGCTCGACCGAAGGGAGAGATCGGACGGCATACCCGTCGTCCGCACGCTCGACCGAAGGGAGAGATCGGACGGCACACCCGACGGCGGTTCGCACAGGTCGTGCCCAAGTGGGCGAAACGGCGCTATCTTCGTCCGGCGCCGAGGAGGCACCCCCGAGCGCGCGCGTCCCCTCGCGCGCGGCATCGGAGCCTGCGCTGGAGGAGCTGATGGATCAGGCCAAGAACTACGTCTGCAAGTCGTGCTCGACCCCGGTCCCCATGGGCCACAAGTTCTGCGGACGCTGCGGGGCGGCGATACCCACCGAGATCGCCAACGCTCGAACACAGTTCTTCGGGCAGCTGCAGGTGCCGGGGAAGGCCAAGCTCATTTTGATCCGCGGCGAGGGGGTCGAGGGGTTGAGCTACCAGCTCAACGCCGAGCAGCACGTGGTCGGCCGTAACGGACAGCTCGTCTTCCCGGACGATCCGTACGTCTCGCCCCGGCACGCGAACCTTTTCTACCGCAACGGCAAGCTGGTCGTTCGCGACGAGGGCTCCCTCAACGGCGTATTCCTCCGCGTACGCGGGACGATCGACGTCGCCCCGGGGGACGCCTTCCTGGCCGGTGAGCAGCTCTTTCGGGTCGAGAGCGCTCCCCGCCCGAACGACGGACCGGCCCCCGACGGAACGTATTTCTACTCGTCCCCCAAGCACCAGACGCAGTTCAAGGTCATCCAGATTCTCGAGGGCGGAGCCGCAGGGATGGCCGTGTGCGCGCGCACCGGCACGCTGCAGATCGGCCGCGAGGGGGGAGACCTGAACTTCCCCGGGGACCTCTTCATGAGCGCGTCGCACTGCAAGCTCGACGACGGCGGCGGCGGCAAGCTGACGCTCACCGACATGAACAGCCGCAACGGGACCTACGTCCGCCTGAAGGCCGAGCGCGACCTCGCGCACGGCGACTACCTCTTCATCGGCCGCAAGCTCCTGCGCGTCGAGATCACGGCGAGCTGAAGGGGGCCGCCGTGCCCAATCGCCTGGCCGAAGAGGCCTCGCCCTACCTCCAGCAGCACGCGAACAACCCGGTCGACTGGTATCCGTGGGGGCCGGAGGCGCTGGCGCGCGCCAGGAACGAGGACCGGCCCATCTTTTTGAGCATCGGGTACTCGGCGTGTCACTGGTGCCACGTGATGGAGCGCGAGTCGTTCGAGAACGAGCCCATCGCGAGGCTCATGAACGAATGGTTCGTCAACGTGAAGGTCGATCGCGAGGAGCGCCCCGACCTCGACAACGTCTATCAGCTCGTCGTGCAGCTCATGGGGCGCAGCGGGGGCTGGCCGCTGACCGTGTTCCTCACCCCGGATCAGAAGCCGTTCTTCGGGGGAACGTACTTCCCGCCGTCGGATCGCTACGGGCTGCCGGGGTTTCCGACGGTGCTCCAGGCCGTGTGGGAGGCGTTCCGAGCTCGCCGCGACCAGGTCGACACCCAGGCGGGCGAGCTCGCCCGCGCGATCGCGGAGGTGGCCGCCGGTGAGGCTCGCGCGGCGGGCGGCGCCCTCGCGCCGGAGCTCCTCGCGCGGGCCGGGGCGAAGCTCGAGGCCAAGTTCGACGACGTCCACGGCGGCTTCGGCGGGCGCCCGAAGTTTCCGAACACGACGGCGCTCGGCGTCCTGCTCCGTGCGGGCGACGTCGCGCGCGTGCGCAAGGCGCTCGACGCGATGCGGGCAGGCGGCATCTGGGATCACCTCGGAAGCGGTTTTCACCGCTACTCGACGGATGAGCGCTGGCTCGTGCCGCATTTCGAGAAGATGCTCTACGACAACGCGCAGCTCTTGCGCCTTTACGCGGACGCATGGCGCGTGACAGGGGACGCCGGATACGAGGCGACCGCGCGCGCGATCGCGTCCTACGTGGCGCGCGAGATGACGGCGCCCGACGGCGGCTTCTATGCGACGCAGGACGCCGACAGCGAAGGGCACGAGGGCCGGTTCTTCGTGTGGACGCGCGAGCAGGTGGAGGCCGCCTGCGGCGACGACGCCGAGGCCACGCGGGTCGCCCTTGCCGTGTACGACGTGACGGCAGAGGGCAACTTCGAGGGATCGGGCGCGACCGTGCTGGCGACGCCGGCGCCCCTCGCCGCCGTGGCGGGGCGGCTCGGGATGGCCCCCGCTGCGGTCGAGGCGGCGCTCGAACGCGCCCGATCGAGGATGCTCGCGGAGCGGGAGAGGCGCCCCCGGCCTTTCCGCGACGAGAAGATCCTGGCGAGCTGGAACGGTCTCATGGCGGGCGCCCTCGCGGACGCCGGGGCGGCGTTCGGGGACGCGGCGATGGTCGAGGCGGCGGCGAAGTCGCTCTCCTTCGTCGAGCGGTCGCTCGTGACGCGCGACGGGGGCACGCGGGTGCTGCGTCACTTCAAGGATGGGGCGGTTCGCGGCCCGGGGTTCCTCGACGATCACGCGTTCGTCGGCGACGCGGCGCTCGACCTCTACGAGGCGACCGGGGACGCTCGATGGGCGGCGCTGGCGCGCGAGCTCGGGGAGTCGATCCTCGCGCACTTCGCGGATCGGGAGGGCGGCGGCTTCTTCTTCTCGCCGGACGACGGCGAGTCGATCCTCGTCCGCGCGAAGGACGCGTACGACCACGCGGTCCCGAGCGGCGCGTCGATCGCTTGCCGTCTGCTCTTGCGCCTGGGCGCGCTGGTCGATCCGAAGCTCGGCGAAGCCGCCGTCGCCGCG
>DATGJA010000322.1:0-13248 GCA_035295445.1 Polyangiaceae bacterium | reverse complement strand
CGGCGCGGCACCCAGAAGGGCATGCAGTACGCCGCCGCCGACCGCGTCATCGTCACCTACGAGCTCCCGTTCGCCGAGGTGCTGTTCGACTTCCACGACAAGCTCAAGAGCATCTCCCGCGGGTACGCGTCGATGGACTACGAGGTCGTCGGCTACCGGGCCGATTCGCTCGTGAAGGTGGACATCCTGGTGAACGGCGACCCCCTCGACGCGCTGTCCATCATCGTGCACAAGGAAAAGTCCTACCCGCGCGGACGGGCGCTCGCCGAGAAGCTGAAGGAGTTCGTCCCGCGCCAGCAGTACGAGGTCGCCATCCAGGCCGCCATCGGGGGCAAGATCATCGCCCGCGAGACGGTCAAGGCCCTCCGAAAGGACGTGACCGCCAAGTGCTACGGCGGGGACATCAGCAGAAAGCGCAAGCTCCTCGAGAAGCAAAAAGAGGGCAAGAAGCGGATGAAACAGGTAGGTACGGTCGAGATCCCCCAGCAAGCCTTCTTGGCGATTCTCAAAGTCGATTGAAGCACTTCCGAAACACTTGCTGTTCGAGGTCGCTCACCTTTAATCTCGAGGGTCGACGAGGTGCTGCGGCCCCGCCGGCCGGGGACAGCCCTCCGAAAAACAAGTCGAGGATGAGGAGCATGGTCAAGCGAATCGTGATGAGCACGGTCCTTTCCGTCTTCGTGATGGCCTGCGGGTCGAGCATTCCACCGCCCAACGATCAGTGGGCCGCCGCGCAAAACGACGTCGGCAAGGCGCAGCAGGGCGGGGCGCCGTCGGTACCGGACGCGAAGCTCCACCTTCAGCTCGCCGAGGAAGACCTCCAGAAGTCGAAGGAGCTGATGGACAAGGACAACCGGCGCGCGGCGAGCCTCGCGGCCGTCGCAAGCATCGAGGCCCAGCTCGCCCTGAGCATGGCCAAGGCGCAGCAAGCCCAAGCCCAGGCGCAGCAAGCGCAGCAGGACTTGGCGAAGGCAAAGGGTAACTAGGGTCTTGGACTGGGAGGATAGGGTCATGATGTGGAGCCGTATTGCCGTCGTGGGGCCGGTCGCCGCGCTGAGCGTGAGCGCCCTCTGCGCTTGCGGGGGAGATCGCATGCCCCCCAAGTCGCTCGTCGACGCGCGCGACGAATTCTCGCGGGCCAAGAGCGGCCTCGCGATGCAGCTCGATCCGACGGACGTGCACGAGGCCGACCTCGCCTTGCAGAAGGCCGAGCAAGCTTGGAGCAGCGATCCGGACGACCCCAACACCATCGACCTCGCGGTGATCGCGCAGCGCAAGGCGCAGATCGCCGAAAACGAGGCGGCGGCCATGAAGGCGGGCCAGGACGGGGATGCGGCGAAGGCGCAGCTGCAGTCGCTCATGGCGAATCAGCTGCAGAACGCTCGAGGGCAGCTCGACCAAACCAAGCAGGCGCTCAACAAGACGCAGGACCAGCTCCAGGCCGAGCAGAAGGCCGCCGAGGAGCAGCGCAAGAAGCTGGCCGATCTCGAGCAGCGGCTGAAGGACGCGCGGGACACGATCGCCAAAATCGCCGCCGTCAAGGACGACGACCGGGGGATGGTCATCACGCTGCAGGGCGAGGTGCTCTTCCAGACCGGCAAGTACGACCTCAAGCCGGGGGCCATGGCAAAGCTCGATCAGATCGCCGAGGCGCTGCGTGGCAAAGAGCAGCCAATCACCGTCTACGGCTTCACCGACAACGTCGGGACGCGCGACAACAACATGGTGCTCTCGCAAAACCGCGCGGAGGCGGTGCGCCTGTACCTCGTCCAGCGCGGGATCCCCCAGGACCTCATCACGGCGCAGGGTAAGGGCCCCGACCAGCCGGTCTCGGAGAACACCTCCACCGAGGGGCGCGCCGCCAACCGACGCGTCGAGATCGTCGTCCAGCCCAAGAAGGGTTAGAGGACGCCCGCTGTCATCGGCTCTCCCCCCATGGCGGCTCGAACGTCGACGAAGGACCCCTCCGCCGCGCTTCGCTCGTGGGCCGACGAGGCAAGCCGGGACAAGCCCGAGGGCGCTCGGCTCGTGCTCGAGGGGGCCGAGGCGTTCGGCGGCGAGACCCTTCGGCGCTGGAAGCTCGGGAACGGCCTGACCGTCCTGGTCCTCGTCGATTCCCGGGCGCCCGTCGTCGCCTACCACACATGGTTTCGCGTCGGATCACGTCACGAGCGACCGGGTAAGACGGGGCTCGCGCACCTCTTCGAGCACTTGATGTTCGGCGAGACCGAGCACCTCGGCGCGGGCGTCTTCGACCGCAAGCTCGAAGAGAGCGGGGCCGAGACGAACGCCGCCACGTGGGTGGACTGGACGTACTACCACGAGCTCTTGCCGGCCGACCGGATCAAGCTCGCCGTCACGCTCGAGGCCGAGCGCATGCAGCACCTCGTCCTTCGCGAGCCGCAGGTGCAGAGCGAAAAGGAGGTCGTCGCCAACGAGCGACGCTTTCGCGTCGAGGACGACGTCGAGGGGCTCGCCAACGAGGTCCTCTACAAGACGGCCTTCGTCCGTCACCCGCTCCACTGGCCGACCATCGGTTGGATGGAGGACATCGGCGGCTTCACCCCGGACGATTGCGCGGCGTTCTACCGGACGTACTACGCCCCCAACAACGCGACGGTCGTCGTCGTGGGCGACGTGCGCGAGCGAGACCTGCTCGTCGCGATCCGGGATGCGTACGGCGGCATTCCCCGCGCGGTGATTCCAACGGAGGACGTCGTTCCGGAGGGGCCGCAGCTCGGCGAGCGGCGCGCCGAGGTCACCAAGCCGACCGCGAGCGAGAAGGTCGTCGTGGCCTTCAAGGGGCCCGCGCTGGGCGACGCCGATCACTGCGCCTTGACCGTGCTGAGCGAGGTCCTCTTCGGGGGGCGGGCTTCGCGCCTCTACCGCTCGCTCGTCATCGATCGCGAGCTCGCGATCGACGCGCGCGGCTGGGTCTCGACGTTCCGCGACCCGGGCCTCTTCGAGTGCTGGGTGACGGCGCGGGGCGACCACACGGGCGCCGAGATCTTGCCGCTATTGGACGAGGCGTTCGCGCGCGTCCGCGAAGACGTCGTCGCCGAGGACGAGCTCACCCGGGCCAAGGCCCGCCTCGAGCTCGGGTCGCTCCAGCAGCTCGAGACGGCGAGCGGCAAGGCCGAACAGATCGGCTTCTTCGACACGGTGCTCGGCGACCCTGCCCACGCGTTCCGTCGCGTCGACGCGTTCCGGCGAACCAGCGCGGCCGACCTGCGCCGGGTCGCGCGCCGGTATCTGGTCGACTCCGAGCGAACCGTGCTGCGAGTCCTGCGCGAGCCGCCGTCGGCGGCGGGCGAGGCCGCTCCGTGAGCCGGGAGCGCGGGCGCACCCCCGACCCCCGGCGCTTCGACCTGGGCGGCGGCGCCCTCGGCGTCTTCGAACCGTCGCACGACGTGCCTCTCGTCTCGATCGTGTTCGCGCTTCGCGGCGGCTCGGCCTTGGACCCCGCCGGAAAGTCCGGGCTGGCGCGTCTTGCGCTGCGGATGCTCCGGCGCGGCTGCGAAGGCATGACGGCCGAGGAGATCGACTTTCGCATCGACTCGCTCGGCGCCGAGATGGCGGTCGACACGTCGTCGTCCACCGTCGGGGTCCACGCGCAGGTCATCGCGCGCAACGTCGACGCGTTCGTCGACCTGCTGACGCGCCTCCTGTCGACACCGGCGTTCCCGCTCGACCAGCTGGACCGGCTCAAGCGCGAGACGATCGCCGAAATCGTCGAGGCTCGCGACAACGACCGCGTCGTCGCCCAGAAGGCCCTGCAGCGCACGCTTTTCGAGGGCCATGCGTACGGCAACAACGCCGGGGGCACCACACAGACGGTCGCCGCGGTGACGCGCGACGACGTCGTCGCGTTCTGCCGGCGCTACCTCGTCCGGGGCAACGTGGTCGTCGGCCTCGCCGGCGACGTCACGGAGGATCGCGCGACGGCCCTGGCCGCGCGGCTCGCGCAGGCCCTCGCGCCGGGGTCCGCGGCACCCGACGACGTGCCGGAGCCTCGCCCGCGCGCGGGCCGCTACCTGCTCGTCGTCGACAAACCGAATCGCACCCAGACGCAAATGGTCGTCGGGGCGCTCGGCACCTCCCCCGGCGACGACGACCACGTCGCCCTCGTCGTCGCCAACGCGGTCTTCGGCGGGACCTTCACCTCGCGTCTGATGCGCGAGATCCGATCCAAGCGCGGCTGGGCTTACGGGGCAAGCTCTCGGGCGGCGATCGATCGCCATCGTCAGGCGTGGGTCATGTCGACCTTCCCTTCCGCGCAGGACTGCGGGCCGTGCCTCAATCTGGCGATCCAGCTGCTCGACGCGTGGGTCACCGAAGGGGTCACCCGACGGGAGGTGGCGTTCATCCAGCGTTACCTCGTCCGCTCCCACGCGTTCGACGTGGACACGGCCGCCAAGCGACTGCACCAGGCGCTCGACGTCGAGCTGTTCGGCCTCCCGGGGGACTACTTCAGCGCCTGGACCGATCACGTGCGCGCGGTGACGCCCGAGTCGGCGAACGCCGCGATCCGG
Source organism: Polyangiaceae bacterium (assembly GCA_035295445.1). Lineage (GTDB taxonomy): Bacteria > Myxococcota_A > Polyangia > Polyangiales > Polyangiaceae > Palsa-1150. Next base: position 8,716 of record DATGJA010000322.1, on the reverse strand, counting down.
AATCGCATTCGTCCGTCGGATCTGCTCGCCGTCGTCGTGGGCACGGCCTCCCAGGTCCTCGACCCGCTGCGCGAGGCCATCCCCGACCTGGCCGGCGCAAGCGTCGTTCCCTTCGACGCCGAGTGATCGATGGCCCGGGTCTTCGTGAGCTGCGCCCTCCCCGGCGACGCCCTGGACAGGCTCCGCCGGGAGCACCAGGTGGTGCTCGGAGGGGAGCGGATCGGCGTCCGCGACGAGGCGTTCGACCGCGACGCCGAGCGGTTCGAAGCGATCGTGAGCGTCGTCACCGACCGGATCGACGCGGCGCTCCTCGATCGCGCGCCGCGGCTGCGCGTCGTGGCGAACGTAGCCGTGGGCTACGACAACGTCGATGTAGGGGCCTGCCGCGCGCGCGCAATCGTGGTGACGCACACCCCGGGCGTTCTGACGGAGGCCACGGCCGACCTCGCGTTCGGCCTCATGATCGGCGCCGCGCGGCGGTTCGTCGAGGGCGACCGGCTTCTCCGGCGGGGCGCGTTCGCGGGGTGGACCCCGTCCTTGCTGCTCGGCTCCCCAGTGCACGGCGCCACGCTCGGCATCGTCGGCCTCGGCCGTATCGGGCAGGCGGTCGCACGACGGGCGCGGGGGTTCGGGATGAAGGTCCTCTACGCCGGCCGGAGGAGAGCCTCGCCGGACGTCGAGCGCGCCCTCTCGGCGAACGCCACGCCGGTGGACGAGCTCTTCGCGCGCGCGGACTTCGTCTCGCTCCACTGCCCGCTGACGCCCGAGACGCGCCACCTGGCCGACGCCTCGATGCTCGCCCGAATGAAGCCGACCGCGGTCTTCGTAAACACCGCGCGAGGCGCCTGCGTCGACGAGCCGGCGCTGGCCGCGGCGCTCGCGAGCGGTCGGCCCGGGGCCGCAGGCCTCGACGTGTTCGAGGAAGAGCCGCAGGTGCACCCGTCCCTCCTCGCGCTCGAGAACGTCGTCCTCGCGCCCCACGTCGGGAGCGCTGATCGGCCGACGCGCGAGGCCATGGCGAACCTGGCCGTCGACAGCGTCCTCGCGGTGCTGTCAGGCCGGCCGCCGGCTCACCCGGTCCCGCAGTGAGCGGCCCACGCGCGCGAGATCGTCGAAGTCCTCGGCCCGCAGGAACGCGGCGTAGTACGGCGTCATCGCCAGCGAGAAGAGGCCGATGGTGCTCTCGAGGGCGATCCCGCCGTGAAGGGCGAGGCCGCACAGAAACCCCCAGCGGCGTCCGCGACGGGTGAAGAGCATGACCGGGATGCTCGTCTCGAGAACGAGCGTGCCCCAGGTGAGGAGCGCCGAGGTGCGACCCATCGTCGCCCAGGACGCGTCAGGATGGCGCGCGAAGATCGACATCATGAAGTACGACATGAGGTCGCCGCCCCGCCAGTACGGATCGGGCGCCTTCAGCCAGACCGTGACTGCGTAGACAATCGCGAGCTGCCACTGAAGGAGGCGCAGGCCGTAGCGCGGGACCCAGCTCGAGCGGGGAGGACGGAGAAGGCCGTCCAGCGACCAGGCCCGGGCCGCGGGCGACACCGCGAGCGCCAGGCCGGCAAGGCGCACGAGCCCGTCGTACCCCGTCTCGGCCGGATAAGCGACGTACGCGTAGGAGAAGGACCACAGGTACAAGCCCACGACGGCGAGGCGCGTCAGGAGGCCGACCGCCGCCAGCCCGGCGCAGACGGCCGCGCCGACGAGGACCGCCGAGACGCCGGCCGGGGACGTCACCCAGGCCATCGGCAGGTACCAGGGCGGCGACGGCGCGCGCGGGATCATCGCGCCGCAGAAGAGCTCGCGGCGCACGGGCCAGAGCTCGGCGACGACGGCAAGGCATACGACCGCGTAGGCCACGCGGACCGCGGCGTAGACGCGCGCGTCGATCGGCTCGAAGAGAAAGCGATCCAGGGCGGCGACTAGTCGCATGGCCCCGACGCGGCGCTCAGCTCGCGGCCCGGCACGCTCGTTTGTCCCGAGGTGCGCACGCGATCGAGAGGCACGAGGTGTTCGGAGTCGAGGCGCAGCCCGACGAACGCGGGCCGGACGCCGCTGGCGGCCTCGATGGCGTCGCAGGCGTCGTGGACGTAGCCGCGCGCGAACCCCGCCATGTCGGGCGCGGGGAACGTGTACCGGAGGAACAAGCCGGTCAGCCGCGTGCGCTGCCGATAACCCTCGAGTCCGGGCAGGATCGCGCCGTACTCGGTCTCCGCGCCCCCCGGCGCGTGCGCGAGGAGGACCGGATGGATGGAACGGAAGTACGGGATGGTCGTGAACATCGTCCAGCTCTGCCAAAGGCCGGCGTGGAAGATGTACGCCTCGAACGGGGCGCGCAGCTCTCCGCCGAAGGCCGTGGTCGACGGCATGTTGGAGAGCAGGGACGCGCCCATGTGATAGAGGCAGAAGGTGCCGAGGAGCACCCTCGGCGCCCTTCGAACAGCGGCCGGGACGGGCATCGCCCCCTACGATAGGCGCGTGCGAGGCAAAGACCCAAGCATGGCGCTCGCGGCGAGATGCCGCCCTGTCACCGGCGCGTGACGAAGCTCTTCGCAGAGAAGGAGCTCGTCCAGCAGGTGGAGCGATACGAACGAGATGCCGACGGCGCGCTTGGCGTCGACGCGCCGGCGCCCGTGCAAGACCCGCGCGATCGTCGCCTCGCAGTCGTACCAGCGCTCCGAAGACGGGCTCTTGAAGGAGACGACGAGATCCTCTCCGGTGAGCACCGACAGGTCCGTCTCGAGGAGCATCCCCTTCGTCGACAGGTCGAGCACCCGCGTACCCACGAGCTTGAAGTCGCGCTCGCGGACGACTTCGCACGGGGTCGAGACGGCGCGGCGGAGGCGCGCGCGGGCACAATCGGCGTGTAGGACGGGGCGCATGCGGCGATCGTAGGCAGCGTTGAGGAGCGGCGGCCAAGAAACCCGCGGCCCCCGAGATGGTGATCATGCCAACGATCTGGCCCTACGCTGCCGGCCGATGGCTCGGCGCGTCGATTGGTCGTCCCTCGGCAATCCCGCGACACTCGCCGCCGCCATCGGCGTGCTCGCCCTGGCCGTCTACGGGGCGTCCCTCTACCCCGACGTCGCAGGCGGGGACAGCGGCGAGCTCGCCGTCGCCGTCGCCAGGTGGGGCGTCATCCACCCTCCTGGCTACCCGCTGTACGCGCTGGCCGGTCGGCTGTTCGCGGTTCTCCCCTTCGGTACGGTCGCGTGGCGCCTCGGCCTCCTTTCGGCGGCGTGCGACTCGGCCGCGGCGGCGATCTTCTTCCTGGCGGTGACGCGGCTCAGCGGCTCGCGCGCGGCAGGCGCGGTGACCGCCGCCCTCTTCGCGTTCTCCCCGCTCGTCTGGCGGTACGCGATCTGCGCCGAGGTCTTCGCGATGAACAACCTCGCGTGCGCCGCGCTCCTGCTCCTGGCCGCGTCGTACGAGCGGAGCGCCGAGCCGCGCTTCGCGATCCTCACGGCGCTCGTCGCGGGCCTCGGCTTTGCCGACCACCATACCGTGGTCTTCGCCGCTCTTCCGTGCGCCGTCTGGATCGCATGGCGGGGCCGCGGGCTCGGGGTCCGGTCCGGCCTCGGATGCGCGCTGGCGCTCCTCGTGGGGTTGCTCCCGTACGGCTATCTTCCCTGGGCCGCGCGCCACGGCGCCCCGGTGTCCTGGGGCGAGGCCGACACGTGGACGGGCTTCTGGACCCACGTCCTGCGGCGCGACTACGGCACCTTCCGGCTCGCCGCGTCGGGGGTGGCCGGCGTCGCGACGGGCCCGTCGATCGCCTTGGCCTGGGCCCGCGAGCTGTTCGACCAGTTCGGCGGATGGGGGGTGGCGCTCGCGGTGGTCGGCGCAGCGGCCTCCGTGAGCGCCTGCAGGCACCGACCGATCCTGCTCCTGCCGATCGCGGTCCCCGTGTTCTCGGTCGCGGCCTTCGCCTGGCTCGGGAACCTACCGGTGACGGACGCCCTGCACCGCGAGATCGTCGCGCGCTTCTGGCAGGAGCCGAACGCGTTCGTGTTCGTAACGTGCGGCGTCGGCGTCGCCGAGATCGGCCGGCGCGTGCCCCGGTGGGCTCCGGCGGCGCTCGCGGGAGCCCTCCTCGCCCTCTTGCCCTCCGTTCGCTTCGCGTCGATGACCCGCCGCGGCGACACGGTCGTCCGAAGCTACGGGGCGGAGATCTTGCGCGCCGCGCCGCAAGACGCGCTCCTGCTCACGCGGGGAGATCTCATCACCAACACCGTCCGCTACCTCCAGGCAGTCGATGGGCTTCGCCCCGACCTGCGCGTGGTGGACCTCGAGCTCCTCGGATACCCGTGGTACGCGCGGCGGCTGCGCGGGGTGGTCCTGCCCGGGCCCCGCTACGCGCCCGGCGCTCCGGACGGCTTTGCGATCGCCGACCTGCTCGACGTCAACATCGATCGAGGCCCCGTCCTCGAGTGCGGTGGAATCAAGCCGGGAGACACGTCGGCCGCCGCTCGGTACGGCGCCTGGCCGTGGGGCCTGTGCTCTGCGATGCGCCGTGGCGGCGAGCCTGTGAACGTGCAGCGCTGGATCGCCGAGAGCGAGGCCGCGCTGCCGCGGGTCGACTTCCCGCGACGGCCGCGGCCGGCCGGTTCCTGGGAGGACGTGGTGTGGGAAGACTATTGGGAGGTTCGTCAGGCGAGGGCCGTCCACCTCCTGGATCTCGCCGGGCCGGATCCGGCGCGCCGCCCGTTCATCGGCGTCGCCGCCGAGATCCTGGAGGCCATCGTCGCTCAGAACCCGGAGGTGCCCGGGCACGTATACCGGAACCTGGCGATTGCCCTTGGACGCCGGGGGATCGAGACGGCCGAAGATCGCGCCCGCGCGGCCGCGGCCTGGCGAAAGTACCTGGAGACCGCGCCCCCGGGAGACCCCTACACGCTCGCCGTTCAGAAGGAGCTGTCGCGTCTCACGGCGCCGTAGTTGGGTGTATCGTCCGAACTCTCGCCTTCGCTCGAGCCTGCGGACGCCCACGGTGTATCGTCCGAACTCTCGCCTTCGCTCGAGCCTGCGGACTAGGGCGCGTTCGTCGCGAGCTTCTCGGCGAAGCTCGTGTCGTAGTCGCCCGCGCGGAAGGCCGGAGCTTCGAGGACCCGGCGCAGGAACGCGAGGTTCGTCGTGCACGGAGCGATCGTCGTGCCGGCCAGCGCGCGCGAAAGCTCGTCGATCGCGGCGGCCCTCGTCTCCGCCCAGGCGACGACCTTGGCGACCATCGGGTCGTAGAACGGCGTCACCTTGCTGCCGGCGCGCACACCCGACTCGACCCGGAGGACACGAGTCTGGGGCTCTCCCGGGCCGCCAGCCCACACGAGATCGTCGATGGCGCCCGGCTTCGGGATAAACCCCTTGCTCGGATCCTCCGCGTACACCCGCGCCTCGATCGCGTGCCCGGCGCGGCGGATCGCCGAGAGGTCGGGCAGCAGACGACCCGCGGCCACCTCGAGCTGGAGCTCGACGAGGTCGAGGCCCGTCACCATCTCGGTCACCACGTGCTCCACCTGCAAGCGCGCGTTCACCTCGAGGAAGTACAGGTTGCCGGCGCCGTCGGCGATGAACTCGCACGTCCCTGCGCCCACGTAGCCGGCATGCCTCACGACACGAAGCGCGGCGGCCAGGAGGTTCGCGCGCCGCTCCTCCCCGGCCTCGCCGGCGAAGAAGGCGGCGGGAGACGGCGTCTCTTCGACGATTTTCTGGTGCCGGCGCTGGACGCTGCACTCGCGTTCGCCGAGCGCGTACGCGCCTCCGCGCGCGTCGCAGAACACTTGCACCTCGATGTGCCGCGGACGATCGACGTACCTCTCGAGATAGACGCGCGGATCGGCGAACGCCGCGCGGCCCCGGTCCGCGCACGTCTTGAGCGCTCGCGCGAGGCCCGTCGGGTCCCGCACGACCTGCATCCCGATCCCGCCGCCTCCGGCGACCGCCTTCACGATGACCGGGTAGCCAATGCTCCGCGCGACCTCCGCGGCTTCGGCCACGCCCTGCTCCGAGTCGATCGCGAGCGGCTCGTCGGTCCCGGGGACGGGCGCGGTCCCCGCCGCCAGCGCTACGTGGCGGGCCTTCATCTTGTCGCCGAAGGCCTCGAGCACGCGCGGCGGGGGCCCGACGAACGTCGCGCCGGCCGCGGCCACCGCCTCGGCGAACGAGGCCTTCTCGCTCAGAAACCCGTACCCGGGATGCACCGCCTGCGCCCCGCTGGCGCGGACGGCCGCCAGGACGGCGCCCTCGTCGAGGTACGAGTCCTTCGCCGGCGCGGGGCCGATCGCAATCGCTTCGTCCGCGTCGCGCACGTGCGGCGCGTCCCGGTCCGCCTCGGAGTACACGGCCACCGACCGGATGCCGAGACGCCGGCAGGTGCGCATCACGCGGCGCGCGATCTCGCCCCGATTGGCCACGAGGACCGTGTCGAACGGCCGTGTCACCGCTCACCCCTCCATGGGCTCGGCGTCCTGCGGCGGGCGCAGATACGTCGGACCGCGCCCGCGCCGTTCGAGCCAGCGATGCGCCACGACCAGCAGGGGCGGCTGCACCATGCGCGCGACGACCGCCAGCATCATCGAACCGCCGATGACGACGATGGCCAGCGGCTTCTGCGTTTGCGCGCCGATGCCGTTCGACACGGCCGCCGGGAAGAGGCCGATCATGGCCACGAGGGTGGTCATCAGGCACGGGCGCAGCCGCTTCTCGGCCGCCTCCTTCGCGGCCACTTCGATCGAGTGACCCTCCGTCTCGCGCAGGCGCTGGAAGTACGTCACGACCAGAATGGCGTCCTGAATCGCGATGCCGAAGATGGATATGAAGCCCATCGCCGCCGACACCGAGAAATTGACGCTCGTGAGGAGAAGAGCCAAGACGCCGCCGGTGCAAGCGACCGGGATGTTCGTGAGCACGAGGACCGTGTCGACCCAGCTCTTTACCGCGCTGTAGGTCAAGAACGTGATGAGCAGGATCGTCAGCGGGATGATGATCGCGAGCCGCCCCTCGGCCTCGTGGAGCTCGTTGATCTCTCCCGCCCAGTCGAGGCGCGTATCGTACGGACGGCAGATCTTGGTCGGATCTCCGGCGCGATCGCAGCGGGGGATCTCGCGATCGATCGACGCCTGCGCGTCCGCGATCGTGCTCGCCAGGTCCCGGCCGCGCACGCTGAACTTGACCGGGGAGTACCGGACGGCGTCCTCACGATAGATGATCGCAGGCCCATCGACGATCTGGATGTCCGCGAGCTGGCCGAGCGGCATCTGGGCGCCGTCGGGCGTCGACACGGTGATCTCGCGGATGGCCTCGAGGCTCGTTCTGTACTGCGGCTTCCACCGCACGGTGAGGTCGAAATGCTTTTCCCCCTCGTAGACCTGGGTCACGCCCTGGCCGCCGATGGCTGCCTGGATCACGGCGTCGATGTCCCCCGTGTTGAGCCCGTAGCGGGCGCAGACCTCGCGCTTGGGTGTGATCCGGATGTTGGGCTGCCCCATCGACTGGAAGTGGCCCAGGTCCTTGATGCCGGGCACCTTGCCCATCACGTCGACGATCGCCTCGGCGATCTTCTCGTTGCTCTCGAGGTCGTTCGAAAACACCTTCACCGAGTTCTCGCCCTTGACCCCGCTGACGGCCTCCTCGACGTTGTCGCTGATCATCTGCGAGAAGTTGAAGACGACGCCAGGGAAAGAGTCGGTCAGCTCCTTGTTGAGCTGGTCGGTGAGAAGCTCCTTGGTCAACCCTCGAGGCCACTCGTCGAAGGGCCGTAGCGGCGCGAAGATCTCGATGTTGTAGAAGCCCGAGACGTCGGTCCCGTCGTCCGGCCGCCCGAGCTGCGAGACCACGTTCGTCACCTCGGGGTGCTTGCGGTGCGCGTCATCGCACGGCGCGCTCGGGTCGGCGGGACAGCCGCGGATGATGGCCCGCATCCGCCCCACGTACTTGGCGGACTGGTCGAGCGAGATCGACATCGGCAGCGTCGCGCGGATCCAGAAGTTGCCCTCCTCGAGCTTGGGCATGAACTCGCGCCCGAGCGCCGGAAAGAGCACGACGGTCGCGAGGATCGGGACGAGCGCGATGGGCGCCGCGAAGCGGGCGTTCTTCACGACGAAGTCGAACATCGGGTTGTATACGCGCGAGAGCGCGTGCATCGCGAAGCTCTCCTTCTCCTCGCTCTTCGCGTCCATGAGCTTTGACGAGAGGACCGGCGTGAGCGTCAAGGCGAGCACGATCGCGCCGCCGATCGCGAGGGCGTAGGTTCGCGCCATCGGGGCGAAGATGACACCCGATACCCCCGTCATCGTGAAGAGGGGCAGGAACGCCACGCCGATGATGAGCGTCGAGAATGTCATCGGCGTCGCCACCTCTCGAGCGCCCTGGAGGATGCGTTCGCCCATCGTGCCCTTCCCGTGCGGGCCGAGGTGTCGAAAGATGTTCTCCATCATGATGACGGTCGAGTCGACCACGATGCCAAAGTCGACCGCGCCGAGCGAGATGAGGTTGGCCGACGTGTTCGTCGCGACGAGGCCACAGAACGCGACGAGAAGCGCGAGCGGGATGTTCACGGCGGTGATGAGCGCCGCGCGCGTGTGCCCGAGGAAGACGAGCAAGATCACGGTGACGAGGACCATGCCGACCACCAGGTTCTCGATGACCGTGTGCGTGGTCACCTTCACGAGGGCCCCGCGGTCGTAGTAGGGCTCGATGTCCATGCCGGGCGGCAGAATGT
>DATGJA010000321.1:0-9697 GCA_035295445.1 Polyangiaceae bacterium | reverse complement strand
CGGGGACGGCAACGGCAAGTTCGCGGTCGAGATCTGGGGTGATTGAGAAGGGAGCGATTCTCTCACCTGACGCTGTTGTTGACCGCACCTATTTGAACCGGCACGTACGAGTAGATAAGCCCGGCTTGCCCGATGACCTTGTACCTTGCATAGTCCGGAATGGTGATCATCGCGGTTGGCGCGATACACTCGTTGCCGTACTGATAGCCATATGCGGGCGGGCTGTCGGCGATCTTCACCCAGCCCGCCGAACCTTCGTCTTCCCAAAGGCTGACTGCAGCCCACATGGCGCCGCAGCCGTAGTTCGACGGTTGAGCGATGGGTCCCGCGTAAGTCGCGTAGGCGTAGTTGGTGGGATAGGTATTGACCATGATCCCCTCGGCCACGAACACGTGACTGCACGTGGGCCAGTGATCGTAGTTCCCATCCGATGACTGAAAGTAGCCGTTGATTATGTAGGTCGAGGAGCCGCCGACATCGGGAAGCGCTCCTCCGCAGGTCGATTCGCCGAACGCTTGGGCGATGTGGTCTGTCTTCTCGCCGTCGCCGGCGGATGCTGGGCTACCGCCGCATCCGGCAATGGCCAGCGGAAGACCGAGCGACACGGCGACTTTCGACGTGAGCTTCATGTGTGTCGTGAGCGAGCGGAATGAAGGCGAACGGAGCATGGTCCCAGACCTCCGGAGGAAATGGTCAATCTCTACGAGGTTCGGGTACGGTCGACAGCAACTTGCGCGCCGCGCTGCACCGGTGCGGTCCTTGCCAGCGCCGGCCGCGGGAATCGGGAAGGTTCCCCGGCGCCGACGCAGATCCGGTGAAGGCCCGTCGTTCGGCGATCGGCGGCCGACGCACTCCTGTACGCACATGCGTGCGCACACGCGTGCGGGCCTTCGCGATCCACGGGAGCGTCCCTGACCGCTTCGCGGGCGTGACGGCGGCGAAACTCGGCCATCATCCATCAAATTCCCGAGAAGACGACGCTTCTTGAAAAGGTGACGCTGTTCGGGGAGCCTACGCTTCCCCATGCTCACCAAGGCCTCCTCGCTCACCCGCGCCTGGGCCGATTCGGGGCGCTTCATCGACGTGTCGGGACTTCGCATCTTCGTGGTCGAGCGCGGCAAGGGGCCCTGGCTCGTGCTCGTGCACGGCTTTCCTACCTCGAGCTACGACTACCGCGCGTTGATGGCGCGGCTGGAGAGCCGGTTCCGCTGCGTGGCCTTCGATTTTCCCGGCTACGGGCTCTCGGACAAGCCCGAGGCTTACAGTTACTCGCTGTTTCAACAGGCGGACGCCATGGAAGGCGTGCTGCGCGCGCTCGGGATCGAGCGCGCCCGCGTCTTGTGTCACGACGTGGGCACGAGCGTGCTGTGCGAGTTGCTCGGGCGCAGCGACGAAGCACGCCTCGGCTTCGCCCTCGAGCACGTCACCTTTACCAACGGCAGCATGCTGCAGTGGCGCGCCGAGATCACGCCGTTCCAGAAGCTGCTTGCCTCGAACGAAACCCTGCTGCAGGCCATGGACTTGTGCGCGAACGCCGCCGACACCATGGTGCCCGGGCTCCGCGCGCTGACGCGCCGGCCGGGCGCGATCACCGAGGAGGACGCGATCGTGATCCGCGACCTCCTCCTCTACCAGGACGGCCAGCTGCGCTTGCCCGCGATCGCGGGCTACATGCGCGAGCGCTACGTGCACAAGCAGCGCTGGATCGGCGCGCTCACGCGCAACGCCGCGCGGGCGTCGATCGTGTGGGCCGCGGAAGATCCCATCGCGCACCTGGCGATGGGCCGCGAGCTCCACGCGCTCATGCCCGCCTCGCCCTATGTGGAGCTCGACGGCGTCGGTCACTTCTTGATCTTCGAGGACCCTGACCGCGTCGCGGCCGCGTTGTAAGCTCCAGAGCGTACACTGTACACTCATGCAGTGTCCACGCTCGCCGCGAGCGCACGCCTCGTCGACTCCCGTCCCGCGCGCGTCTGCTGCCTGGATCTCGACACGTTCTTCGTGTCGGTCGAGCGGCTCCTCGACCCGAGGCTGCGCGGAAAGGCCGTGGTGGTCGGCGGCCTCAAAGGCGGCCGCGGCGTCGTCACGTCGGCGAGCTACGAGGCGCGTGTCTTTGGCGTGCGCTCGGGCATCTCGATCCGCGACGCAAGCGCGCTGGCGCCCGACGCGATCTTCCTGCACGGTCATCACGAGCACTACACCGACTACTCCCAACGCGCGCGCGAGATCGTCGAGCGCTTCAGCCCCGTCGTCGTCGCCGCCAGCATCGACGAGCAGTACGTCGATTTCCTCGGCTGCGAGTCGCTCTACCGCAACCCCGAGGACGCCGACGACGACGCGACCATCCTCCGCGTCGTCCACACGATGACGAGGACGATCGACGACGAGCTCGGCCTCCCCGCGAGCGCGGGCGTCGCCACGAGCAAGTCGCTCGCGAAGGTCGCGTGCACGCTCGCCAAGCCCCGAGGCGTTCGCTTCGTGCGTCCGGGCGAAGAGGAGGCGTTCCTCGCGCCGTTGCCGGTGCGCAAGCTCCCGGGGATCGGACCGGTGTCCGAGGCGAAGCTCGCGCGCGCAGGCGTCGTCACCCTCGCGGAGCTGGTGCGCGCACCCGACGCGATCCTGCGCCCGATCTTCGGCGCGTACACCGCGGGCATCCGGCGCGACGCGCGAGGCCTCGGCCCCGCCGACCTCGGACGCGAGCGCCCGGCGTTTCGCGAGCACGATCCGCGCGGCTTGTCCTTGGGCAGCATCTCGAACGAGCGCACCTTCGCGGAGATCAGCGCGCGCGACACCGCGAGCATCCTGTGCGGCCTCTGCGAGCGTGTCTGCGCCCGCGCGCGCTCGCGCGGCGTTCGCGCCGGCTGCGTCACCCTCCGGCTGCGCTACACCGACTTCGAGACGATCACCCGCTCGCGCACCATCGCGCCGAGCAACGTGGACGTCGAAATCCACGGCGCCGTGCTCGCGCTCTACCGCCGCGCCCGAACGCGCCGTCTCCATGTACGGCTGCTGGGGGTCGCGCTGTCGCACCTTTCACTCGAGGGCCCGCAACTCGAGCTCCCGACGTTGGACGGCGGCGCGCGGCGAGCACGCACGGTCGACGCCGTCCGCGAGAAGTACGGTTACCACGCGGTGCACCTTGCGACGACCCTGGAGCGGAAGGGTTCCCGCCGCGGCGCGAGGTGACGGGCGGGGGCGGCCTCACTTCGCCGCGGGCGCCTCGTCCCGACAGCAGCGAAACCCCTGTTGGTAGAACGCGTGCTCCGGCCCGTGCACCCGGGTCGACGGGCGGCAGCGCGTGCGAACGGGCCCCCAGTAGCCGCCCTTGAGGATCGCCGGGCTGCCCTTGGACGAGAGCGAGGTCGTGTACTCGTCGACGTTGCCCGTCATGTCGTAGACGCCGAAGGGGCTCTTGCACTTGGGCAGCGAACCGGCCGGCACGCCCTGCCACAGGCGATCGAGCTCGCGCACGAGGGCCGCCTTTCGCGTCCCGTACGCCGCCGGGTCGAACCAGCGCCACGGCTTGTCCACCAGGCACGCGTCCGCGTCGCGGTCGTAGCCGTAGGGGTACGGCAGGGCGTCGTCGCCTTCGCAGGCGAACGTCCACTCTTCCTCCGTGCAGAGGCGCTTGCTCTGCGCGGCGCACATCTTCTTGGCCTCGAACCAGTCGACGTAGACGAGCGGGTACTCGCCCTTTCGGTTCGGGTACTCGAACCGGTCGATGCAGAAGTGCATGTCCCGGATCGGCAGCTTGTTGCGTAGGGGCTCCCACTTCTCCTTCGCGAAGGTGGCGCAGCGCTCGGGGAACTTGCGGTTGATCCAGTTCGAGCAGATGCTCTTCTGGAGCTCGTCGCCGACGGAGGTCAGGCGCATCTTGCCCTTGACCTCGACCATTCCGGCGGGGCAGTCGCCCCGGTTGCCCTCGGCGGCGTCGGTGACCTCCGGCGCCTCGCCGTCGGGCGTCACGATCTGCCAGTGGTTGGCGCCGATCTCGCGCCACTCGTGCAAGAGCGGCGCCTTGTCGTCCGCGCGCACGCCCGCGGCGAGCACCGCGGCGGAGGCGGCGACGAGGCCCACGGCGACGAGTCGGACGTTGCGCATGGACGGGGGTGCCTTCACCGTCCGCGATTGTAACCCGCCGGCACCCCCGGGGTCGTTCACACCGTCGGGGGCCGCCCCTACGCGCGGCGCGACGCGGGCTTTCGCCGTGCGGGGAGCCGGGCCTCGAGGCCGTCGAGGAGGGCTTCGAGGCCGAGCTGGAACGCGCCGGCTGGGGACGCCCCGTGCCGTGCCGCGGGCGTCTCGAGCCGCGCGCGCAGGCGCGGGTACTGCGCGGCGATCGCCTTGGCGTTCGCCAGGGTCGCGCGCATGCCGGTCTTGCCCCGGCGGGCGAGCGTGGTCGCCGCGGCAACCCCGAGGGCGTTTCCGAGGACGAACGTGAAGACGGCGGTCGCGGCGCGATCGGCATCCGCGCCCGCGAACCCTGCCGCCTCGTAGACGGCGAGGCCGTGGTCGTCATGGCGGGCCTTGCCGGGGCCGTAGAGGACGAGCGAGCCGAAGGTCTGCACGAGCCACGGGTGGCGCGTCAGCGCGGCGTAAAGGCCGGTGGCCATCTGCGTCGCCGCGGCCCGCCACCCGGTCACCGCCGGATCGGGCAGCGCGATCTCGCTCCAGACGCGGTCGGCGGCGAGCGCGAGGAGGTCGTCCTTGCTCCCCACGTGCCAGTACATCGCGGTCGCGGCCGAGCCGAGGCGTTTGCCGAGGGTACGCATGCCGAAGTCGTCGAGGCCCCGGGCGTCCAGGAGCTCGATCGCGGCGTCGACGATCTGCTCGCGGGTCAGCGTGTCGCGCGGCACCTCCCGAAACTACGGCACCCCTGAACAGTGTGCAAGTCGACTTGCACATCGTTCAAGTCGTGTCTATTTGAACGGTGTACAAGTCAGCGCACGGAGGAGAGAGCCATGACCGAGCAGACATTCGACGCCGCCGTCGGCCACGTCCGGGCCGAGGCTCGCGCAGCGTGCGGATCCGGACGCGTGCCCGGGTTGCTCGCGGGCATCTACCATCGGGGCGAGCGGTCCGTCGTCGCCGAGGGGGTGGCTAACGTCGCGACGGGAGCCCCGATGACCGAGGACACCGGCTTCTTGGCCGGGTCGATCACGAAGCCGATGACGGCGACGCTGATGCACCAGTGCGTCGAGCGCGGCCTCGTCGACCTCGACGAGCGGGTACGCAACTACCTGCCCGAGCTCGCGTTCGCGCCGCCGTCGAACGTCGAGCGGCTGCGCGTCCGGCACCTGCTCTGCCACACCGGCGGCATCGACGGAGACTTCTGGCCAGACCGGGTCGCCGGGCGCGACGCCCTCAGGCACTACGTCCACGAGCTGCGGCGCTTCCCGCTGCTGTTCGAGCCGGGCGAGTTCGTCAGCTACTCGAACGGGGGGGCGCTCGTCGCCGGACGGATGCTCGAGGCGGTCACCGGCAAGAGCTACCACGAGCTCCTCGAGAGCGACCTGTTCACACCCGTCGGCATGGCGAGCTCGTGCACCTCTGCGGAGCGAGCGATCCTGCGCAGGACGGCGGTGGGTCACTTCGTCGATCCGGCGACGGCGTCGCTCCGGCGCACCGACATGTTCATGCTGCCGGAATCGTGGTCGGCGTGCGGCGCCACGCCCATCGTCACGATCGCCGACTTGCTGGCGTTCGCGCGAACGCACCTCGCGGGCGGCGTCGCCCCGACGGGCACGCGCGTCTTGTCCGCAGAGTCGACCGAGCGGATGCGCACGGTCGCCGCCGACATGCACTCTCCGAACGTAGCCCCGCTCGGGCTCGGCTGGCCGCTGCTCCCGTTCGGGCCCACGACGGTGCTCGGTCACAGCGGCGCGTCGCCGGGCGGCATCGCGAACCTCGTCGTCGTTCCGGAGCACGACCTCGCGTTCGCCGCGTACGGCAACTCGAACGCCGCCATGGCCACGATCGACCGGCTGTCGGCGTGGGTGCTCCGCGAATACCTCGGCATCGCCCAGGCTCCCCTCGTGACTCGCCCCGCGGAGGCCGCGGACCTGCGCGGCTTCGCCGGGACGTATCGCTCGAACCAGTTTCGCGTCGACGTGAAGGTCGTCGACGGGCAGCTCGAAGAGACCATGGCGTACGAGCCGCTCGACGACACGCAGGCGCGCATACTGCGGGGCTTCACGGGCGGCATCATGCCGTTCCCGCCGCATCGGCTGGTGTCGGTCGGCGAGCGGCTCTTCGCTCCGGCGGGTCTTGCGCGCGGTGCGATCGACGGCTTGGATCGACGGACGCTCGTGTCGTTTCACGGCGGCGCGAGCGGCCGACCCGCGTATCGCATGCTTGGAGGGCGCATGACGCGGCGGATCGCCAGTGAGCCGGAACGCCCGGTCCCATGAGAGGCCCCTGGTCCTTGAAGTTTGGCGGCGGCACGATCGTCGATGCGCTGGTCAACGGGCAAGGGCGGTGCGATCATCCGTCGCGGATGCGAAGGGTCCTCCTGGTCTTCGCCTGCTGCTTGCAGTGGGCGCCGTTCCTTCTCTCGTGCGGCAGTTCGCAGCTCAAGGCAGCGGGCGTGGCTTGCAGTTCCGACTCGGAATGCGGCGCCGGGCTCGCGTGCCTCGGGATCGGCACGTTCTCCGACGCAGGGTGCTCCACGGCAGCCAGGGCGTGCTCCAAGTCGTGCGCCATCGACTCCGACTGCGCTCCCCTCGGCGCGGCCTTCGCCTGCTTCCTGGCGTGCGACGGCAGCCGCTCGTGCGGCGCGACTCGCTGACTGGCCTTCATCCGCTCGGATGACAACCCGAGTTCAGGCACGACGGAGGTGAGGTCGGCATCGATCCGGGGTAACCGGCCACTCCCTGGTGCACGCCGTCGATCGCCGGCGCATTGTGGGCGCCGATATGGCAATCGACGCAGTCGCAGTTCTTGCCGGCGGTGTCCGATCCCCGCGACGCGATATGGCAGTCGGCGCAGCCGATGGCCTTGTTCGCGTGCGAGCCCGTCGTGATCGGGAACTTGCTCTCCGGATGTCCTGCCGAGGCGGGGATCCAGGCGGTCGTCGCGTGGCAGTCGGCGCACGTCGTCGGGTATGCGCCGACGTGCTTGGGCGTCTGCACAACCTCGTAGGCGGTCGCGTGGCAGTCGTAGCAGGCCTTCTCCTTGGCGACGTCGGTCTGATGAACGTCGTCGCTGCCTGTGCAGGAGGCGACGGCGAGCGCGGAGCCGGCCGCGAGTGCGCAGGGGAGCGCGATGACGAGCGCGCGGGGCACGGTCAGGCTTCTCCCCGCTTGGTGACGACGTGGATACCGAAGGTCTGGAGGAGCTCCGCCGGCGCCGTGCCGCCGATTTGCACGATCACTGCGTCGTTCAAGATCTTCGACTCCCCATGGGCGCCCGCGAGCACGACCTCTCGCTCGTGAATGCTCGCCACCTGGGTCACGAACAAGGCCCGCACCTTGCCCGCCTGAATCGCCTCGTCGATGCGCCGACGGTTGTCGGCTCGGCAACGCGCGAACGTCTCGCGCCGGTAGCTGATGGCCACGGACGCGCACCGATCGAAGTCGGCCAGAGCGAGCGCCGTCTCGACTGCGCTGTTGCCCCCGCCGACGACCAGAACGTGTTTGCTGGCGAATGGGCCAGGCTCGATGAGCGCGTAGTGCACCTTCGGCCGTTCTTCTCCGGGGACCTCCAACTTTCGCGGCGTGCCGCGCCGGCCCAGGGCCAGCAAGACATTCGCTGCGCGCAGCGGGCCCGCGTTCGTCTCGAGGCGCCACATCGAGTCGTGGTCTTCCGCTACCGCTTCTGCGACAAGACCGGTTCTCAGCGGAACGCCGTGCGTCTCCAGGATGGACTGCCACAAGGAGACCAGATCCTCCTTGCTCATCGTCCGCCGCTTCACGGAACCGACGAGCGCAAGCTCGAGCGAGCCTGTCATGACGACCTTGGCGCGGGGGTAGTGCATGATCGTGCCACCGACCTTGTCGCGCTCCACCAAGACCACGCGGAGCCCGGACTCCATGAGGCGCAGCGTGGCGCTCAAGCCCGCCGGCCCGGCGCCGACGACGACGGCGTCGTACGCATCCGCCTTTCCACGCCGCCCGGACCCGATGACGTGATCGGCGGCTTGACGTCCCTGCCGAACGGCGTTGCGAATGAGCCCCATGCCCCCGAGCTCCCCGACTACGTAGACGCCCCTGCGCGTCGTCTGGAAGTTGGAATCCACGACGGGCAGCTCGACTCCGCGCTCGGCGCTGCCGAATACCAGCTTGATGGCCTGCACTGGGCACGCCGCCATGCATGCGGAGTGGCCGACGCACGCGAGCGGATTCACGAGCTTCGCCTGCCCACGGACGATGCCGAGGACCGACTTCTCGGGACAGGCCCGCACGCAAGCCCCCGACCCGATGCAGCGGTCGAGATCAATGACCGGGTGGATCGTGTCGGGGACGACTTCGCCGAGAGCGGCCATGTCTTCGAGCGTCGCGAGCACCTCCTCTTCCTCCTTGCGAGCGCGCCGCGACCAGAGCAAGTAGACAAAGAGAGCGACCAACACCGCCGCGCAGGCGCCGGCGATCTGCGGGACGGTCTGGACCAGCCCCATCACTTGCCTCCGTCGCCGTCTTGTCGCAGGCCGTCGATGAAACCGTCGAATTCGCGGCGTGCGGCGGCCACGCTCTTCTCCGGGCCGGTCAGCTTGATGAACACAGGCATTCCCGGCGTTGCCACGATCGCGCCGAGCAGCATCCACCCTGGCTGCGATCGGTGGTCCATGCCCATGCCGCCGAGGTAAGTTCCACGAACGTCGACGACGACGACGTCCAGCAGGCCGACCTTGCGCGCCGTTCGCCTCGCGGTCGCCTGACTCGCCACGTCGAATTGACCAATCCAGCGTTCGACGTTCGCGTCGACGGAGCCGCCCGCTCGTGCAATCGAGAGGTCGGCATCGGTGGCGTCCCCCGGCGCGCGGGGGATGCGATAGGTCGCCAGCCGCATCTCGCTGCCGCGCGGCGCGAGCTGCCAGCGGGCCGGCGCCGTCCAACGCAGGGGTACCCCGTCGTCCACGACGTCGTCTTCCGTGGTGTCCGTCCCGATCGGCGGCCCGGAAGTCGGGTCGTCCATGGGCGCGTGCGCTGGCATGAGGAGAGACTTCCATTGAGACTCCTGCTGCTCTTGCCAATCTGGCGGATCTTGCGCCTCCCTTTCTCCGGTATCCGGTCTGGCGCCGCCCGAGGACGTCGAATCGGTGGGCAGCGCGCGTCCCCCGGCGAAAGCACCGCCGCCGACGACCGCAACGAGAAGGAGCAAGGTGGGGAGGCTGATGCGGATCTGCTTCATCGGTTTGCCGTGGGTGAGTGTGATGTCGTCCGTCACAGGTGCGGCCGCCACGCGGCCGTCGCAAAGATGGTGAGCGCCTTCACGTCGTCCCCGACGATCCCCTCCCCTTGCAGCGTGAACAGCACCTCCGAGCTCGGGAAGACGACGATCGTCCCGCCGATGCCGTCCTGCACGAGCGAGGTGGCGTCCGACCGGTATTCGATGACGGTGAACCGGTAGTACGCCGAGACGTCGAGCACGTCGTCGAGCAGCGTGAGGCCGGGTCCCGCACTGCCCCCGTACATGTTCGCATACGTCGACCGAGAATAGTCGGCGGCCGCTTCGAGCCGTAGAACCTTCGCGACGCGCA
>DATGJA010000320.1:0-13297 GCA_035295445.1 Polyangiaceae bacterium | reverse complement strand
ATCGTGATGGTGTCCGGCGTGTAGGTCTGCAGCTTCACGGCGTCCGCGCCCGCTGCCTTGGCCTCGTGGACGAGGCGGGCGGCGTCCTCGTAGCGCCCGTTGTGGTTGGCCGAGATCTCGGCGATGACGTAGACGGGCGCGCCCCCGCCGATGCGGCGGCCGGCAATCTCCAGCGACGGACTCATGATGCTTTCCTCCGACAGACCTCGAGGAGCTCCCCGAGACCGGCGATCGTGAAGTGCGCCTCGTGGGCGGGCGTCGGCGGCTCCGCTTGAGGAGCGCCGTCGCGGCGGACGTGGATCGCGCTCATGCCGAGGCGGCGGGGCGCGACGAAATCCTTGCGCGGGTCGTTGCCGACGTACACCGAACCGACGACCGGGGCGGCGAGGCGCGAGAGCGCGACGAGAAACGGGACCTCGGAGGGCTTGGCGAGTCCGTCGCCGAGATCCCCGGTGCAGACGACGACGTCGACGAGGGCCTGGATCCCGAGGGCCGATACCTTGCGTTCTTGCACGGACGCCAGCCCGTCCGTCACGAGGCCGGTCGGCACGCCGTGTTCGCGAAGCTCGCGCAGCACCGGCACGACGTCCGCGTATGTCCGGATGCTTGGGGTGTGCGTCCTGTAGACGTGGAGCATCTCCTGCGCGCGCGCCTCGGAGTGGACCCCGGCCTCCTCGAGGAACGCGTCGAACACGCGACCGCGACCGTCTCGAGCCAGGAGGCGCACGAGGTGCTGGCGCGCCTCGGGCGCGGATCGCGCCCACCCCTGGCGGGCCGCGTGGGTCGCCACGGCGTCGAACCCGCCCCGCACGTAGGTGTCTTCGGGGTAGAGCGTGTCGTCCAGATCGAACAGGATCGCCGTCACGACGCGCTCCCCGGCAGCGACGCGGCCGCCATGAACGTATCGGTCGCGTAGCGGAGCATCACCAGGCCGTCCTGGAACTCGCCGAGACGCGGGGCGACCGGCTCTCCCTTGGCCATCCGCACGATGTACTGCGGCGTCGGCGCGCCGGCGGCGAAGCCGAGGTTGGCCGCGCCGCCGAAGCGCGGGTTCACCTCGATGAACCGCGGCGCCCGCGCACCCTCGAAGAAGCACTGAATCGTCACGTGGCCGACCAGGCCGAGCTCCTGCGCCAACCGGACCGCCTCGGCGATGAGCGCGGGGTGGCGGACGGTCCGCGAGACGTACGACTCGCCCGCGACGATGCGCAGCCGCTGTCGCGGCACCGCGGAGATCGCGCGCCCCTGGAGGTCGGCGCAGAGGTCGATCGTGTACTCTTGGTCCCGCACGAACTCCTGCACCATGCCCCCCGGGTCCTGCGCGAGCAGGAGCGCGAGATGGTCGGGCGAGGCCACCGGGCCGGCGCCCTGGCCCCCCTTGCCGTGGCGCGGCTTGAAGAAGACGGGATACTCGCCAGGCTCGGGCCGAGCGCCTTCGGTCCACGTGCGCGGCACCGCGAACCCCCGCGCCTCGCAGAACGCCACGAACGCCCGCTTGTCCTGACACAGTCGAACGGCCTGCGGCGGACTGACGAGGGGCAGCACGCCGATCGACTCGAAGCGCTCGCGGTGCGCGGCCAAGAGGGGCAGCTCCTCGTCGCGCGTCGGGACGAGGAGACGCACTTTGCGGCGCTCGCAGATCGACAAGAGGCCCTGCACCGCCGCCGCCGAGTCGCCGCGGGGGACGACCTCGTACTCGTCGGCCGCGTAGAGCGCGGGGGAGAGGGGGCTCGCGTCGACGGCGATGACCCGACCGCCGCCCTCCTTCGCGAGGGCCTCCTGGAAGGCTCGCACGAGGCCCACCTTGCGTGAGGCGCTCGTCACGAGGACGTTCGTCCCGGCGGTCACGCTACCCTCCTCGCCCGGGCCGACTCGTACTCGACGATCTGGGCGACCCCGTCCTCGATGCTCGTCGGAGGCGCCCACCCGGTGGCCGCGCGCAAGCGCGTCGTGTCGGCGCAGCTGGATTCGAACCTCTCGGTCGTGCCGTGGTCGCGGCGACCGCGCGCGATGCCGGGGAGATGCCCGGCGATCGCGTCGATCAGCTCGGCGACGCTGCGGCCACGCCCCGTACCGACGTTCACGATGCCCGACGCGACGTCGCTCTCGGCGAGTCGTACGAGGGCCTCGGCGACGTCGCCTGCGAAGACGTAGTCGAAGCGGTTCTCGGGGTTGTAGACGTCGACGGCCTCGCCCGCGAGCGCCGCCCGGACCCACCGAGAGACGACGTCGCGGGAACCGCGACCGTAGACGCGGTAGATGCGTGCGGCCACGGTCTCGAGCGGCGTCGCGCGCGCCTCACGGACGAAGTCGAGCTCCCGCTCGGCGTAGAACTTGGCCGCGCCGCAGACGTTGCGTGGGGCGACCCGAGCGTCCTCGCGCAGACCGACCGCGACGCGGGGCGCGTCGGACAGGTAGAGCGCCGGATCGTAGATGAGGTAGCTCGACGCGAACACCACACGACGTATCGATCTCTCGGCGCCCGCAAGCTCGGCGAGTCGGTGGCTCACGATCATGTTGTCGTGCCAGTTGGGCGCGAAAAACTCGGGAGTCTCTTGCGACCGCTCGAAGGCGGCGGCCAGGTGGAACATCAGCTCTGCTCCGAACGACCGCGCGAGCCCAAGGTCCGCGTCGGCGAGGTCGAGGCGCACGTGCGTGACGCCGGCCGGCTCCGCCATGGGCAGAGGCAACCGGTCGATCGACAGCACGTTCGCCCCCCGCCGCGAGAGCCCCGTGAGGAGCTCGCGCCCGATGACGCCGGCGCTCCCCGTCACGAGGACCCGCGTGCCCTGCCCGATCGCGTTCTTACGAGTGTCCATGTCCGCCTCTCCCCTCGCCCATCGTGGCGACGACGCGCGGGACGCCCTGGCCGTCCACGACGCTTCGTCCGAGTTCGCTCATGCGCGCGCGCCGCGCCGGGTCGCCCAGGAGCGACTCGATGGCCGTGGCCAGCACCGTCGGCGGCGCCGTCGGCAGCGACGCGATCGGCGTGAACAGACCGCGTACGGCGAGGCCGCGGACGAGGAGCTCCTCGACGGGAGCGGTCGCCCCGACCAGCGCAGGGAGGCCCATGAACGCGAGCTCCCACACGGTGCTGCCGCCGGAGCAGACCGCGACGTCGGCCCACCGCATCAGGGCGGGCATGTCGTGCGCGTCGTAGAGGACGCGCGCCGGCTGGCGCAGCCGGCGGCAGCGCTCCTCGATGGCGTCCTTGCGCTGGTTGCTTGCGCCGACGACGACCGCCACCTCGAGCGCCGGGTCCAGCCGGTCGACCGCGTCGAGGACGCGCTCCGTCATGGCTCGCGGATCGCTGCCGCCGAACGTGACGAGGAGCCGGCGCGCGATGGCCGCGACGGACCGCGGCGGCACGCTTCGCGCGCGAAACTCCTTGCGCAGGAGCGCGTACCTGGGCCCGAGCAAGAGGGTCGCGCGCGGGGCCGGGCCGTAGAGCTGCGCTTCGGCGTGCAGGTTCTGGTTGACGACGAGGTCAGCCTCGCGCGCAGCCGCATCGCCGCGGTCGTCGATCGCCAGCCGTCGCAGGCCGCCCGCGGCGACCGCGCGATGGTACGCGGCGCCGAAGCGGTAGCCGTCGATGACCACCCAGTCGGCCCGAGCGTCGCGAGCGATGCGGGTGGTGGCCTCCGCGTCCTCGTCCGAGCCCGAGGGCGCGAGGATCGGCGCTACGTCCACCCCCTCCGCGCGCAGCCGGGCCTCGACGGCGCCCGTCGCCGCGCCGACGGCGAAGATGGGACGGCGGCCCGCCTCGGCCAGCCCCTGCGCCAGCGCGAGCGAGCGCATGACGTGGCCGGCCCCGATCTCCGGGCCGGCGTCGGCGCGCAGGACGACCGCGGTCATCAACCCTCCTCGAGGGCCTTCTGCCGCACGTGGGCGTTGAGGGCGGAAATGGCCGGGTCGCCCCGCACCACCGCCAACGCGTCGGTCCAGACGACGTCGACCCGGTTGCCGAGCCGCTCGTAGATCCGACGGACGAGGGCGAGGTCGTCGGGCGTGTCGACGGTCCAGCGATGGGTCGAGAGGTCCTCCTCGTACGCCACGTTGCGGAGGCGGAAGCGCGCCGGGTGCTGGTAGAGATACGGCGTGACGTGCACGCGTTCGTACGGCTGCGTGGCGAGCGACCACGCCGTCGAGAGCGCCGACATGGTCATGACCTCCGTGTCGAGACCTCGGGGATACGACGCGACGAGCGAGTTGCTCGCGTAGTCGGAGCCCGACATGACGAACTCGGCGACGACTTGGTCCACGACCCCCGGATCGATGAGCGGGCAGTCGGACGTGATGCGGACGACGGAGCCGGCCTCGAAGGCTGCGGCGGCCTTGTAGTAGCGGTCCAGGACGTCCTGCTCGCTTCCGCGAAACGTCGGCGCGCGGATCCGTTCGCACTCCTCGGCCACGGCGTCGTCCGCCGGCTGAGACGTGGTCGCGACCACGACCTCGTCGATCCGGCGCGCCCGACGGACGCGCGCGACGACCCGGTCGAGCATCGTTCGTCCGCCGATGTCCGCGAGGACCTTGCTGGGCAGCCGTGAGCTCCCGACGCGGGCCTGGATGATCGCGATGGTCCGGCTCATCTCTCGGTCGACCCCCTCACGCCGCCGCGCTCCGCTCGGTCTCGACCGCGGCCGCGAGCGCCGCGCAGACCCGCTCGACGTCGCCCGTCTCCATCCCGGGGAACATGGGAAGAGACAGGATCTCCTCGTATGCCGCCTCGGCCACGGGGCACATCCCGGGGCCCGTGCGCAGCGCGCGCCGGTAGAACGGGTGCATGTGCACGGGGACGTAGTGGACGTTGACGCCGAAGCCGGCGCGGCGCATCGCCGCGTAGACGCCCGCGCGCGAGATGGGCGGCGCCAGCCGCACGACGTAGAGGTGATACGCGTGGCGAACGTCCGCCGCGCTCGAGAGGGGCACGACACCCGGAACGGCTTCGAGCGCCGCGTCGTACGCGCGCGCCAGCAGGCGGCGTTTCTCGACCCACTCGGGCAGGCGGCGCAGCTGGCTCAGGCCGAGCGCGCACTGGATGTCGCTCAGGCGGTAGTTGTACCCGAGCTCTTGCATCTCGTAGACCCACGTCCCCGCCTTCTCGCGCTGGCGGTGGTCCGTCGAGATGCCATGGTTGCGGAACATGCGCGCGCGGCCGGCGAGGCCCGCGTCGTCGGTCACGAGCATCCCACCCTCGCCCGTCGTGATGTGCTTGACGGGGTGAAAGCTGAAGACGGTCAGATCGGCCAGGCTCCCGCTCGGGCGCCCGCGGTATGCGGCGCCCAGCGAGTGGCACGCGTCGGCGACGAGGGGCACGCCGCGATCGCGTGCGATGCCGCGCAGGGCCTCGTAGTCGCAGGGCTGCCCCGCGTAGTCGACCGCGGCGAGAGCCTTCGTGCGGGCGCTGATCTTCGCCGCGACGCTCGACGGGTCGACGAGCAACGTCGAGGGCATCACGTCGGCGAACACCGGCGTACCGCCCTGGTAGACGACGGCGTTGGCCGTCGCCGCGAACGTCATGGCCGGGACGATCACCTCGTCGCCCTCACCGACGCCGACCGCGAACATGCAGGCATGCAGGGCGGCGGTGCCGCTCGAGACCGCGACGGCGTGAAGTGCGCCGACCTGGTCGGCGAACGCCCTCTCGAACCGCTCGACGAGCGGGCCGGTCGTGAGCCAGTCGGACCGAAGAGCCTCGGTCACCGCGCGGATGTCGTCCTCCGCGATCGAGTGCCGCCCGTAGGGGAGCATCAGGCGGCTTCCTCGCCGATCATGTCCTTGAGGTCGTCGAAGGAGAGCCCCTCGACCCCCGCGTTGCTCGCGTAGAGAAATCCCTGCGGCAGCGGCACGCCGCTCGTCCAGTTGCCGCTCTTCCACCACGGATGCGCGGGCTGCACGACGTACATGGGTCCGACGTCCAGCGTCCGGCCCGCCTCTTCCTCGCTGATCATCGTCTCGTGGAGCTTCTCGCCCGGCCGGATGCCGACTTCCTCGACCTTGCAGGCGGGCGCGATCGCGCGCGCCAGATCCACCATCGACATCGCGCGCATCTTCGGGACGAAGAGCTCCCCTCCGTGCATCTGCTCGATGCAGCGAATGACGAACGCGACGCCCTGGTCGAGCGTGATCCAGAAGCGGGTCATCCGCCGGTCGGTCAGGGTGACCTTCCCCGTCTTGCGCTGCTGCAAGAAGAGGGGGATGACGCTGCCGCGGCTGCCGACGACGTTGCCGTAGCGCACGCAGCTGAAGGTGGTCGCCCCGCCGCCGTACGCGTTGGCCTGGACGAAGAGCTTCTCGGCGACGAGCTTCGTCGCGCCGTAGAGGTTGACCGGGCTCACGGCCTTGTCCGTGCTCAAGGCCAGCACGCGCGACACGCCGGTGTCGACGGCCGCGTCGATGATGTTGCGCGCCCCGATGACGTTCGTCAGCACCGCCTCGATGGGGTTGTACTCGCACGACGGCACCTGCTTGAGCGCCGCCGCGTGGACCACGATGTCCACCCCTTTCATCGCGCGGCGGAGGCGATCGACGTCGCGGACGTCGCCGACGAAGTAGCGCAGGCTGGGATGGTCGAAGCCGCCGGAGCGCATCTCGTGCTGCTTGAGCTCGTCGCGGCTGAAGATGATGAGCTTCTTGGGATGGTGTTGCCGGAGCATCACCTCGACGAACTTCTTCCCGAAGGACCCCGTGCCTCCCGTCAGCAAGACCACCTTTTGCGACCAGTCCATGATTGCCTTTCCTCTCACCTTCGTTCGTTCGCGCCCCACAAGGCGCCGCTGTCCGAGCGGTCTTCCCCGATGCGCAACGCAGCGAGCGTCAGCTCCTGCGAAAAGGACATGACGTCGACGGCGGCCATCTGCGCGTCGGCGCCGCGGTCGCCGCCCGCACCGGCGAGGGAGGCGCCACCGCCGGCCCCCGCCGCGTCGAAGCCCGCGCTCTGGACTCGCGACGCCGTGGCCGTGACCGCGCGCGCGTAGTCGGCCTCCGATCCGGTGAAGTAGCCCGCCTGCTTGAGCGCGTGGACGAAGCCGGCCGGGTTGCCGAGGCGGGCCTGGGTCATCGCCGCGGGGAATCGCCGCGCGAGCAGGTGAACGTAGTCGACGGCGCCCTCGCGCGCGGACCCGTAGGCTCGGAAGTTGTCGACGATCGTCCGGCGACCCTCGCCGCTGCCCTCCGTCGTGCGGTACGCGACGGTCCCCCCGCCGGGAGCCTGCCCTTTGATGCCGCCGAAGTTGTAGTTCATCATCGCGTGGCCGCCGCCCGTCTCGAGCGACCACTGGGCGACGAGGACCGACAGTGTCTGCTTGGATGGCGCCTCGCCGAAGACCGACGTGTAGGCATCCGAGAGCGCGCTCGCGGCCTCGCTCCCGCGCAGCGGCGTTGCCAGCGGAGCGCGGGATTGGAGCTGCGTCCCGAGTGCGTGGGCGAAGCCCGGCCCCGGCGCGGTCGCCGGCGCTTCGGTTCGTTCGCTCTGCGCCAGGTCGATCGAGGGCGCAAGGATCGGGGCCACCACGGTTCGTCTCCGCCTCACCCCGTCACGAGCAAGGATTGCGCCGCGCTCCGGGACCGCGGAACCCCTGGGAAAGCTCGGCGCGGATCCGCCGACGGGCGGCCGGATCGCGCCAAGTGGTTGACCTCGACGTCAAACACTGGACGCCTGCGGCTCGGGCCCGGCGAGGTCGGCCAACCCGTCGACCTCCGAGCCGGGACGGATCCGCGTGAGGCTCCCCGAGTGGTATCGGCAGAGCCCGCGCGCGCGCGACATGGCATCGAACTCCACCGCACCGCAGTTCCCGCAGAGCGAGAGGAGCGACTCGTAGTCCTCCGGACGGGTGAGGAAGTCGACGGCGACGAGCGACTGCAAGCGCTCGCCGAGGCGCATCCGGGGGGTCGCGGTCGGCACCCAGCCGCCGCCGCCCTGCCGGTCTTCGCAGCGCATGACGAGCCCGGACCGCACCGCGCCGAAGACGAGGCTCGTGCCCTGGTCGGGGTCCGCCATGGCGCGGAGCACGTTCACGCACTCGCGGTGGGTTTGCGCCATGACCTTCTCGACCGCCTGCTCGCGGAGCTCCTGCGAAGGCGACCCCGACCCGATGACGGTGCTGCGCGCGTCGAGCAGCTCGGCGGCGAGGCGCGTGACCGCCTCGTAAGGCCCACGAAGCCAGCCCGCGAGCTCCTCTTTGGCCCACCCTTGCAGCCACACGCCGTTCAAGAACGACAGGAACGTGCTCCGGCAGCGCTCTGCCACGTGGAGGACTCCGTCGCCCTCGGGCAAGGTGAAGATGGTGGGAAAGTGCGAGGGGTGTCCCGTCCGATCGGCGCTCATAGGTCGGCTGCTCTCGGAGCGTCCTCGTGCAGCCGCCGGGCCAACTCGAGTTGCCTTGGCCGATCGCGGGGTTGAGCGATCGATCGTCATGCGGCTGACGTCGCGCGCGCCGGATGGCGTCGCCCGGACGACGCTCCGCCGCGGAGGACGCCGAGCAAGCGGCTCAAGGTTTCGCCGAGACTTGCCGTTCATGGGTCGTTCGCCCCGGGTCGGAATGACCCTCGAGCCACCGTGAACCTCCGCCTGAAGACCCCGATGACCGCAATGCCCACACGCGACGCGGCCGACGCCGCGGCGACGGACGCCCGGCTCTCGGACGTCGCCTCGATGGTCCGCGAGCGGTTGCTCCAGCGGGTCGACGCCGGCGCGCTCGAGCTCCCACTTCTCCCGGAGGTGGCCTCGGAGGTGATGGCGCTCACCGCGCAGGAGAACTCCGATGCGCGGCGACTGGCCGACGTCATCCGCCGAGACGCCTCCATGGCCGCACACGTGCTGCGCCTCGCGAACTCGCCTCTTTATCGACCCCGGACGCCGATCGTCTCGTTGCAGCAGGCGCTCAGCCGGCTGGGGATGGCGCAGATCCGGCAGATCGCGCTCACCGTCTCGTGCAAGCAGCGCGTCTTTCGGGCTCGCGGCTACGAGGCCGA
This sequence comes from Polyangiaceae bacterium, assembly GCA_035295445.1. Taxonomy (GTDB): domain Bacteria; phylum Myxococcota_A; class Polyangia; order Polyangiales; family Polyangiaceae; genus Palsa-1150. The sequence goes on along the minus strand of DATGJA010000320.1, from coordinate 4,324 downwards.
GGTCCACAAGGCGTTCCGGCACTCGTTCGCGGCGGCGCTCGTCGCCCAGGAGATCGCCCGCGCGCGGCGATGGAACGTCGAGGAGGCCTTCCTCGCGGGCCTGCTGCACGACGTGGGCCGCCCGGTCCTGCTCCAGGCCATCGCCGACATCAGCCTGGTGGTCCGCCCCGGGGACCGGCAGGCGGTCCTCGCGGTCGTCGCAGAGCAGCACGCGGCCGTCGGGGGGACGCTCGCGCGCAAGTGGGCGCTGCCTCCGCGGGTCGCGGACGCGATCACGCATCATCACGACGAGCTCGGCGGCGGGTCGGCGTCCCAGCTCCCGGTCCTGACCGCGTTCGCGGACGACCTCTCGCACTGCATCCTCGAGCCCGAGGCGGAAGACGAAGCGCGCATCCGGGAGCACCCTCTGCTCGTGAGCCTGAATCTCTACCCCGACGAGCTCGCGACCCTGCTCGCCCTCGGCGGCGACCTGGGCGTCACCCTTCAGGCGGTCGCATGAGCCGCGCGGCCGACACGTGGGATCTCGTCGTCCTCGGGTCGGGACCTGCCGGCCAGAAGGCGGCGATCCAGGCGGCGAAGGCCGGACGCCGCGCGTTGGTCGTCGAGCAAGACTCGACCGTCGGCGGCGCGTGCGTCCACCGCGGCACGATCCCGAGCAAGACGCTGCGCGAGACCGCGCTGGCCTTCAGCGCGTACCGTCGGAAGAGCGGCGACGTCGTCGACGCGACCATGCCGGAAGAGGTACAAATCGCGGCCCTCACGGCGCGGATGGACGGGGTCATCCTCGCGCACGAGAAGTTCATCGACGACCAGCTGCGACGCAACGGCGTCGAGGTGTGGCACGGCCGCGCGCGATTCACGTCGCCGGAGATGGTCGAGGTCGTCGAGGTGTCGGGGCGCGCCCGCCGAGCGCGCGGCAAGGCGATCGTGATCGCGACCGGCTCCCGCCCCCGCGATCCGGACGAGATCCCGATCGATCACGAGAACGTCTTCGACAGTGACTCGATGTTGTCGATGCGGTACCTGCCGCGGTCGTTGACCGTGCTCGGCGGCGGGGTCATCGCGAGCGAGTACGCCTCCATCTTCGCCGCGCTCGGCGTCGAAGTGATCATGGTGGACAAGGCGCCGCGGCCCCTCGGCTTCGTCGACGGCGAGGTCGTCTCCCGCTTCGTCACGGCGTTCGAGCGCGCGGCAGGGCGCTTCGTCGGCGGCGCGAAGATCGAACGGGTGGAGTTCGACGGGCTCGCGACGGTGGAGACGACGCTCGGATCGGGCGAGGTCTTACGCACGGACAAGCTGCTCTGCGCGCTCGGTCGGGTCGCCAACGTCGAGGGCCTTTGCCTGGAGGCCGCCGGGCTCTCCGTCAACGCGCGGGGCCTCATCGCGGTCGACGCGTCGTACCGAACGGCGGTCGGCCACGTCTACGCCGTCGGCGACGTCATCGGGGCGCCGTCGCTCGCGTCGTCGTCGATGGAGCAGGGGCGCCGGGCGGCTCGCCACGCGCTCGGGCTCGACGTCGGCGACGCGGGCGCCCTCAGTCCCCTCGGCATCTACACGATCCCGGAGATCTCGAGCGTCGGCCTCACCGAGGACGAAGCGCGGCGCGCGGGCGGCGCCATCGTGGGGCGGGCGAACTTCGCCGAGCTGGCGCGAGGGCAGATCGGTGCGGTCGAGGAGGGGCTGCTCAAGCTCGTCGCAGACGCGCGCGGTGAGCGGCTCCTCGGAGTCCAGGTCATCGGCGAGGGAGCGTCGGAGCTCGTGCACATCGGGCAGCTCGCCATGATGGGCAACCTCCCCGTCGACACGTTCGTCGACTGCAACTTCAACTTTCCCACTTTGGCGGAGGCTTATCGAGTTGCGGCCCTGGACATCGCCGGCCGGCGCGTGGTCTCCGAGACCCGGCGGGCCGCTGGTCTCGAGGTCGTTCGATGAAGGACGGATACGAAAGCAACGGAGGTCGGGCGATGGTGCAGTCGACGAAGCGGACCACTCGCTGGGCGGAGGAGCGCGGGTCGGGGGTGACGGCGTCCCTCGGTTCGTCCGACTCGGACGAGTTCCAGCAAGCGCTCGACACGCTCGCCGCGATCGCGCGGGCGATCGGCCAGTACCCCATCCGATTCGACGGGGCAACGCCGGAGGAGACGGCCGCTCAGTGCGAGAAGTGGGCGCGCCACGTGCTCGTCGTGGGACCGCGCCCGGGCGACCCCGAGGACGCGAAGGGCGCGGCGCGACGCGACTGGCCTGGGCTGGCGAAGTTCATCGGCCGGCTGCGGCAGCGCGAGAGCGAGGCGGTGGGCCAGTCGCTCTCGACGCTGCGCGAGACGATCTCGGAGTTCGTGGGCGGGCTGCGATCGCTCATATCGGAGGACGGACAGGCCGAGGCCTCGGTTCAGTCGCAGGTGGAGCGGCTGAAGGCCGCCGCCGCGAGCAGCGACCTGTCGACCCTCAAGCAGGAGGCGCTGTCGGTCTCCGGGGCGATCTCGACCGTCATCACCGAGCGCAAGAAGGCGCAGCAGAACGTGATGCAGGAGCTGAGCGGCAAGGTGCGCGACCTGTCGCGCGAGCTGGACGACGCCCGCAGCGAGGGGGCACGGGACGCGCTGACGCGCATCTTCAACCGTCGAGCGTTCGACGACTATCTCAACAAGGTGGTCGCGCTCGACGGCCTGTTCGGCAGGCCGACGTGTCTCTTGATGATCGACATCGATCACTTCAAGAAGATCAACGATACGTTCGGGCACCCGACCGGGGACGACGTCCTCAAGCGCGTCGGCGACGCCCTGTCGCGCACCTGCCCGCGCAAGACGGACTTCGTGGCTCGCTACGGGGGCGAGGAGTTTGCCGTCATCCTGCGCGAGACGCGCATCGTGGACGCGCCCGTCGTTTGCAACCGCATCCTGGCGGCGGCGCGCGGCATCGCCATCGCGCGCGAGGGCGGGTGGAACATCTCGGTGTCCGTGGGCGTCTCGCAGCTCGCCCAGGGCGAGGCGGTGGCAGAGTGGATCTCCCGCGCGGATCGGGCGCTCTACGAGGCCAAGCACGGTGGTCGGAATCGTTTCGTCAGCGCAGGGTGAAACATGAGCTCAATAGGATCCTATGGACTCTCGGGAATCGCGTACGCCTCGACCTTGGCCGAGCGCAGCGCGTCGAACATCGCTCGCGGATCGACCGGCTCGCTGGAAGGGCTGGCCAAGGACATGGTCGGGCTCGACCAGGCCAAGGCTCTGACGGCGGCCTCGGCGCAGGTGGTGAAGACGGGCGACGAGATCCAGAAGGCGCTGCTCGACATTCTGGCGTGAGCATCGTGAACAAGTAGAGCCCGCAGCCCGCTCGGACGTGCTATTTCGCGCGATCCGATGCCGCCGCGCCCTTCGATGCTCGGTCTCGCGGTCGCCGCCCTCGTGCTCGGGTGCCGGCCGACGCCCCCACCCACCGCTTCCTCGGCCTCCTCGGCCGCCACGGAGTCTCCCCCGGCCTCACCGTCCGGGCCGGTGGATCCGTCCGCGGGGCTGAGCCGCTCCGCGCGGACGGAAGACGAGAACAACACGATCGCGATCTTCCGCGCCGTGGCGCCGAGCACCGTCTTCGTCACGCAGACCCGCGTGGTGGTGGATTTCCTCGGCGACGCCCAGGAGGTGGCGGCGGGCAGCGGTTCCGGCTTTGTCTGGGACACCGACGGCCACGTGATCACGAACTTCCACGTCGTGGAAGGGGCCCGCTCGCTGCGCGTGACCTTCCAGAACCAGAAGACGTTCGACGGTGAGCTCGTGGGCGTGGAGCCTCGCAAGGACATCGCCGTGCTCAAGGTGAACGCGCCGCGCGAGCTGCTCAAGCCGGTCACCGTGGCGCGTCATGTGACCCTCGAAGTGGGGCAGAAGGCGGTGGCCATCGGAAACCCCTTCGGCCTCGATCACACGCTGACGACCGGCGTGATCAGCGCCCTCGGGCGCCAGGTGCAGGGCGCGGGAGGCGTCACGATCCGCGACATGATCCAGACGGACGCGGCTATCAACCCGGGCAACAGCGGCGGCCCGTTGCTCGACTCGTCCGGTGCGCTCGTGGGGATGAACACGATGATCTACAGTAAGAGCGGCGCGTACGCCGGCATCGGCTTCGCGGTGCCGGCGACGACGATCGCCCGGGTCGTGCCGCAGATCATCGCGAAGGGGCACGCGGAGCAGGTCGGCCTGCAGATCCAGATCGACCCGCTGGGGCGGCTCGAGAAGAGGTTCGGCATTCGGGGGGTGGCGATCCTCGCCGTGCCGCCCGGCGGTGCGGCGGCGCGCGCGGGGATGCGCGGGATCGCCCAGACCGCGGATGGCCT
>DATGJA010000319.1:0-2347 GCA_035295445.1 Polyangiaceae bacterium | reverse complement strand
AAGCGCTGTGTCAAGCGACGAACACGATGACGTACGAACCCGAAAGCTCGATCGGATTCGGCTTCTCGACGGACGTGGTCATCTCCCGCGCCGGTACGTGGACTCCCACATGCGGGAACTTCCCGTGCGTCAATCCCTGCACCGGGGTGGCGTCCAAGGTCATCGCGAGCGTCAGCCAACTTCCCACCCTCAATGGCAGCGTGGTACCGTTCCGGTTCGGGACGCCCGTCATCAATGGGGTCAACTTCGTGTTCGACGCACCGACCACGGCGACTCCGCCCCCGTAGCCGTGTGGGTCGTTGGCGCGGAACCGCCGAGGACTCCCTGCCCATGAGTTTCGAAACGAAGCAGGCCGCGATGAGGGCGCCTTTTCTCGCGGGCGCTTGCGTTGCGGTTGTCACGCTGTCGCAATGCTCGAGCGCGCCGCCGCCACCCTGCTTCGGGGTCGGCGTCGGCGCATCGCTGTCCATCTCGATCGTCGAGGCGGTTGGTGGACCCTCGGATACGAGCTCGACGTGTCGTTCAGGGTTCGATCTGAGCCCCGGACAAGTGCTGGAAGCAACCGTTTTTGCCAGCAACAACGACGGCGTTGAGGATCAGTGCAACGTCGGCGTCGCCAAGATCGCGCCGTTTTCGAGCCCGAACGGCACCTGGGTCTGGACACCAGCAGGTTTGGCGATGGGTGGCTTTCCGGAAATTCTTGACGGCCTGTACGTTGCCGATAACGGTTCGTGCCGGGGGAGCGTTCAAATCCAGATTACCGTCCGCGGGTCGGATCCGTTTGCCCCGTCCGTGCCTGGCCGTGCGCCGAGTGCCGTACTGGGACGCGCATTCACGGGCAGCGGTGGCGCGAATTGCCCCGCCAGTTGCGGCGATGGTTTCAACGTCACCCTAACGAAATCCTAGGTCGTCGTGCGCCGGCGCCCGGCTCTGGCATTCGCGCTCTGCGCGGAGCTCTGCGCGCTCGAGCTCGGGTGCCGGGGGCGGCGCGACGTCGCCCCCTTGGCCCGCGCACGATCCCCCTCCGGAGCCGAGGTGTACTGGACAAGGCGTGAGGTGCTGCTCGAACCCATCGCCCCGCCGCCCGCGAGCGGGGTGGGCGCAGACGAATTCGTGCAGGCGCTGGACGACGAGGCGCAGGCGTGGAACGACGCGCTCCGGGGCTGCGCGGCGCCGAAACTCGTCGTCGGACCGCCGCGCCCGAACGGTGCGGCGCGCGACGATGGTCGCAACGTCGTCGTCCTCCTTGCGTCCTCGTGGTGCCCCGCGGATCGCCGCGGAATCGAACCTTGCTACGCGCCGTCCTCCCAGGCCACAACGCACGTTCGCACGCGCACCGACGTGAGCGGCAGCGGCGCGGGCGAGATTCGGGAAGCCGACATCGAAGTGAACGCCGTGGACTTCCGGCTGGGCGCCGACGGCGAAGCGCCCGGCACCCGCAGTCTCAGGGCCATCCTCGGCCATGAACTGGGGCACCTGCTCGGACTCGACCACTCTTGCGCGGGGACGCCGATCGCGCGGGCGGACGGCGCCGCGCAATCGGCTCCGTCATGCTCCGACGGGCGCTCGCGGCAGTCGATCATGTACCCCGATCCGACCGAGCCAGGTCGCACGCCGGTGCTCGAGCCGGGGGAGGACGCGGTCGTCGGTTTGTGCGGGAGCGGGCGCCGCACGGGTGGCCCGGGGTGCTGAGGGCATCGGACATCGGCCTCGCCGTGATCGGCGCTTTGGCGATGTCGCTGGCTGCGCCGCCCCACGACGTTTGGCCCGTCGGGCTCGTGGCGTGGGTCCCCCTGGCGGTCGTGGCCACCTCGGGAACGGTGCTGCGGACCGCCCTCGTCGGATGGCTCCAAGGCACGACGGCCCAAGCCGCAGTGCTCGCGTCGTTGCCGTCGGCGGTACACGTGGGCGCGGGAACGCCGATGCCCGCCGCCCTGGGGTTGGCGGCCGTCGTCGTGCTGATCGAAGGTGGCCGGTCCGGCGCCATCGGGCTCTTGGCGGCGTTGGGTACTCGGAACGGGTGGCCCACGTGCATCGCCTTCCCCCTATCGCTCGCGGCCGCGGAGAGCTTTTACCCGATGCTCTTTCCGTGGAGTACATGGCTCCTCTTCCAGGGCGCGCCGGTTCTTCTTCAGGGCGCCGAGTTCGGCGGCGCGCCGGCGATCTCGCTCTGGGCGGGATTTCTGGACGCGGCGCTGGCCACGGCTTGGCGAGGGCGCGAAGAGCGGAGGGCGGTGGTCATTTATGGCGTGCTCGCGCCCATCGCGACTCTTGGCATCGTGGTCGTCGGCGGCGCGCTTCGAATGCACACGACCGAGGCTCTCGAGGACGCGGCTCGCGGGTTGCG
>DATGJA010000318.1:0-6800 GCA_035295445.1 Polyangiaceae bacterium | reverse complement strand
GTCGGCTCGGCGAGCGAGGCGCCCCCGGGGCCGCTGGTCCTCATGGTGACGGACATGGTCGGCTTCTCGACTTTCGTCGAACGTGTGGGCGACGTGCGGGCGCAGGCGACGATCCACGTCCACAATCGCGCGATCCGCTTCCAGCTCGCGCGCCATCACGGCAAGGAGGTGACGCACACGGGCGACGGTTTCATGGCGTCGTTCCGATCCGGAGACGAAGCGGCGGCCTGCGCGGTCGCGATCCAGAGGCAGTTCGCGCGCTACTCCGACGATCACCCCGACGGGCCAATCCGCGTGCGCGTCGGCCTGAACGCAGGCCGCGTTCTTCCGGAGGAGGACCGCCTGTTCGGCGCGGCGCTCAACGCGGCGGTGCGTGTCTGCGGGCAGGCGGTCGCCGGACAGATCCTCCTCTCGGAGAGCGCGCGCGCCATGAGCGGCGCTGCGGTCGGGGCGAAAGCACGCCCGCTCGGGACCTACGCGCTCAAGGGGTGCGCCGAAGCGGTACCTATTTACGAGCTCGCGTGGAGCGTCTAGAAGGCGGACTTTCGTCAAGCTGGAGGACGCAAAATGCCCATGCCGCCCGAGAGGGGACCCGTCCTGAAGACGCCGTTTCTCCTCGCGCTCGATCGAATCGGCAACACCGCCACGAGGCAGTCCCTCCTCAGCATCCAGAAGCTCCTGCGGTCCGGCGAGTCGCTCATGCAGGTCTACGCGCAGCTCGCGCCATCGCGCGCCGCGGTCTCGGTGACGGAGCGCGACCACGTCGCAAGCGACTGGTTCGGAAACAAGAAGGGAGCCTGGCGGGCGTGGCAGGGCTCCGAGGACGTCCTCCGCCAGGGGATCATCCAGGCCATCTCGCTGCAGACGAAGAAGCGCGGCAAGCCGCTCCCGGTCGACTACTGGTGGGTACGCGACGCTCCCCCGTTTCGCGTGTTGCCGTTTCTCAGCAGCGACGCTCGCACGGTCACCGTGCTGTTGCTGACGGCGCAGACGCCGACGCCCGGCCCGGCCGTGACGGCGGCGGGCGGTCGCGCGCGACGAGGCTAGTCCGCAGCGAAGCCAGAGATCGGACGCGACACCCAACGCGTCCGCAGGCTCGAGCGAAGCGAGAGATCGGACGCGACACCCAACGCCCTCCCCCCGTACCGGTCGCGCGGACCCGTGGGGCCGTTGGGCGCACATTCGCGCCTTGGCGGCCGGTAAGACAACGCGCGCCCTTGGTCGGAAAGATCCGTCCCGACCGGCCGCCTCGGCGCACCGCGATGCTACGCCTGGTCGCTATGAGCCGTCGTTCTTGCCTTCATGTGCTCGGTTTGGTCCTCGTCGCCGGGTGCACCGTCACCACGGAGACCTCCACCAACTCGTGTTCCGCCGATCCCACGGTCACCGGGTGCATCGGGAGCTCGCAGGGGTACTCGTGCACCGGCTCGGCGACGCCGGACGAGACGGTCCTCAACTGCAGCTCGGGGGTCCTGGGCAACGCCGGGTCCACCACGTATTGCTGCCTTCCAGCGGGGGCGACGTCCGGCACGTGCGCGCCCGATCCGACGGTGACGACCTGCGCCACGGGCCTCGCCGGCTACTCGTGCAAGGGGTCGGACACCCCGCAGCAGAGCGATTCGACGCTCACGTGCGGCGCGGCCACGGCGGGCAATGCGGGCTCGAGCCTCTACTGCTGCTCCTCAAGCAGTACGATCAACGACGCCGGAATCTGCGCCCCCTCGTCCGCAGCCACGTGCACAGGCGGGGCGACCGGCTACGCATGCACCGGCACGAACACGCCCACGACCGCCAACCCGAGCCTCAGCTGTGGATCCGGCACTCCGGGCGGCTCCTCGACGCTCTATTGCTGCGCGACGCCGGCTGACGCGGGGACGTGCGCGCAGGACACGAGCGGCGCGGCCAACTGCTCCGGGGGGGCCGTCGGGTACGCGTGCAGCGGGTCGCTCACGCCCTCCAGCCTGAACTCGATGCTCAGCTGCGGCGGGGGAACGCCCTGGACGGGGGGCCAGACGCTCTTCTGCTGCCAGACCGGCACGGCGAGCGACGCGGGTAGCGCGTGCGGCGTGGGGGTGAGCTCCGGGAGCGCGACGTGCGACTCGTGCCTCGAGTCCACGTGCTGCGGCGCGCTGACGGCGTGCGACACGCCGGACGACGGCGGGGTCAACGACGCCGGGATGAGCCAGTGCGAAGCGCTCGTGGGTTGCATCCTCGACTGCGTCGCAGGCAATGCGGACGCGGGCATCGCTGCGGGAACGACGAGCAGCTGCGAGAGCGTCTGCAATCCGACATACAGCGCGTCGGAGCAGGCCAGCGCGCAGGCGCTCCTCGCCTGCGAGACGAGCAACTGCTCGGCAGCGTGCCAGTAGTGAAGCTCAGGAGAGCGGGATGCGCATCACGCGGCGATGCGCGAGGCGCGCGCGAGATACCGCAGGCCCGAGGCGATCGGTTGGCGCCGATCGTATGCCACCTCCAATCGCTCGAGCTCCGAGCGCAGCGCGCCGGCGAGGTCCGAGGCGACCCCCGCTTTCATCAGGCTCTCGAGCAGGTTCCATCGGAGGAGCCATTCGCGAGGGTGATCGCGTTCGAGCGTCGAGTGAATTCCCGGATACGTCGCGGCCACCGCCGCGGCTCCGGCGCGGTGCGCGCGCTCCGCACTCTCGTAGAGCGGCAGCAGCAGGGCCGACTCGACGTCGAGCGCAGTCGGCAGCGGCACGCGCGCTGACGAGTAGGACGTCTCCGGGTGGTACGCTGCGTCGACGGCGCCGGCGCGCGCGGTCACGACCGTCCCCGCGGCGACCAGGCGATAGTGCGCGCAGTCGAGCGGCATCGCGCCGGGACGCGCAACCCGGGCGTCGCTCCATTCGAGGCAAGCGACGCGCCCGTCCTTTCGGCGTACGACGCGTTCCAGACGTCCTTCGACGCTCGCCCCCGAGGCGAACCGCATCACCCGACGCTGCCCCGAAGCGGCCGCCCAGCCGGAGACGACGGCGTCGGCGGCCCGATCGAGGTCGGTCCCGTCGTCGAGACGGCCGCACAGCACGCACAGCTCGGGAGCGACCTCGGGGGCGGGCCCGTCCGAAGCCGCTCCGTCCCAGGCGAACGCGACCCGGTCGCCGAACTCGACCCACTCCGCATCCGGTCCGCGCGCGACGACCACCCCGGTCACCCACGCGCCGGAGGAGAAGCGCACGCTGGCCGTCTCACGGCTGCGGACGGCGCGATCGAGGGCCATTTTGCCCCCGATCGCCACGGCCAGCGTCTTTTGCGCCCGATCGAGCACCTCGTGCAGCTCGTCGAAGCTCGGCACCACGTAGAGGCGGGGCTGGGGGCGCGTGATGTCGTAGGCGACGTCCATGCACCGCTCGTCGAGAACGAACTTCTCGACGGCCGGATCGTGGCACGACTCGCTCTCGCCGAGCGACGACAGAAGGCCGGCGCCGTAGAGCTTGTAGTCGTCCGGGCGACCGACGAGCCCATACTCAGCCGTCCACCAGTACAACCTGGAGAGTCGGGTCGCTTCGCTCGCCTCGGCGGCCCCGGCGATGGCCCGCGCGAGCGCATCCTCGGCGCGCGTGACCTCGTCCGCTGGGGCGCCCGGGCGTTCTTTGACCTCGCTGAGCTCGCGGATCGCGCGGAAGACTTCGCCCTCCTCGGGAAGCGTGAACGCCTGGCGTCCAAGGTCGCCGATCCGGCGCAAGTACGCGGAGAAGCCGGGGTCGGGCAGGATTGGGGCGTGACCGGCCGCCTCGTGGAGGATGTCCGGGGCGGGCGTGTAGACGAGGTGATCGCGCGTGCGGACATCGGCGGCGATGGGCAAGATGGCCGACGCCTGGAACTCCTGAAACGCACGCGGCGGGATGAATCCGTCGACGCACACCGCGGACCACCCGAACCGCGAGAGGCAGTCGTTCATCTGAGCGATGCTCGGGATCCGCTCGACGGAGATGCCTGTCGCCCCGAGTCCTTGCAAATACGCCGGGTGCGCCGTCTCGGCCAGCCGCGACCGCATCTGGAGGAGAACGAAGCGCCAGACGGCCTGATCGACGGCGCTGTATCGGTCGTAGTCCTGCTCGACCACGAACGCCCGAAGGTGCGGGGGCACGTACGGCACCGCCCGTTGCATACCCTAAGCGTAGCGCGAGCCTTCGTGGTGCGCCGCAAGCTGCCGCAGGGCCCTCACTCGTCCGTGAGAGCCATTTTCAATCTGCTAGGGACAACCGAACAGCCCCTAGCTCGACAACGCCGCGGGCACGGCGAGCAGCTTGCGTACCGCTTCCAGGGACGGAAGCGCGAGCTTGGCGCGAGCTCGTGCCAGGTGACCGGCCACGGTCGATGACGTCAGCCCGAGCTCGTACGCGATGATCTTGTTCGGGTGGCCGGCCGCCGCGTACGCGATGACCTGGCGTTCGCGAAGGGTGAGGCCGCGCACGTCGGGCGCGTCGGGGTCGTTGCGGTGCGCGAGCAAATAGCGGCGACCGTCCGAGTCGTAGTGCTCTACGAGCGACCAGCGGCCCCCGAGCAGCCCTTCCCATATGGCGATCGCTTCGTCCGGATCGCAACGACGTAGCGGGCCGCGCGCACGCTCCATCGCGAGAGCGCCAAGCCTCAGCGCGGCGCGAGCGCCCTTGCCCTTCGCGCATTCGTCGGCGTGTTCGATGTGCCCGTCGGGACGCACGACCGCCTCGACCCCGAGACGCGCTCCGGCCGCGTCGAGCTGGGCCCGAATGCGCCGAATGCGGAGTCCCGCGGCGACGTGGGCGGCCAAATGACTCCAGCGGTGGGCATGCTGGGGGCTCCACGGCCGCCCGCGCTCGGTCGGCGCCACGAACATGACGCCGACGTTCGAAGGGTCGGTCGCGTTCACGACGTGAGCGTCCGCGAACCCGCCGGCGCCGAGCACGGCCGCGAATTGCCGCCGGAGCCGGGGCGGCGCACGAAGCAGCTGCCGGCTCGCGCTCGTCACGAAGACCGTCCTGAAGATACGGACCATGGCGCGAGTCTCATCCCCCCGCTCGGCGGACAGGCCGAAGAAGCCGCCCATGAAGGAAGCGTCGAGGCCGAGGGCCCTCGCACCGCGAAGGCCGACCCACTCGGGGTCATGCGTGTCGTGGATCAGCGAAAAGACGCCGCGACCGAGGTCCAGCATCGGCCGACTCGCGCTGGTGAGCGCGTCGAGCCACTGTGTGTCGTTCGCAGCCGGCGCGTACGCCGCCTCGACCACAGCGATGGGGTCGGGTTGGGAAATCACTTCTTCCTCCGCCATACCGCCCGATCGCAATGCGGTATTGCCCGCGAGACAATCGCAGGCACGCGCGTGCGTCAAGTGCACGCACGCGACAAAATCGCAATATGCAATTGCTCGAACGTGCGAGCAGCGCGCACGCTCGTTCGAGCGCTCGCAGCCCGTTCGTTGACGACCGCGTTCTTGACGACCAGGACCCGGATGGTGGACGAGACGACGCTGCCGGGCGTCGAGACCGAGCCGATCGTCGGCGAGACGGACGCCGTCTGGACGGCCCTTGTCGGCCGCCCGGAGCCCGTCGTCCGCTTCGCGATCGCGATTCACCGCGAGCCGACAGCAAGAGAGACACTACTTGCCGAGCATGACGTCGACGCGACGATCGCGAGCCCAGCCGCTCTCGTCGACCCCTTTGGCGTCCAGCTCGCCCCTTGAAGTGGACGTCGCGTTCACCGGGCTGACTCCGTGAGCCGTGAGGTAGAGGGCCACCACGTCGGCGCGCGACTGGCCGAGGGTCATGTTGTACTCGTCGGTACCGCGCGGATCGGCGTGACCGACGAGCTGCACCTTGCGTCCAGTCAGGGGCCCGCTCGCGAAGCATTGGGCGACAGCGGTCAGCGGGGGAAGATCGTTCGACGTCAGGCGGGACGAGTCGAAAGCGAAGTACGCATCGCCGTCGCCGTCGGCGATGTGACATGCGTCAAGGACGTCCCGGGCGATGACGATCCGCGACGCGGTCGGCGAATCGGGCAGAGCCACGGGCTTCGACTCCGGCTGACGATTCGGGGTCCCGGAGGCAGCCGCGACCGGCGCGATCACGGGGGCGGGTTTGCTGGCGGCGCAGGCCGCGAACGCGATGGCCGAGGCGATCGCGATGACGCCATGGCGCGGTGAATCGACTGAGATGCTCATGATGCCCCCGTGTCCTCGAATGCCGCGCGCGGCGGCGTGCAAAGCCGGACTGCCTCCCGGCCGCCCCACACGCTGCCACATGCCGATGGGGGAGGCGAATTTCACGACTTCCGCAACAAGATCTGACCAGTAACGGAAGAAAAATACATGTTCCTCCGCGTCCCCTCGAGGACTCGCGGGGGTGGGGTCCCGCAGACCACACGAAGGTGCAGAGGTCGACGACCACTTGTCGTCAGATAGGAATGCGCATTGGCCTAAAGCGATTCGCCGCGGGACGCGAACGGCCCCGCTTGACCGCGCGAGCGCCTACGCTGGCCGGCTCGGTAGTCTTCGAAGCGGTGAGAGTGAATCCATAAATGCACCGTGGATCGAATCAGCCGCATTCCGGGCGCTTCGCAGACAAGCCCGACGTGAGTGAGAGTGTGGGTCGATTACCCGTGTCTCTCTACTGACTACGGTGGGACGCAAGAGAGACCCGAGTTCGACAATAGAGCGGTTTACGTATTGGAGAGGGGAGAGGGCGGGTCTGCCAAGGAGGCGCTCAGATGACGATCAGGGGATGCGCATTTTCCCTTCTGCTGGCCGTCGCGGCGTGCAGCAGCTCTTCCGGGGATCCGGGCTTCTCGGGTGGAGGCACGGACCAAGG
>DATGJA010000317.1:0-2658 GCA_035295445.1 Polyangiaceae bacterium | reverse complement strand
TTGTGGAAAACCCGCTGAGCCCAGCAACGAGCAAAGCCGCGGCTCGATGCGAGCGATGCGAGGCACGTCGTGGGCCAGACGATGGCACGATCTTTCCGTCTTCGCCCATCATCGATCACATCTCCTCGAGCCCGGGTCCATCGCGACTTCTCGGCCAACCTGGACCTGCCTTCGACGGATGAGTAAACGAACCCGGCGCTCCGCCGCAGCCTGACGCCGCTGTCGGCCAGCATGGCAGTCCGCGAGCTGGATGGAATCCTGCAACCTTCATCCCCGGCATCGGTTACCCCGAACCGCGAACGTTTCGGTGAGCCGTAGGCGTCGGACCCCTGGAGTATCAAGGAGATCGAGGGGGCTGGGATGCACCTGCGCCGCGAGCGGAAGTCGCTCAAGACGGGAACGCGGACGTACCTGAGCGTCGCGCACAACGTTCACGAGCAGCCCCCGGGCAAACCCGCGCGCGCGAAGCCGGTGGTTCTCATGAACCTGGGTAATGAGGCCGACCTCGATCCCGGCATGGTGAACGGGATCATCGGCTTGCTGCAGCGCTACGTCGCGGAGCGCATGGCGAAGGAAGGCGCGGGCGGCGCCACGAAGCTCGAGGCGGCGCAGGCCGTCGCGAAAGAGCTCGGCCCGAAGGCGTCGGGGCTGTGCAAGCTGCTCTCGAAGTCGCTCGGGCTGCGACCGATCCTCGAAGCCGCCTGGAAGAATCTGAAGATCGGCGCGACGCTCCGACTCTTCCAGCGAGAGCACAAGGTGAAGTTCGTCTTTGAGCGCGTGATCTTCGGGCTCGTCTGGAACCGCCTGATCGATCCCAAGAGCAAGCTCGCGGCGAACGAGTGGTTGAAGGACGACGTCTACTTCCCCGAAGCCGACGGCCTCAGGCCGCAGCACTACTATCGCGCGCTCGACATCCTCGAGCGCTACGGCGAGGAGCTCCAGGCACGGATCGGCGAAGCGCTCCGCCGTGTGCTGCCCGAGGCCGACTGGGACACGATCGGCACCGACACCACGTCGAGCTACGTCGAGTCGAGCGTGAACGACCAGGATCGCGCCGAGATCGCCGCCGAGTGGAAGGCGCACGACAAGCGCCCGGACAAGATCCCCGAGCCGGTCTGGCCGAGGCCCCAGGTCGTGAACGATCCGCCCCTTCGTATGCAGGGCCACTCCAAGGACGAACGGCCTCGCTCTCCCCAGGTGCTGATCGGCGTCGTCACGAACCGCGACGGCATCATCCTCTACCACCAGGTCCTCCCCGGTAACCGTCCGGACGGGCACGCCGCGCTCGACCTCGTCGAGGGCTTCGAGGCCCTCCTCCCACTCGCGGGGAAGACGTGGGTCGGCGACTCCGGCATGGGGAAGCGCGATACGCTTGCCGACCTCGACGCACGCGAGCTTCATCGCGTCAGCGCGCAGTCGCTTCGCGGGAAGTTCGTCCGCAAGCGAGTCCTCGCCATGGCCGGACGCTACCGAGCGCACCCCACGCGAGAAAGTTGGTCCTTCCGGGTCGTACCCGTCACGGCCGAGGAGAGTCCCCACGGCCGCGCCGAACAGTGGATCGTGACCCGGAACGATCGCGACCGCGCGCGGCGACTCGAACTCCTCGACAGCCACGTCGCTCGGGTCGAGAAGGCCCTCGCGATCGACGATCGCCTCGACGGAAAGGTGAAGGGCGTCTTCTCGATCGTCTCCAACAAGGGCCTCAAGAAGTTCGTGAAGCGCCTCAAGAGCGACCGGGGCCGCTATCGCTTGAACAAGAAGCGCATTCGCGAGGAGCGCCGCGTCGCCGGGCTCGCCGCGATCTGCGCAACCAACGTCGACCGAGCTCCGGAGGAAGTGATCGCGGACTACCGCTCGCTATGGAAGACCGAGGCGTCCTTCCGCGACTTCAAGGGACCGATCGCACTGCGGCCCATGTATCACCGCGCCGACCGCCGGATCCGCGCGCACGTCCTCCTCTGCGCGATCGCCGTGAACGTCATGCGCTACCTCGAGAAGAAACTTGAGCGCCGCTTCCCCGAGATCAAGAAGGCGTGGGCGACCTCGACGACGTCGCTCATGACGCGTGGCAACCAGACCTGGTGGCAGCGCGACACGCACTCGGCCGACCAGACCGCCATGCTCGCGAAGCTCGGCGCGCGGCCGGGTCCTGAGATCTGGCGCGAGCGCGGCGCGCGAGTTGTCGAGGTTTGCGCGCCCTAGATGGAATTGCGCACGCGCGTTCCCGCGAGGGATCGCGCGGAACCCGCCCGCGCCGCCTCGCGGACGCGACTTGTGGGTCGACCATCCGTCAAAGGCAGGCCCGGCGCACTCGACGGGTGGATTCAAGGGGAGACTGCGCTCTGCGGGCGCCGGATCGGACATGCGAGGCTGCATACCATGTACCGCAGGATCGACTTGCTTGAGTGACGAGCCGACGGACAATGAGGTTATGGCTGACGATCCGAGGTCATTCGTCTTACGAGCGTCCATTCTGGTCTCATCTCTCACCCTCGCGAGGGCAGCGGGTCTCCTGACCAGTCTCGCGATGCTCGGCCGAGACGTCGCGCGCGACCTCTTGGAATTCCAGCTCTGGACCTCAATCATGCCTGTTCTCCTTCGGGGAGCGATCGATGGGTTCGCTCTGTCATTGGCTTGCGTGGAGATCAAGCGTGGACC
>DATGJA010000316.1:0-19904 GCA_035295445.1 Polyangiaceae bacterium | reverse complement strand
AACGTCGAGGGGGTGCGCTTCGCGGAACGCGAGGGCCGCCGAGAACGTCGAAAAGACGAGCTGCCGATGGAAGCCGAGGCGATCGAGGGCCTCCGCGCGCTCTCCTCCGTCGAACGCCCCAAGCGCCGCGTAACCCTTCGGCCCCGAAATGAGCGCGTCGCCCAGCGCCAGGAGCTCCGCCCGTCGCTCGGGCGGCTGGGTGCGCTGTCCCTCGAGCTTGGCGAGGGCCTCGGCCAGCCGACCCCCGCCTGCGAACGAGATGGCGGGGATCTTGGCCATGTCCTGCGGGTCGGCGAAATCGGTCAGGAAGCCCGGCAGCTCCATGATGTGGCTGTCGGCGTCGTAGAACGTGCGGGCCCGATCGTAGGTCGTGGCGTAGCTCATGGCGTCGCCGCGTAACGTACCCCACGATTGAAAAAGCGTCCCGTCGTCCCTCTTTGCGGTCACGTGGGGTGATCACGTTCTTTGTTGATCGACCCAGCTGAACGCTGAGTCTAGGGTGCGACGGCGAAAGAGGTAGATGCGATGGCTTCCATGTTCGATCTGAGCGGAAAGGTTGCCCTGATCACCGGGTCGTCGAGGGGAATCGGGCGGTCAATCGCGCTCGCCATGGCAGAGCACGGCGCGCGTGTCGTCGTCTCCAGCCGGAAGCGGCCGGCCTGCGACGAAGTGCGCGACGAGATCGTCCGGCGCGGCGGCCAGGCGATCGTGATCCCCTGCAACATCGGAGACAAAGGGGAGCTCTCGAACCTCGTCCGCGAGACCCTCGGGGCCTACGGGCAGGTCGACGCGCTCGTGTGCAACGCCGCCGTGAACCCCCACTTTGGCCCGAGCCAGGAGATCCCGGACACGGCTTTCGACAAGGTCATGAACAGCAACATTCGCAGCAACCACTGGCTGTGCCAGATGGTGATCCCGGGGATGGCCGAGCGCGGCGGAGGCTCGGTCATCATCGTCTCGTCGATCGGAGGCTTGAAGGGCTCGGAGAAGCTCGGCGCCTACGGCATCTCGAAGGCCGCCGACATGCAGATGGCGCGCAACCTCGCGGTCGAGTGGGGACCGCGGAAGGTGCGGGTCAACTGCATCGCGCCCGGGCTCGTCCGGACCGACTTCGCGCGCGCTCTCTGGGAGAACCCGGAGATCTACGAGCGGACGGTCCGTACGTATCCGCTGCGCCGCATCGGCGAGCCGGAGGAAATCGCCGGGGCGGCGTTATACCTCGCGTCGTCGGCGGGCAGCTTCACGACGGGTCAGACGCTCGTGGTGGACGGCGGCGCGACCATCACCGGGGGGTGAGCCTCCGGGGCGCGCCGGCGGGCCGCTGCATCGTCGCGCGTCCGGGTCACGTAGCTGTCGACGTCGAATCGGCGGGTCTTCAGGCGAAACTCGAAGGTGAACCCCGGCCAGGCGGTCGTGTTGCGCCCGG
Source organism: Polyangiaceae bacterium (assembly GCA_035295445.1). GTDB lineage: Bacteria > Myxococcota_A > Polyangia > Polyangiales > Polyangiaceae > Palsa-1150. The sequence continues at coordinate 18,478 of DATGJA010000316.1, read as the reverse complement.
TGCGCGTGAGGTACCAGCTCGCGCACCCGCCAGCGTTCCATACCGTACGCTGGAGGCGCCGCTGCAGGCGGTCATTGTAGAGTTCCTGCACGTCGCGCCGGACGTCGACGTAGCGAAGATTGCGCTTCTTCATCGTCCGCACCGCGTCCGCCACGTACGCGAACTGCGACTCCATCATGAACACCATCGACGAGTGGCCGAGGCCCGTGTTCGGACCGACGATGAGGAACATGTTCGGAAACCCGGCGACGGTCGCGCCGAGATACGCCTCGATGCCGTCCCGCCAGGCGTCGCCCAGGTCACGTCCGTCGAGGCCGGCGATCGGGAACGGCGGCTTGGCCTCGGCCGTCTCGAAGCCCGTCGCATAGACGATGGCGTCCACGTCACGTACGCGGCCGTCGCCCGTGACGATCGAGCGCGCGCGGATCTCGGCAATCGCGTCGGTCACGAGCTCGACGTTCGCTTGCTGGAGGGTCTGGTAGTAGTCGTTCGAGAGCAGGATGCGCTTGCAGCCGAGGCGGAAGTGCGGCGTGAGCTTCTCGCGCAGCACGGGATCGGCGACGTTCTCGCGCAGGTATCGCAGCGCATGGAGCTCTCGGATACGGTTGAGACGGGGCTCGACCACGTACCCGACCGCCATGGCCTCGAGGATCCAGTAGATCACCGAGCGGGCGGCCTTCTGGAGGTATGGGCGAGCCTTGAATGCGGCCTGCGCCTCCGGCGTGATGGGCGAATCCGGCTTGGGCATGACCCACGAAGGGGTGCGCTGGAAGACGCTCATCGCCCCCACGGTCCCGCCGATCGACGGGATGATCTGGATCGCGCTAGCGCCGGTGCCGATTACGGCCACCCGCTTGCCTGCGAGCGAATAGCCGTGATCCCAGCGGGCGGAGTGCATCGCCTTGCCCGCGAAGATGTCTCGGCCCTTGATGTCCGGGAAGACCGGGCGGCTGAGCGCGTGCCCCGAGCCCGACACGACGACCCGCGCCTTCAGCGTCGCCCCCGACCCGGTCTTGAGCGCCCAGACTCCCGCCTGCTCGTCGAAGGCGGCGCCGACGATCTCGGTGCCGAAGCGGATGCGATCGACGATCCCGTACTTCTTCGCGCAGTGCTCCAGGTAGGCGAGGATCTCTTCCTGCGGCGCGAAGAACCGCGTCCAGCGCGGGTTTGGCTCGAACGAGTACGAGTAGAGGTGCGAGGGGATGTCGCACGTGATCCCGGGGTAGGTATTGTCGCGCCACGTGCCCCCGACCCGGCCGGCCCGTTCGATGAGGACGAAGTCTTCCTCACCGGCCTTCTTCAACGCGATGGCCATGCCGATACCGGCGAAGCCCGCGCCCACGATCAAGACGCCCCATACCTTCTCGTCCGCGGCTCTCATCGCCGATAACTATATCGGCGACAAGGGTGCGGTCAAGTGAGGGCGCGAGGGCCGTGGCCGGCAGAAAGCGCCTGCGGGGGAAGGCGTCCGATGATACTATTGTCAAATAGCGTACTTGTTGGAGACGTCTCGGATGCGGACGCTGACGCGAGAAGAGGGGAAGCTCATCACGCGTCGGCGCCTCATCGAGGCCGCGGCGCGGATCCTCCGCGAGTCCGGGTACGGGGGCCTCAGCGCCAGCGCCGTGGCGCGAGAGGCGGGCGTCGCGCAGCCGACCTTCTACGTGCACTTCGCCGACAAGGAGGCGCTTGTGCGCGCCCTCGCGAGCGAGAAGGTCGAGGCGATTCGCAAGCCGCTCAAAGACGCGCGTGCGCGGATCGTGGGGGGGGGCCTCGACGCACTCCGCGAGACGTTTCGCGTGTCGCTCGCCGCTCTGGTGGAGCAGCCGGAGCTGTTTCGGCTCTTCGTGCAGGAGGCGCAGCAGCCGGGGTCACCGTTCGGCGAACAGGCTCGTCTCCTCCAGCGGGAGCTCGAGGCGGACCTCGTCGACGACCTCGTCGCGCTAGGCGCTCCGGGCCGGTCGCGTGAGGAGAGGCTGCGTCTCGAGATGATGGCCGACGGCATCGTGACCCTCACCGAGAGGCTCGGCATGGGCCACATCGACGGGCGCTACCCCGATCTCAACGCCGTCATCGAGGTGCTCACGCAGGTCGCGGTCGGCTCGCTGCGATCGCTGGGGATCTTCGGGTCCTGAGCGGACGCCAGGGCCGCTCCGACCTCACGCGGGCCCCCTCCAGCCGTGCACGAGGTCTTCGAGGCGCGTGTCGTCTCCGTCGTCGAGCAGACCGACCGCCACGACGTTCAGGCTCTCCGGCCGCGCCAGGCGCCGCGCCGCCTCTCGCACCTGGTCGGCATCGACTCGGACGAGCTCCGCGACGTGTTCCTCGGACGTCGACGGGCGGTCGAACAGCCGTCCCGCCGCGTAGAAGGCGGCAGTCTCTTCGGCCGAGTCTCTCATCGCGCGCGCGTCCCAGACGATGCGACGTCGTGCCTTGTCGAGCTCCTCCGGCGTCGGGCCTTCGCGGGCGAGCTCTTCGAACATCGACAGGATCTCGCCTGTAACCAGCGCCGCGCGCTTGTGCTGGACTCCCGCGGCGACGTCGACCACGCCGTCGTCCTCGTAGCCGTCGTACCCCGCGGAGACGTCGTAACAGAGGCCGCGCGCGTCGCAGAGACGGTGATAGAGCCGCGTCGACATTCCGTCGTCGACGAGGCGCATCAGGACATCGAGGGCGGGCCGCAGCGGGTGCGCCTCGGCGAACGCACGGAAGCAGACCCGCAGCTCGGTCTGGCTCGACACGTTCTCGACGATCTCCAGGGCTGCCTTCTTCTGCGTGTGCTCGGGCGCGATCGACGAGATGCGCGGGGCGCCCGGCAAGGCGCCGAAGTCCCGACGGGCGATGCGCAGCGCCTCCACGGGGTCGATCGCGCCGGCGAAGGCGAGGACGGCGTTTTCGGCCGTGTAGTGGCGCGCGTGGTGGCGCCGGAGGAGCGCCTCGTTGAAGGCCCGCACGTGGCGCTCGCCGCCGGTGATCGTGAAACCCAGGGGGTGACTGTCGTAGATGAGGGCGCGCGAGAGGTTGTCCGCGTCGATCTGACGCCCCTCGTCGTCAAGGTCCTCGAGGATCTCCTCGAGGACAATGCCCCGCTCGATGTCGATGTCGAGGAAAGCCGGTTCTAGCAAGACCTCGCCGAAGAGGGCGCAGGCCCGGTCGACCGACTCCGGGGGCAATGCGAGCGAAAAGATGCCGTGGTCTACCTGGGTGGACGCGAACAGCGAACCTCCCAGATGCTCGAACGCGAGGTTCACGGCGTGCGCGCTCGGGACGCGCTGCGTTCCCCGGTAGATCATGTGCTCGAGGAAATGGCTGATGCCGTTGTCCTCGGGGCTCTCGAAGCGAGAGCCGACGCGCACCCAGAGTGACACGTGGGCTCGGTGCAACCATGGCTGGGGCGAGACGATCACCCGCAACCCGTTCTCGAGCGTGGCGCTGGTATGGCTAGTACTCATCCTCGTCTTCGGGCGCTCCCCCTGCGCCGCCGTCGACCTTGGCCTCGGCGACGTACGAATCGTCGATCTTCAAGTCGTCCTTGGCGGCGGCGCGGAGACCCTTGACATAGAGCGACATCGCCTCGTCGCGCTTGGCGCGCACGAGCTCCTGCTCGAGGGTCGCCCGATCTTTGTCGAACTGCTCGCGAGTCGCGGTCTTTCGCTGCCTCAGGCGCACGACGGCGAATCCATCCGGCGTTCGGACGGGGTCGGGCAGGACGGCGCCTTCCTTTGCCGAGAAGGAGAACGCCACCACGTTCGCGGTCCCGTCGGGCGACAGGCCGGGGAAGGGGTCGCCCCCCTGATTGAACTCGCTCGAGGTCTGTGCCTTCGGACGATCGCTGTCCGCCGAAGCGTTGAACGGCATGTCCGGCGGCTGGGTGTTGACCTTGGGCGGTGCGGCTCCCGCGTCGGTGGACGCGAATTGCAGGGGCCCCGCCTTGGCCGCGCCCGCGTCCACTGCCGCCGGGGTCGCGGGCGGCGGCAGGACGCGCAGGCGAGCCACCTTCCCCGCGCCGGCCTTGGCGTAGGCCGCGATACCTGCGGAGACCGCGTCGTCGTCGCTCTTGCCGTCGCGGAGCGCCTCGTCGATCTTTGTCGCGATGCGCTGGGCGGCTTCGATCGCCTTGGACTTGGCGAAGAGCGACCGCGCGACGCTCCGCCCCACGAGGGCCTCGACTTCCGTGGCCTTCGCGGGGTCGTCCTTCGTGATGTAGTGGTAGCCATACTGCGACTGCACGGCGCCCGCGGTCGTCTCGCCCGTCTTGAGCCCGTCGGCCGCGGCTCGAAACTCTGGGACGAACCCTTCGGTCTTGTCGCCCACGTCGCCGCCTTGGGCTGCGCTGCCCGTGTCCTCGGACACGTCTCGTGCGACCTCCGCGAAGGCCTCGCCGTCCTTGATCCGCTGCACCGCCCACGCGAGCTTGGAAAGGGCGACGCCCTTCTCGGCGTCCGTGGCGCCGTAGGGTACCTTGACCAGGATGTGGCGGATGTGCCCCGCCTTGGGGGTGTCCTGGGCCTTGCGCTGCGCCAGCGCCTCGTCGATGTCGGCCTTGTGATCGGAAGCCCACCCGGCCACGTCCGCGGGCTTGGCGTCGACCGCCCAACGCGCGGCCCAGGCCTCTTTGACTGCAATCGATGTCACGATGGCCGTGCTGTAACGCCGTTCGTACTCGTGCCAGGCCTCGCCCTCGCTCACCCGGATGGGGTCGCGCACCACGTCGCGCATTTTCTCCGCCAGGATCTCGAGGGCCTGCTCGTCGCGGAACTCGGCCGTCGACAGGTTGCTCAAGCTGCGAACCTGCCGGGTGTACGCCTTGAGGTCGAACGACTTCGTCTTGGGGTCGCGGAAGTCCACCGGGATGGCCGCGTCGCGGTCGTTCATGTGGGCCTGGGCCACGTCCTGCGTCAGCAGCCCGGCCTGTGCGTAACTCTGGTACATGTCCTGGAAGATTGCCTGGGCCGCGGTCGGGTCGGCGGCCGGCACGCTCACGCGCACGAAGCCGGCGTAGAGCTGGTCGGTCACCTCGTCGGCGGTCGCCGCCAGGCCGAGGCGCTTCGCTTCGTCGTCGAGCAGCTCCCGCTCGATGAGACCGTCGAGCGCCGCGCGCTTCAAATTCATCTGCTTCGCGGCCCGTCCCCTGTGCGTCGGCATGATGAGCCGGTACGCCGAGCTGAGGCTCCGCGGTTCGATGCAGCGCCCGCGGACGCGCGCGGCGCACACCTCGCGCAGCGAGGCGGTGCGGTTGGTCGCGTTCGGCCGGAACTCGATGACGAACGTCAGAATCGTCGCGGCGATGATGGCCCCGTAAAGGACGTTCGAGAGGCCGCGCTGACGGAAGAAACTGAGCATAGGAGCGGCAGCCCGTCTATCACGCGGACCGTCCCTCCGTCGACTGCGGCCCCCAACTTCGCGACGTCGTCCGTACGAGCGGCCTCGCCTCGCTCGAGCGAGCGGACCTAGCCGGCAGCGCGCTTCTCGAGCTCGAGCGCGAACCTGAGCTCGGCCAGAGCATCCCGAAGGCCCACGGCTTGCTTCGCGTAGGTGATCTCGTAGAACGTGTCGAGGGTACGTTCGGCGTCCCCGGGATCGGCCACGCGCGTCACGGACGTGCCGACCTCCGCGAAACCTCCGACGATGGCCGGCTCGGAGAGCTTGCGAACGCGGTCGAAGAGGCGAGGCTCGTCTTCGTTGGGGAAATCGGCCTTCTGCGCGCGCAGGACGACGCGCACCTCGAGAGGCTCGGTGACCCGCAGGCGGACGCCAGAGTCCATGATGAGGTTCTCGCGGGGCCGCTCGGCGAGGACGATCTCCTCGCCGCGCGTGCGAAAGACTTCGAACCCCGCCTCGGCGAGCGCGCGCTTGATGCGCGAGGCATTCTGGGGGGGGGACTCCGACATCGTTCGGGTCAGGGGCACCGGCGGCAAACGGCCACAAAACCCTACGCAAAGCTTCTTCGCGACGGCCGCTCGCGTCAAGGGCTGACTTGGCGGGACGAGTCTCGATCGAGGGGAGCGACCTCCCGCTCTCCCCTCGAGCACCCCACCCCCAATGGATTTGGTTTAGATTTGGCCCTTGGATTTTGGGAACCCGAGGCGCGCGTCCACTCGGACTGCTATGGTTTAAGGATCCGTGAAGAACCGTCGCAGCCTAACCGCCGGGTCCGAAGGCTCGAACACTCCCGGCGAAGTGCACGCGATGCGCCGTGGCGACCCGCGGCGCGAAGTGGCGTCCAGGGTCACGCTCACGTCGCCGACGTCACCGGCCTGCCCGCTCGAGGGGTGGGCGCTCAACGTGAGTCGGGGCGGAGTACGCGTGATCCTTGAGCATCGGGTGGAGCTGGGCGCCGAATATCAAGTCGCCCTGGCAGAGGACGGCTCCGATTCGCGGGGCGGTCCGCCTGTGCCTCGCCCCGGTCGGATCGTGTGGGTGCAGGAGGAGCCTGACGGCGTCGTCGCGGGCATCGAGTTTTGCGACGCGTCGGTGACCCTTCGCGCCGCCTCGTCTCGTCCACCGGATCCGGCGTAGCCGGACGTTCCGTGATAAGACGGGCCCGTTTGGGAAGGGCGCGGCGACGCGCTCGCCCGAGGTAAAGCCCATGCCGAGCCCCAAGAGCCTCCTCCCCGATTGCGGCCTGTACCGGACGACGAAGCCGCTGCCTGAGCACGAGACCGACGTCCCCGCCGGTGTCCTCGTCTACTTCCATAACCACTCGGACTCCGGACTGCCGGTCGTCGTGGTCCCCGATCACAACGTGCACAATCGCTGGCACTTTCACGGCGCAGGGCTTCCTTTTCGCGGCCTGTCCTGGGCCGACAGCTTGACGAAGCTCCCCGCCGAGGGCCTCTACATGTTGCGACGGGCGCTGTCCTTCGACGGCGGCGAATGGCCCAAGGGCGCCTTGGTCCAGCTCGGGTACACCCGCAACGGGGACGGCATCCTCTTCATCGGCCAGATCCGCGCGCAGCTCGACGAGAACGACGTCTTTTTCAGCGATCGAGGCGTCGGCATCACGCGCGAGCAGCTCGCGATGCTCGAGCCGCTCCAAGTCTACACGGAACCGACCCCCGCCGGAGGTCACTCGAGCGGAGTTCACTAGGGGTCCCACCGGACAATGAGCGAGACCCGAACCCGCGTCCTTCACTGGTTCGTCTCGGGCGGGGTCGTCAAGACTCCCGGGGGCGCAACCTTGACGATCGACGTCGACCCGCTCGTGATCGGCCGGGACGCGGGCGCCGCGATCGTCCTCGCCGATCCCGAGGTGAGCGCCATCCATTGCGAGCTCCGCGCGGCCAGCGACGGAATCCTCGTGCGCGATCTGGATAGCACCAACGGCACGTTCGTCGGCGCCCTTCGAGTGCGCGAGGCCGTCGTCACCTCGCAGGCGGAGCTCGTGGTCGGCCGATCCAGGCTGACGCTCGTTCCCGAGGCAAAGCGCCGGGTCGAGGTGGGTTTCTCCGATCGCTTCGGTCCCCTGGTCGGCGGATCGCCCCGCATGCGTCGCGTGTTCGGGGTGCTCGAAAAGGTCGCCCGAACGCAGCTAAGCCTGCTCATCTTCGGCGAGACGGGCACCGGCAAGGAGCTCGTCGCCAAGGCCGTACACGAGATGAGCGAGCGCGCGAGCGCCCCGTTCGTCGTCGTCGATTGCGGCAGCATTCCACCGTCGCTCGCCGAGAGCATCCTCTTCGGCCACGAGAAGGGGGCGTTCACGGGCGCCACCGAGCGCCGCAAGGGCGCGCTGGCGGAGGCCGACGGGGGGACGCTCTTCCTCGACGAGCTCGGCGAGCTCCCGCCGGAGCTGCAGCCCAAACTTCTCCGCGCACTGAGCGAGCGACAGGTCCGTCGCGTGGGCGGTTCGGCCTTCGAGCCGATCGACGTGAGGGTGCTCGCCGCGACACGCCGAGATCTTGGCGCCGAAATGAACGCGGGCCGCTTCCGGAGCGATCTGTTCTTCCGGATCGCCCAGGTGCGCGTCGAGCTGCCGTCCCTGCGCGAGCGCCTGAGCGACCTGCCCTTGCTCGTCGAGGACGTGTGCCGGAGGGTGGGCCGGCCCCAGCACGTCGAGACGGTGCTGGCCTGGATCGAGCAGCGGATGGCGTCGCACGACTGGCCGGGCAACGTGCGCGAGCTGGTCAACGTGGCAAGCGTCGCCGCGACCCTCGCCGACGACCCGGCGGCCATCGACGACGTCCTGACCCTCACGCGCGAAGGGGCCGACGCTGGCCTGGCGGGTTCGCCGGGCGGTGCTACGGCCTTCGGCGACGCCAAGCGCACCGCCGTCGCTGCGTTCGAGCGCGAGTACTTCGGCTCGTTGGCCAAGCGTTGCAAGGGCAACGTGAGCGAAATGGCGCGCCAGAGCGGAATGGAGCGCCACCACGTCCGCGCCTATCTCCGCAAGTACGGGATCGACAAGGGCGCGGGGTGAGAGCGAGGGGCGAGGGATCCCACCCGATCTCGTGGGGTCCTTGGGAAGTCGGCCTCAGGATGACGGAAAAGGTCTAGAGCGGCAGGTCCATGTCCGAGGTCCACGACGCGTCGCGCTCCTGCGCGTGCGCGTCGCCGAGCTGTCGTTCACGCCACTTCACGCCGGGAGGGGAAGCGTCGATCCAGTGAAAGCTCGGGTCGCGCACGTCCAGGTGGACGAACTGAGTCTTCGGGTGGGTGTAGATGCCCACACCGACGCGGGGCAGCTCGCGCAGGTACGCGGCCAGGACGGAGGCCCGTACCCCTTGGAGCTTGAAATCGATGGCCTCGCCGGTCCCGTGCCGCCCGGCCCGGGCGCGCCACCCCGACACGATTACGACGCGAGCCCCCCCGAAATGGTAGGCGGCCTTCACCAGCAGGCGCTCCACGCGCAGCGAAAGCCCGTGAGCCTCGACGGCGCCTGCCGCGACTCGTTCGAGCTCGGCGCGGGCGCCGTCGTCCACGTTGCCCGCGCGGTCGTAGAAGCGCACGCTCACAACGTCGTGCGAGCCCATGGTCGTCACGTCAATCGGGTCGAGCCGGTTCGCCCACGCGTCGATCCGGTCGGGCCGGGCCGTGCTCGATGCGCTGGTCTCGAGGAACAGGGCACGGCTCACCGCGGCATGCGCCGGGGCGTCGCGCGCAGCGAAGAGGGACAGGGCCACGAGCGTCAGAAGAGCCGACAAACTACGGCCGGCGGGCCTAGCGCGCGTGCTTCCCATCACCAAGCTCAACGCTACCAGAAGTCGGCTCGAAGCCCCAGGCGCGCCCCCTGGGGGCTGGCGGTCGCCGTGGGTGCAACGAGCACCTCACGGTGGGATGTGCCGATAAGGAACCATGCAGTGAGGGCGGTCGTGACGACCCCCAAACCGATCGCCGTGCCGATGGCGGCATACGCCTCGGTCCGCGCCGTCGCGAAGCTTTGGCGATCTGCGGGTGGAATGGAGCCCATCTTTGCGGCCTCCTCCACGTAGCGGTCGTAGAGGGACGTCGCGCTGTTGTCGAGGAGCACGGCCACGCCCGTGGCGACGAGGGCAAGGCCGCCGCTCGCGTAGAGGACGTTGATGGAGAACGGGTGTGTGGTCTCTCGCGCGGGCGCAGCCGCAGGCGCTGGGGCGGGCGTGGCCGCAGACCCAGGCGTGGGCATGGCCATGGGCGCGGGCGTGGGGGCAGGTGCAGGTGCGACCGGTGGGGAGGGCGCGACGTCGACGATCTCCCCCGCGGCCGCACTCACGCTCTTCTTCTCCTCGTCCCGCGTCCCCGGCCCGAACGTCACCGTGTGCGAGCCGGGACTCACCCATGCCACGTAAGGGACGATGCGCGGCTCGTTCGCGTCCACCTGCACGGCGCGGGGCGGGGTGCCCGGATCGATCCGCAGGCGCCCTTTGGTCGCCGTGAGATTGTTGATACGCGTGAGCGCGTCGGCCTCGTCTTTGCCCAGGAGGTGCGAGAGCGGCTCGCCGGCGGCCCGGCGGGCTTGGAGCTCGTCGAGGAACGACTGCAGGCGCTCGGCGGCATGGGTCGCGTCTCCGAGCTCCGCGTACGCGACCCCGAGGTCGTAAGCGACGCGATAGCCCGCGTGCGTGCCGAGCTCGCGGTAGATGGGTTCCCAGTATCCGATCGCCTCCGCGAGGGCTCCCGACTTGTAGCGGTCCATGCCCAGCTTGAATCGCTCGCGGTACTCGGAGAGCGGATCGGCAGGCGAGGCCGGGGGCGGTGCGGCGTGCAAGGGAGCCGCCGTCGCCAGCAGACAGGCCGCGACCGCGACGTCAAAACGGAGCCGGATCCACATCGGGCAGCCTGGCGTTGGGACCCGTGCGGGCGGCAGGGCGGGCGGGACGCATGGACGGGGGCGTGGGCGCGCGCGCGGATGCGGGCGCGGGCGCGGGTGCGGGCGCGGGTGCGGGCGCGGGCGCGGGCGCGGGCGCGGGCGCGGGCGCGGGCGCGGGCGGCGCCGCAGGTACCGTCGCAACCGGCGACGTCGCAGGCTTCGGATCCGTCCGCGCGGCGGACGCGGCGACCGCGGCCGCCACCGCGGCTACGAGGGCCACAGCGACCCACGTCGTCACCGTCCTGCCGCTGCGTCTCGGGGGCGTCATCGCGGGAGTCGTAGGGAGGACCCCCTCCGCCGCGCGCGGGACGATCAGGGGTTCGGTCAGCGTGGGACGATCGAACACCGCTCCCGGCTCGAGGCTCCGTCGCAGCGACTCCGCCCGATCCGGCGCTTCGCGCTGGAGGGCCTGGGTCAGCTCGGCGCGCCGCTGGTCGGCCTGCTCGCGAAACAACCGCAGCATCAAGCTCCGGACGCCACCGGTGCCCGCGACGCGCGGGCCTTCCGACGCCATCTCACGAAGCCTCTCCGCGACATCCCTCGCCGTCGCGGGCCGACTCGTCGGGTCGCGCGCCACCAGCCGTGCGTGCAGTCGAACGAGCCCCGCGGGCGCGCCGGGCACCGCCTCGTCGAGGCGAGGCGGCTCTACGAGCGCGAGCTTGCGCATCACTTCAAGGTCCGTCCCCGATCCCCACATTCGATTCCCCGAGAGGCACTCGAAGAGGACCGCCCCGACGCTGAAGAGGTCACTCCTGCGATCGAGCCGATCACCCAGCGCTTGCTCGGGCGACATGTACGCCATCTTGCCCTTGACCTCGCCGGTTCGCGTCTGGGTCGAGCCGAGCCCCTCGAACTTCGCGACGCCGAAGTCGAGCAGTTTGACGTGTCCATCGTACGCGAGCATCACGTTGTGCGGGCTGACGTCGCGGTGAACGACGTTGAGCGGTCGGCCCCCGGCGTCTCGAAGCTCGTGCGCGGCGTGGAGCCCCTCACACACTTCGGCCAGCACATGGGCGACCAGCGGCGCCTCGAGCTCGACGGCCTGGCGCTTCGCGGCCGTGAGGACGCGCGACAGCGACTCCCCCTCCACGTACTCCATGGCGAGAAAGAGCTCTCCGTAGAGTTCGCCGAACGCGAACGCGTGCACCACGTTGGGGTGAGCCAGGAGCGCGGCGAGCCGCGCCTCCCGCCAGAACATCTCCTTGTGGCGAGGATTGCGCGCGCCCTCCGGGAGCAGGCGCTTGAGGGCTACGATGCGCTCGAAGCCGTCCGCCGCTCGCTCGATGGCCACCTCGACGGTCCCCATTCCGCCCCGCCCCACGACGAACAAGGATCGATAGCGTCTGCCCTCCGCGTCGGGCGCGACCCCCTCGGTCCCGCGCGGAGGCGTTCGCGCCGACGCCTGAGGGGCAGGGCTGGGCGACGCCATCGTGGAGATTCTAGCAGGCCGAGAGCGTCAGATCGGCGAGTCCACGTTATGCTGCGCGAGGGTCGGAGGAGGAAGAAATTCGCGTGGATGTCGGCTCTGGAGCGTCGCGAGCTCGACGCTGGACAGAACTATCGCGAGATCGACGCTCGACGAAACGTCGCGTTTGCGTCGCACTCGCCGGGGCCCTCTTCGCGGGGGTCGTGGTCGCGGCGGCGTCGTGCATCCCGGACCTCCCTGCGGACGTGCCGCCTCCGGCGCCAGTCCCGGGCTGCGGCGACGGCTACATCGACCTGGCGCAGGCAGAGCAATGCGATCCGGGTCCCCTCGCCGGCGACGCGGGCACGTCCAGCTGCGCGAGCTGCCGCGTGCGGTGTCCGACCGGCTTCGTCTGGCCGACCAACGACCACTGCTACCAGCTCGCGGGCCAGAATATGAAGTCGCTCGTGGGCGGCGCACAGAACGAGTGCGAGAATCTGGGCAGCGGCCACGTGGCCACCTTCGCTAGCGAAGAGGAGTTCGCCGCGGTGACAGGACATTTCCGGGACGTCGATGCCGGATGGTTTTGGGTCGGTTTGGAGCTCAGCGCCAACCAGTTTCAGTCGATCGTCCCCTACGAGCCCGGGTGGGGGACGCGTTGCAGCGGCTGTTACGCGCACACCGCCGATCCGACCAAGGCGCTACCGCACTCGGACGCGTCCGCGCCGGGCAGCATGGAGCCCTGCGTGGCCGCCTCCATGTCCGCGGAGGCCTCGACGTGGACCACGTACCCGTGCCTGAACGCGCCCGCGACGCGTGTCATCTGCGAACGGGAGCCTTCGGGGGCGCATTTCCGCTGCGACGGAGGCGTTTGCGGGATCGACCTCGTCGCGACCCACGGTGTGAAGCTCTACGAGTACGTCGCCTCGCCCGCGACGGCGACGGACGCGGCGGCGGCCTGTCGGCGCCTCGGCGGGCGCCTCGTCGTCCTGGGATCGCGCGATGAACGCGAACAGCTGTGGCACGAGCTCGGGCGTCTCGACCCGCCGCCCGTTAGGATCTGGATCGGTCTGGCTCTCGTCGGGGGCGCTGCCGAGGACGGGGGGCCGCAGTGGCTCTGGGCGGACGACGCGTCGGCGGATGCGCCCGACGCGCGGCCGCTTCCGTGGGGCTATGCGCAACCGGCGTCGGGGACCTCCGCGACGGCCGCGTACGCGCGGCATCAGGTCCCCTCGACCCTCGATGAGACGCTGGCCTACAACGGGTCTCCGAGCGACGCGCTGCCGTATGTGTGCGAGCTCCCTCAATGAAGCGCGTCAGTCGTGCGTCTTTAGTCGTCTCTCGCTCCGCTCGAGCATGCGGACTTAGTCGCGTTTCGCGATCTTCTCCCGGAGCTTCTCGACGATGTTCGGGTAGCCCTCGTTCGGGTCGTGCATCTTCTTTCTGAACTGGTCGTAGTAGTTCTTGGTCAGGCTCGACCCCTCGGTCACGACGTCGACCACGCGAAACCCCGCCGGCGTCTGCTTGACCACGTAGTCCACGCGAACGGCCGGGTCGCGTGGCTTGAGCCGGTTCTTCGCCTCGGTCATGACGCGGGTGTCCCCGCCCACGTCTTTGGACCCGTGGTAGGTCACGTCGTAGTCGAGCGTCTTCTGAAGGTTTCGCTGGTACGTCTTTCGGACCAGTTGCTCGAGCAGGCTTCGGACCTCCTCACGCTGCGCGTCGGTGTAGCCGGACCAGAGGTTCTCGCAGCTGGGCTCCGCCGGGGGGCATGGGTCACCGAACGCGCGGTGCGCGAGCTCCCCGTAGTCGACGAACGAGCCGAGGGCCTGGTGGATCTGGGTCTCGCGCGCCCCCGACGGGGGATCGTGCAGCAGCTTTTCGAGTCGATGGTGCTGCTCCTCCACGAACCCCTGGGCGTCCTCGGCATGCGCCTGCGTGGGAGCGGCCAAGGCGAGGGGACCGAGGACGCAGAGGGCGGCGACGACGCGACGAAACCGCATGGGGGTACCAATGGCTAGTGCCATAGTTCGATGCAAGAGCTCCTGCAAGGGGCGCGCGAACCGCGAGCGTTTTTCCGGTGAGGACGGGCCCACGGCGCCCACGCAACCCGTACGTGAGCTTGGACGGTCCGGACGACGCTTGATTCATGCGGGACCCGGAGGCGGGCGGTAGCTCGGCCGCAACCCCGCGACATCGCGGCTCAGCGTGACCCGGAAGCTTGCCCCGCCGCGCTGGGCGCGCTCGACGGCAAGGGTTGCGCCCATCGGCGAGTGGTCCTCCATGATGCGCCTCACGACCGCGAGCCCGATCCCTGCCCCGTGCGTGCGCGTCGTGAAAAAGTCGTCGAAGATTCGTGCCGCGGCGGTCTCGGGGACACCCGGTCCCTCGTCGTCCACCTCGAACGTGACGTCCCGTTCATGAGGCAAGACGCGCACAGTGACTTCGCATCCGGCTCCGCTCGCCTGGATGGCGTTGCGAACCAGGTTCCAGAGCACCTGTCTCATTTGAGCAGCGTCGCAGCGGGCGACGGCCGGCCCGTCCGGGCCGTCGTACGTGACCCTCACGTCCGAGCCCCGCGCTGCGTTTGCCGCCAGCGCGACGACCTCCCTTGCGAGCGACGCGACGTCCGTCGCCTCGGCGTGCGGTGGCCGTGGCTTGGACAGGTCGACCATGTCTCCGACGAGGTCGTTCAGGCGTCGCGCCTCGCGGCGGATGATGTCGCAGAGCTTGCGGTCGTCCTCCGACAGGGCGGGCGACTCGCGGAGCATCTCGATCGACCCCTGGATCGAACCGAGGGGATTGCGGATCTCGTGGGCGAGGCCCGCGGCCACTCGACCCAGGACGGCCAGGCGCTCCGCCTCGTAGGCGCGCCGCGTCGCCGCCTGCAGCTCGCCGCCCGTGAGGCGGAGGCGCTCGGCCAGGTAGTCGGCGAGAAGCGCGACCACGGTGACGCCGAGCGTGTTGAGCAGGAGGGGATAGACGAGTACCGACGTCTCGACGGCGTACGGCGCCTGGTCCGACGGAGACCCCACCCAGCCGAAGTGGAGCGCCGCGCACAGCGTGCCGTACGCGCCGATCCCGATCGCCGCCGCCACGGCCGCGCCCCGACGGCCGACGAGGATCGCCCCGACCAGGCACGTGAGCGCGTAGAGCGACGTCGCGCCGCTCGCCGGCCCGCCGGTGACGTAGACGATGGCCGTCCACGTGACCTGGTCGAACGCGATCTGCGCCCACGCGAGCTCCGCCAGGTGCCTGCCCCTGCGCAGCACGGTCGCGTAGACGCCCGCGATCGCAAAGCCGGCGCCGATGGTGACGAGGACGATGCGCTGGCTTGCCGAGTAGCGGTTGAGCTCACCGTTCAGGTAGAGCGTCGCCGTCGCCCCGAGCAGCAGCACGAGGAACCCCAGCCGAAGGCCGGTGATCCACGCGAGGCGTGTCGCGAGGCTGTGGTCAGTGGGCCTTGCGGAGGCGGCGATGCCGAGTCCTTTTGCTGTCATCCTGAGGCCGAAGGCCGAAGGACCCCACGTCCTTCACTCGAGCAAAGCAGCCCTAGTCCGCCTTGATCTTGCCGGCGATGCTGAAGATGGGCATGTACATCGCGATGAGGACGACGCCCACCGTTCCGCCGATGCCGACCATGAGAACGGGCTCGATGAGGCTCGTCATCGCGCTGACGGCGACGTCGACCTCTTCTTCGTAGAAATCGGCGATCTTGTTGAGCATCGCGTCGAGCGCGCCCGTCTGCTCTCCCACACCCACCATCTGCACGACCATCGGCGGAAAGACGTTCGTCTCCGCGAGGGGCTGCGCCATGTTCTTGCCCTCGGCGATCTTCTGCCGCGAGTACATGATCGCTTCTTCGACGATGACGTTGCCCGCCGTCCGGGCGACGATCTCGAGGGCGTCGAGGATGGGGACGCCGGAGGCGAGGAGCGTCCCGAGCGTCCGCGTGAAGCGCGCGACGGCGATCTTGCGCAGGACGGGGCCGAGCACCGGCAGGCCGAGGAGCGTCTTGTGGATGTACTTCTTGCCTCCGGGCGTCCGGTACGCGTACGCGACGCCGAAGATCATCCCCGCCAGCCCGAGGAACAACCAGAGGATGTTCCCGACGAAGGTGCGCGAGACCGTCATGACGGCCCGTGTGAGCGCGGGCAGCTCGTCCTTCGCTCCGAAGTCCTTGAACATCGTCTCGAAGCCGGGGATGACGAACGTGAGGAGGATCGTAAGGACGGCGAAGAAGACGACGATGACGATGCTCGGGTAGACCATGGCGCCGCGCACCTGGCGTCGGAGCTTGAGCGCCTTCTCGATGTAGACCGCGAGGCGGTTGAGGATGGTGTCGAGGATGCCGCCCACTTCCCCCGCCTGAACCAAGTTCACGTAGAGCTGGTCGAAGACCTTGGGGTGACGGCGCAGAGAGTCGCTGAACGTGGCGCCCTGCTCGACGCTCGCCTTCACGTCGCGCAGGACGCCGCCGAAGATCTTATTGTCGGTCTGCCCCTGCAAGATGTCGAGGCACTGCACGATGGGCAGGCCCGCGTCGATCATCGTGGCGAAGAGGCGCGTGAACGTGACAATGTCCTTGGCGCCCACCCCGGAACCCAACTGGAAGCTGAACTGCCGGCCCTTCTTCTTAACGCGCGTCGGCTGGAGCTGCTGCGCCCGGAGGCGCTGGTTGACCAACTCCTCGGAGTCGGCCTCCATCGAGCCCTTGCGCATCTCCCCGGTGCGCGCGCGTGCTTCCCATACGAATTCGGCCATCGGTGACGCCTAGTCTTTTCGGGCTAGAACCAAAAGTGTACAAGTCGTAGTTAGCGAGGGTCAAAGACTATGAATTTTGGGCGCGGCGCCCCGCCGACCCTGCCGCGCCTCCTCGCCCTCCTCGCGGTCCTTTCGGTCGCCCTCGGCTTCGGGGTCGACCGCTGGGCGAGAGAAACGAAGGGTCCCCTCGACCGCGCGCGCGAGTTCGCGAACGAAGGCTACTACGGGCGCGCCGAGGCGGAGTACCTCGTGCTCGCGCGCCAGCGCCCCGCGTCCGTCCCCGTACTGGTCGAGCTCCTCGACAACCATGAGGCGCTGCGCGTCTCGCTCGGGCCAGCCCTCGGGATGGGTGCGGCGCCGGAGGACGCGCCGATCGGGTCCGTCGGCCGCGGCGGCGACGCGAGCGGAGCCGACGAGTCGCCCATCGACGCCGTGCTCTCGGCGCCTGACCTTCCGCCGGACGTTGCGCTTCTCGGCCGATGGTGGCGGGAGGTCGACGCCCTCGACGTCCAGGACGCGGACGCCGCTCTCGTGATTGCCCTGGCGGCTGCCGACCCGCCTGCGCCCTGGGCCAATCATCTTCTCGGACGCGAGGCCGAGCGCCACCACAAGTTCGAGACGGCCGCCGAGCGCTACGCGCGCGAGGCGGGGGCTTTCGGCGATAGGCGCGAGGACGCCGAGCGGGCAAGCGCGATCTGGATCGAGGCCGGACACTGGGATCGGCTGGCGGAAGCGCTCGGCAGCCCGACCTTCGTCCGCCAAGTGGGCGCGGACGTGCGGCACCGCGAGGCCCTCCACCGTCACGACTGGCTCGCCGCGATGCGCTGGTTCTTCCCGGCCCAGTACGAAGGGGCGACCCTGGGCGTCCTCGCCCTCGCGTCGATCTCGGGGCTCGCCTGGTTCGTCATCTGCGCGCAGGTGGGGCTGGTTCGCGAGCGGTGGCGAATGCGGGTCCCGCTCTACGTCGCTGCCTTCGTCCTCGGCGTCGCCAGCACGTACGTCGTGCTGGGCGTCGCCGCCCTCGAGCAAGGGCTCCTCGGGCTTCGAGAGAAGGGCAACCCCTTGCAGGACGCGATCTACTTCGTCGTCGGGGTCGGCCTTCGCGAGGAGCTCGCGAAGGCGCTCCTCTTGCTGCCGCTCGTCCCGATCGTGAGGACGTGGGGCCGGCGACGCGAGGCGCTCGCGTGCGGGGCGCTCGTTGGCCTGGGGTTCGCCGCGGAAGAGAACCTCGGCTACTTCCACACCGCTCCCTCCGCGGCGTTCGCGCGCTTTCTCACGGCGAACTTCCTGCACGTGAGCACGACGGGCCTCGTGGCCGTCGCGATCGACGACGCGGCGCGCGGGCGCGAGGACCGCCCGGGGGACCTGTCGCGAACGCTCATGCTCGTGATCGCAGCGCACGGCCTGTACGACTTTTTCCTCTCGAGCGCGCCGGTCGAAGGCTCGTCCTTCCTGTCGATGCTCGTCTTCATCTTCCTGACGCGCCGCTTTGTGGACGTCCTGCGGACGCTGCCGGGGCGCGAGGGCCCGCTCCTCTACCTCTTCGGCGTGGGGCTCGTCGTCGTCGCGGGGGCGAGCTTCGTTTACGCGTGCGCGTGGGTCGGCCCCCAGCACGCCGCGGTCGCGCTCCTCGAGGGCGGCCTCGGCGTCGGGATCGTCATCTTCGTGTTCATCCAGGAGCTCGCGAACATCTGAAGCGGAATCGCCAGCGGCTCGTCGGAGCGGGGTGGCGACGCCATTCGATCCCACCCCCCGATGCGGCCTTACGATGCCTTGGGGGAACCTTCTCGTGGGAACGGGAACCCCTCGATCGGCTCGGTCGGCAGCACGTCGTGGAAGCGCCGGATGTCGACCACGATGTTTCCCTGCGCATCCTCCGACAAGACGTCCGAGTGCCGCGCGCCCCAGACGATCTCGCTGTCGACGTAGCGCTTGCGTGCGTGGACAGGCTGGAGCGACGTGTCGTCGACGCCGACGAGCGACGCTACGAGCTCGATCTCGTCGCGCGCCGCGGACTCCGGCGT
>DATGJA010000315.1:0-7709 GCA_035295445.1 Polyangiaceae bacterium | reverse complement strand
AGCTGGGGTCGAAGCCGGTGATGGGGTCGTTGTTGCCCGGCCACCACTGCGGGGGCGCGTTCCTTCCCGGAACGCCGTTGGCTAGCGGTATGGCGATCTGTGTGACCATGGCGGTCTACACTCCTTTCGAGCTCGAGTTCGAGCTCACGACATGACGGTGACGTTGATGGGTACGCTGCGACCCGTGGCGGGACCGGCTGTATTGGTGATCGTGTAGTTGTACGTTGCGTTCCCCGAGGTGACGGTCGGGACGAAGTTCGCCGTGGGGGTCCTCGCGGCCGGCGTCGAGCCGCCAACCTCCGTGGCCTGGATGATCTCCTGCGCCGGGAGAGGGTTCGCCGTCCAGCCCGTGGCCGAGCCCGACGCGAGGACGAGCGCGCACTTGTACGTGCCGGCCTTCTGGAACGTCGCGTTCATCGACAGTGTGGCGGTGCAGCCCGCCTTGACGGCGATCGTGCTCGTGGTCGCGTTGTACGATCCGACGGTCGAGTCGGGGACGCCCAGCGTGTTGGTGAAGGAGGGCAGGCCGATGGCGATGCCGATCGACGGGTCGGGCACGTTCGTCGAGTCCGTGACCGACAGCGGCGTCGTCGCCCCGTTGACGGCGGCCCCCGAGCTCGCGTTCACTCGGAGCTGGAACTGCTCGTGATCGCTGCCAGCAGGCACGTTGAAGCGGATCGCGAAGGACGTCTGGGCGTTCGGGTCGAGAGTGAACTGGTTATTGGCGATGAGGTTATTGTTCCCGTCGAGGACCTGGTACGTCGTGGGCCACGCGGGCGACGACGGCGTGGCGTTCACAGGCGTGATGGTGGCGCTGATCGCGAATGTCGACGTCTGCGCGGCCTTGGACGTGAGGGTATAGCTGACCGTGGCGGCCTGTCCCGGCTGGACGGGGTTGGGGCTCACCGAGCTCCAGACGACCTGAATCTCGTTGTTGGCGACCGGCGAGACCGCCGGATAGACGGTGATCCCCTGACTGTCGAAGCCGTTGCCGTTACCCTCGACGACCGTCACCGGCGTGCCGCTCGGCTGAGCGCCGACGACCGGCACGCGGACGAACAGGACCGAGTCGCTCGACCCCGACGCGAAGGAGGCGACGGAGATCCCGTTGAAGGAGAGCGACTGACTGCCGGTGCTGAAGCCGAAGTTGGTGCCCGTGATGCTCACGGGGTCCCCTTCGTGGATGGGCGAGGTGAGGCCTGCGATCGAGATGATGTGAGGCCCCGTGCTCACGACGACCGCGCCCTTGAGCGCGGCTACGGCGGCCTCCAGGTTGGAGAGTCGCGTGAGGATGCCGTTCATGAACACGGCGGTGATGAGCTGGCCCGAGACTACCGGTTGTGTCATGGCTGGTTCCTGTCGTTGGAGCGAGTGTCGGTTCCGTCAGGCGTCCCGCATACGTCAGTGGAAGTAAAACACCAGGGACCGCCCTGCCGCGGGCACCCAGCCCGGGTCGCGATCGAGCCCGGCGTAGCGAATCGCGATCGGCAGCTCGGCGAGCGCCATCGTCACGTCGACGCTGGTCTCCGTCGCCACCACGCGCGCCGCGAGGCACGTCAGCAGCCGAACGCTGGCGTCCGGATCGGCCGCACGGAGCGCCGTGTGGATTCGCTGCCGCAGGAAGCGGGCGAGCGCGTCGGGCCAGATCTCCTCGTGATCCGTCCCGGGCACGCGGACCGGCAGCAACGCGCCGTAGCCTTCGAGCTCGCTCGTCAGCTGAGTCGGCACGTCGCCCTCGGCCGGGACGTCGATCACGGCGAACCCCGCGGGGTGCTCGACGCGCAGGCGTCCGCGCGCGACGTGGTACGTCCAGCCGTCGCGCTCGGGGAACGGACGGAGCCACTCGGTCTTCACGCGCCACGCGCCCGGCCACTCCTCCGACGCAGCGTCCGGCCCCGCGAGATCCTCAAGGAGCGCCCAGAGAGAGTCGCCGTCGTCGACGGCGGCGCCGGCGAGCCTGCGCGCGAGCCGCGCCAGGAGCCTCCAGGGAGAAACGCTCACCATCCGGGTCCGCGGCCGCGTGAAGTCCCCGTAGAGCTCGAGCGCCAGGAGCGCGTTGACGAGGAAAAAGACGCCGCCGTAGCGCGTTGTGATGGTCGTGCCGAGGTGCGTGGCGTTCGCCGGCGTCGGCGCCGGCGCAGACAAGGGCCGTGGAGTCGGAAACGCGGGCGCCGGAGCCGCGGGCGCTGGCCTCGGCCCGGTGACACCGAACGGCGCGACCTCCGCAGCGCGAGCCGGACCCAATGGGGTGCGTTCGGATGGCGGTGTCGCGACGCGGATCGGAGGGTCGCCGTCCTGGGATGACGTCCGTCCCGATTCGCTCTTCTCTTCTTCCTCGAGTTCGTCGGGCGGATGTCGGGGCGGCGTGGCGTCGTGGCTCACCGCTGCCGGTCTCGTGCTCTCGGCTTCGGCGTGGAGTTCCGTCGTCGAGGCCGCGACCTCTCGGGTCGCCGTGAGGTCGAGATGCTCCGCCCGCACCTGGGCGGCCGGCTGCCGCTCGTCGGGGACGGCTGCGTTGCCTTCTTCCCTTGCAGCGGGAGTGGCGTCCGCGCTCCTCTGTCCACCCTGGGTTCGCGGCGGAACGGCGTCGTGTCTCGCGACCGACCGTGCGACGGTCGTGGTCTGCGAGCGGGCGGTTCCCGCGTCGATCGCCGCGCTCGGTGACGCCTGGTCCAGCGGCTCCGTACCGCGCGATGAGCCGGCCGCAGCCGTCTCGGTCCAGCCGCGGATGGTGGCGAGCACGCGCGCATCGCGCGCGACGGACGGGGCGCGCGCCAAGAGCAGGCTCGTGACGACGAACGCCCTTGCGGGCTCCGGTATGGCGGCATGCTCGGCCTCCGGCGCCCATCGTACCCACCTCTCGTCGCCCCCGACGGACGTCGCCGGCCGCTGCGTGGGTACGTCGCGGACGCCCTCGGGGCCCTCGTTCAAGCGGGTCGCCGGGACCGCCGCCCAGTCGATCCCGAAGCACTCGCCGACCCTCGCGACCAGCCCACGCGACTCCTCGTCCGCCAGCGCCGCCGCAAACGGCACGAGCAAGTTCCGGCTCGCGAGCAAGCGCGCGGCGGCGGGTACGTGTCGCGGGTCCGCGAGCCACAGCGCGGGGGCGACGCGATCCGTCGTCGCCGACGACCGGATCAAGTAACGCCACCACCAGCACGCGGCTACCGCGCCACGCGTCCAGTCCCGCGCCATGCACGCGAGCACCTCCGCGCGATCGCGGAAGATCACGGCCGGCGCTCCCGCCGGGATCGTGCCGTCGAGCGGGCGCGCGGCGCGTCGTACGAGCTGCTCGAGCTCAGCGCGCACCGCCCGCTCCCAGCCCGTCGACGGCCCGTCGCGCGGATCCAGCCGCGCTTCGTCCGGCCGGGGATCGTTCAGCGTACGAACGCAAAGGACGTGCGACGACGTCAGTCCGGGGACGTCGAGCGCGTCCCCGGAGAGCAGGCGCTCGACGCGCGCGCGCGCGGCGCTCCGGTCTGCCCGTTCATCGGCGTGCAGGCGGAGCCGTCCGACGATCGCACGATCGTCCAGGCGCAGCGGCGAGAGGAGAGCGGTCGTCCTCATCACGTCCACGCCGCGTAGTCGAAGCGCGCCACGTCGTAGCGCGCCTCACCGAAGTACGGCATCTGACCCGTGACGAAGAACAGGTACGGGCGGGCGGTCGACGACTGGGCGTTCTGGCGCGTCTGGAAGGTCCAGAACATCTCGCCCGTCGACAGGTCGACCGGCGGGTATCGGAACGACTCCCGGATCATCGCCTCGGCGCGCGCACCCTCGATGTCGATGGGTCCGGTGACCGTGAGGCCCTGAAAGAACGTCGCTTGGGAGAACCCGACGCGAGAGGCCGTCGACGGGAGCGGCAGCAGGCCGAGGGGCGGCAGGTACTTGAACGCGCTCGTGGCCGAGAAGCTCGCGGGCGAGCCGGCGAGGATCGACTGGAGCTGGTCCTGGAACTGGAGCAGGATGGCCTCACCGCGCGCGACGTCGCGACGGGTGATCGGCAGCACGGTGTCGTCGGCCGCGTCCGAGCGGCTCAGGCGCCGTCGGGCCGACCACATGTCCACGAACGTGATCCCGGCGTTCGCGGTCCAGCTCACGACCGCGAGCGGCACCTCGTCCAGCGAGAGGGTGTCGGGCCACAGGGCTTCGATGATCCCTTGGGGTGCGGGCGTGCGCTGCGGCGGCGGGAGCGTCCCGAACGGATCGATGAGCGGGTCGACCGTGAAGCCGAAGCAGCGCGCCGCGACGATGTTCCGCAGCTGCGCCGTGTTGGCGAGATCGCTCGCCGCGATGGGGAGCTGGGCGAGCCGGAACTGCACTCCCTCGAGGAGGTACTTGGCGTTGCACTTGTCCGAGCCGTCAGCCAGGCCGAGCACCGGCGCGCGTCCTTGCGTCCCGGAGGCCGGTGCGATGGTGAGCAGGTAGACGCCCGCCGTGGAGAGGTACACGCCCAGATCGGCGGGCCCGCACGGCGTGAACGGCGACGGGCTCGGGATGTTCGCGGCTGGCGCCGCCGGAGCGTAGAGCCCCACGTCGACCGTGTTCGCAAGCTGCACCGCGTCCCCGGAGCGGTTGAACGCGAGCCCGGACTGGACCGTCACCGTCGGCTGCGTCGCCGACCCGCTGGCGGTCACCTCGAGGCCGTTGACGACGCCGTCGCCCAGCGCCAGGCCGAGGCGCTCGCGCGCCTGAATGTTGGCGGTCTGCTCGGTGCTCAGATCGTCGCCGCTGAGCAAGCGCCCGTTGAAGAACTTGATCGACGTCAGGCCGCCGTCGAAGAAAGGCGTGTTCACGCGGGTCGCGCTCATGGCCTCCCCCTTCTGCCTCAGGAGCCCGAGACGGCGACGACTTCGACGAGCAAGCTCAGGCCCGGCGCGGACGCCGCGCTGTGCACGGCCGCCCCGTTCAGGAAGACGCCCAGCGAGAAGCCCGGTGGGTTCGTCGTGATCGACGTGACGACGAGGTTCACGTTGGGTGGCGTGCCTGCAGGGGAGGTGGCGACGTAGGGCAGCGCCTTGACCACGTACTGCGTCCCGGGTTCCGGGACGTCGGGGAAGCTGACGTTGACCTCTCCGCCGCTCCACACGGCCTGCAGGCGTCCGGTGGCCGGGCTTCCGCTCGCCGCGATGGTGAGAGCGCCCGCCGCGACGACCCGATACCGCGCGAGGCTCGCGGCGTTGGCGATCCAGGCCTCCTTGAGCATGTCGAGCGGCAACAAGAAGGGCCGCGTCGTGTCGACCGCCACGTTGCCGTTGAGCGTCCACACGCCGCGCAGCGTCTGGGTGACCGGGAAGGTCACCTTGGCGAGCTGGATCCCGAGCCCGGAGGGCACGGGGTCGCCCTTCAGCGAGCCCGCGATCAGGTTGCGGAGCGTCGTCGCGTACAGCTGGAGGGCGGCGCGATAGGTGCTCGTGGCGGTCGACGCCCCGATGGTCAGCCCGGGGGGTGGCGGCGACGGGGGCAGGAGCACTGGAGGGGGCGGAGGGGGCGACCCGGTGAGGCCGAAGCACGTCTTCATTGCGGCGATCACGTCACCGCTGCCCGGTCCGGACGAGATGGGTACCTGGGCGAGCCAGCCCAGGACCGCTTGCATGCCGGGCTCCTCGGTCGGCGCGGGCGGGGTCACCGACAGATCCAGGCTGAAGCCGTCGGTCACGCGCGAAGGAGCCATCGCGTCGTCCGTCGAGCGACAGGGCTCGCCGGGGATCGGGACGCGGTCCGTCAGGCTCGGCTTGTAGCTGAGGACGACGTAGAGCGACACCGACCCGCTCTGCGCCGATCCGGACGGCGATCCGAACAGATTCGCGATCGTGGTCTGATTGTCCTGGATCCAGGTGTCCAGCACCGCGCACTGGGCGCTCGGTACGCGCACGATCTGTCCCTGCGGCGTCAGGGCAACGCCTGGCTGGACGAGGACCTCGGTGACCGTCGAGGGCGTCGGGGTCGAGGACGCCGCGGACTGGATGCTCACGTCCAGACCTCGGACGGTGCCGCAACCCATCAGGTCGCGGGCGAGCCACATGTCCCGACCGGCGTGGTACGCGAACTCCTGCCCGAAGTCGTCGACCCCGAGCACCATGCCGAGCGTGTAGTTGACGTGCTTGCAGGGATCGAGCGGCGCAGGTGTGGGGGTGACCGTCGAGAAGGCAGTCATCGTCGTCTCCTATGCAATCGATCCGGGGCCGAGGGGATTGCGACCCGCGACTTCGCGGTGCCTCGCGTCCTGAGGAAACCCCGGCGCGAGGTGGCCCTCGAGCAAGTGTCCGTAACCGAGGATCATCGAAGGGGCGAGCTGGGGGATCCGGCTTCCCTGATCGAGGAGCGTGTCGTAGCCGAGCCGCACCTGACCGATGCGGAACATGGCCCAGTAGAAGCGGACGTCGAACGTGGTGTGTGCGGGCTTCTCGAGCTGTACGAGACGCGTGACCAGATCGAGCTGCTGTTGTTGCTGTGCGGTGTCGGCCGACCCGCCGGGAGGAAGCGGGATGAGAACGCGGAATCGGTGAGCGTTCTGCACGATGGGCATGACGATGCCCTCGAACTGGAACCAGTCGCGGAGCGGCGGCCCGTCCGGCGGGAGAGACGTCGGCCGCGGCACGGCGTCGAACGACGTGTACGAACTGCCATAAGCGTCGTTGAGCGCCGCGAGGCCGGAGTAGCGGCGATAGAGGAACTGCGACCACCTCGGGTCGTCGGCGCTCGTCGACGAGGGCACGAACCCGAGCGTTGCGTTCGAGAAGGCCGTCCATACAGACACGGTCGGGGCGTCCGTCGCGGGAGTGATGCTGAACGTCGTCGGGGCGGGTAGCCCGGCCGCCGTCGCGGCCGCGCTCCACATCGCGACCAGATCCGCTCGCGGTTGGTTGGGCGTCCATTTCCGTTGTGTCGCCGGCACCGGCGTCAGCGTGAGACCCGCCGTCGCCGTCGGGTCCCCGGCGACGATGGCCGGAGTCAGACGCGTTGCGAACTGCTCGATGATGCGCGTGCCGGACGGGAGAAGGTTGTCGTCGCGCGTGAAGATCGCGTCGCAGGGGTACCTGGACAGGACCAGATCGATGGCCATCTGGATCCCGCGCACCGTTCCACGCCACTGAAACAGATCCATGGCGTGCCGGATGAACAGGCGCTGGCGCACCTCGTCCCAGGCCGGATCCATCGACACTCCGAACCAGCTCGCCAGCCACTCCAGCGCGTCGGCAGGGGCGATGCGCGGATCAAAGAGCGCCTGCGCCGCGGCGGACTGGTCCTCGACCGCCGTGAGGACTCCTTCCATGTTGGCCATGAACCGATCGAGAAACCCGAGCGAGTCGCTGTCCGCGTAGGTCGCGGGCATGTACTGCTTGACGTACGAGAAGCGCGGGAAGTAGGCGCGTAGCGCGCGGAGGCGGGGGGAGTGACGCCCGTTGCCGCTCAGCGTGATCTGGAGCTGCAGGTAGCGACCCTGCGCCCGTTGGAAAAGGAGCTCCCACGTCCAGAGGTTCGCCGGCAGCGTGGCGAACGGCAGCTCCGGCCCCTCCGTGCGCCGGTACAGGGACGGCTCGGGCAGGAAGGGGGTCGCCGCGAGCGCGTTCGGGTCGTCCGCGGCGCGGCTCCAGATCTGGACGCTCGTGTCGAGCGGGATGCTGGCGTCGAGCAGGAGGCGATGCCAGACACACCCGGGGATGCCGCTATCGAACCCGGGCCCCGGCGTCGTCAGCGTGCCGCTC
>DATGJA010000314.1:0-14740 GCA_035295445.1 Polyangiaceae bacterium | reverse complement strand
CCGCCCTTGATCCCGATGTCGGCCTTGTAGATACCCGTGGCGTCGATCACGACGGCGTTCGTGATGACGCAGTCGAGCGCCTCGCGGTCGGTGGCGCCGGCGCGCTGGCCCTGTCGGTCCCGCAAGACCTTGCCCCCGCCGAACTTGCACTCGTCGCCGTACGACGCGTAGTCCCGCTCGATCTGGGCGAAAAGCGACGTATCGCCGAGGCGGATTCGGTCGCCGACGGTGGGGCCGAACATGTCGGCGTAGTGCCGGCGGTCGATCGATAGGCTCACGACGCGCTCTGCCACTTCGCCGGGACCGTCGGCACCAGGCGCACGGTCTTCTCGTCGCCCGGCTCGAACCGCACCGCCGTCCCCGCCGGGATGTCGAGTCGCCGTCCCGCCGCCCTCGCGCGATCGAAGACGAGGGCCGCGTTCGTCTCGGCGAACGGGTAGTGGCTCCCGACCTGGATGGGGCGGTCGCCGACGCTCTTGACGACGATCTCGATCGCCTCGCGCCCCTCGTTGAGTGTGATCGAGCCCGGCGCGACGAGCACCTCCCCCGGGTTCGCGTCGCCGGCCCGCACCGGGAAGGTCCCGTCGGGGGGGACGGGGAGGAAGCTGCCGTACAGGGCCAGCGCGAGGTCGACCCTTTCGAGCGCGATGGGCCGATGCACGGTCACGAGCTTCGTGCCGTCCGGAAACGTGCCCTCGACCTGGACCTCGGCCAGGACTTCGGCAACGCCGTCCATGACGTGCGCGCGCGCGAGCATGCGCCGACCGAGGTCCATGAGCTCGGCCACGCTGCGACCGTCTCGGATGAGCTCGAGCAGTTGCGTCGCGATGAGGGCGACCGCCTCGGGATAGTTGAGCCTGACGCCCCGCGCGAGCCGCTTCTGCGCCAGAAACCCCGCGCCGTGAAGGAGGAGCTTGTCGACGTCCCGCGGTGCGAGGTGCATCCGGGCGCGAGCATTGCGCATTGCTCGACGAGCGTCACCACTTTCGAGCGAACGGGTCGTCGCCGAGCACTCGCACGAGCTCGCCGAAACTTGGCCGCAAAGCTCGCGATGCGCCCTCGAAACGGCGCGCGCCCACACGAACGAGGGCCGCGTCCTCCCCTATGGGGCTCGCCGCCACGACCTCGTCGTCGTCGGGCGAAGGGGCGGGTCGGCGCGTGAGCATGACTTCGCGCAAAGGCGCGAAGCGCGGGCCGACGGCGAGCAGCGTCAGGACGACCTCGAATTTCCCCATCCTTTCTTCGATCGATCCGTGTCGTGGGTCGAGGTGCACCGCGTCGACGATCGGCCGGCCGCCTTCGCGCATCACGGTCGTGCGGGCGCTGTAGCCGTCGAACCGCCAACGCTCGCCGCGCGCCGCTCGCCCGCACGTGTAGCCGTCGAGCAGGACCACGGAGGCGTCGCGCGCCAGGGAGACGCGCGTGCGCTGCTCGTAGCGCGCTCCGGCGAAGCACACGACGGGGTCCGGAACGACCGCGGCCCAGGCGGCCGGCGCGACGCTCACCTCGAGGTGCTGCGCGCAGCCTTGCGGGGATCGATAGACCTTGGTGGACGCCTGCGTGCCGACGAGGACCGCCGCGCGTTCGCCCACATCCACGCGGGTGGCGATTCGGTCGCCGTCGACGAGCCCTCCTCCGAGATTAACGAGGAACACCCACGCGGCCTCCCCGTGGTTCTTGGGGAGCAGCAGTCGCAACGGGCTTCGAGCAAGGGCGCGCTCGACGACGGTCCTCGGCCCGACCCGCGCCACGGCGACGGCGCCTTGCCCCGGCTCCGTATCGGTCCGTTCGAGCGCGCCGACCGGCAACCTCATTCGTCGTGATAGAAGCACGCATCCCCGGTGCGCGCCTCGGCCCGAACTCCGCCCTTGTATTTCGCGTCCCTCCGGCGCGCCTACCTCGAGCGCACGACGACGCCCTCTGCGGTCATCG
This sequence comes from Polyangiaceae bacterium, assembly GCA_035295445.1. Taxonomy (GTDB): domain Bacteria; phylum Myxococcota_A; class Polyangia; order Polyangiales; family Polyangiaceae; genus Palsa-1150. The sequence continues at coordinate 12,808 of DATGJA010000314.1, read as the reverse complement.
ACGCCGTCTTGAGTGCCATCGCGGCCGACCCGACCGAGGGCATCTGGATCCAGCGCCAAGAGGCGGACGTGCTGCGCGCGGAGGCCCGGTCGCTCGAAGCGAGGTTCGCGCCCGATGCGCTGCCGCCCCTCTACGGAGTGCCCTTCGGAGTCAAGGACAGCATCGACGTCGCGGGGGTCGCGACGACCGTCGCCTGCCCCGACTTCGCGCGCGTGGCCAGCGCGTCGGCGCCGGTCGTCGATCGGCTGCGGGCGGCGGGAGCGCTCTACGTGGGCAAGACGAACCTAGACCAGTTCGCGACGGGGCTCGTCGGCGTTCGCTCTCCGTACGGGATCCCGCCGAATCCCTTCGACCCGAGGTACGTGACGGGTGGGTCGAGCTCCGGCTCGGCGGCGGCCGTGGCGCGCGGTCACGTGGCCTTCGCGCTCGCGACCGACACGGCCGGGTCGGGGCGCGTTCCGGCGGCGTTCAACAACGTCGTGGGCCTCAAGCCGAGCCGCGGTCTGCTCTCCACGACCGGGCTCGTCCCGGCTTGTCGATCCATCGATTGCATGACCGTCGTGTCCTTGACGTGCTCCGACGCACGAACCGTCGCCGCGGCGGCGACGGCGTTCGATCCGGCCGATCCGTTCTCGCGGCGCGATGCGACGGGATACCCTTGGTGGTCGACCGCGCTCCGACGGGACGTCCGGGTGGCGGTCCCCCGCTCGGAGGACCTCGTGTTCGCGGACCCGGCGGCGCGGCGCGCCTTCGAGCGCGCGTGCGAGAAGCTCGAGGGCTTGGGCTTCGCGGCGGAGCCCGTCGACGTGCGGCCCTTCTTCGAGGCGGGCGATCTGCTCTACGGGGGGCCTTGGATCGCGGAGCGCTTCGCGGCGTTCGAGCCTTTTCTCGAAGCGCACCCGGGCTCGGTCCTGCCCGTGATCGCGACGATCCTGGCCGACGGTGCCCGGCCACGGGCGGCGGACGCCTTCCGCGCGATTCATCGGCTCGCGGAGCTGAAGCGCGCGATCGAGCCCATGTGGAAGCGATGCGCCGCCCTGGTCGTTCCGACGGCGCCCGCCCACCCGACGATCGCCGACGCGCTCGCCGACCCTCTCGCGCAGAACGCGCGCCTCGGCCGGTACACGACGTTCGGCAACCTGCTCGACTTGGCTGGGGTCGCCGTGCCCTCAGGTTTCCGTGAGGACGGCCTGCCGGCGGGCGTCTCGTTCCTCGGACCGTGGGGCAGCGACGCCCTCCTCCTCGATCTCGCGTCGGCTTTCCACACGGCGGCCGGCGTGCCGCTCGGGGCGACCGACTGGCCGCTTCCCGCGGAGGATGAGGCGCCACGACCGCTTCCGCTCGAGCACGTGGTCATCGCGGTGGTCGGCGCACACCTCTCAGGTCAGCCCCTCAACGGTCAGCTTGTCGATCGCGGCGCGCACCTGGTCCGAGCGACGCGGACCGCGCCGCTCTATCGCCTGTTCGCCCTGGCCGGGACGCACCCGTCCAAGCCGGGACTGCTGCGGGTCGACGATGGCGGCGCTTCGATCGAAGTCGAGACGTGGGCTATGCCCGTGACCGCGGTCGGGTCGTTCATGGCGGGGGTCGGGCCGCCGCTTTCGATCGGCACTGTCGAGCTCGAGGACGGCTCGCGCGTGCTCGGCTTTCTCTGCGAGGCGTACGCCGCCGCGGGAGCGGCGGACATCACCGTGTACGGCGGCTGGCGCGCGTACCTCCGGGCGAAGTAGGCGGCCAGAGCGAGGTCCTACTTGTTCGGCTGCGGCGTGACGCGAAGGTACGGGCGGACCGCCTTGTAGCCCTTGGGGAACTTCTGCTTGAGCACTTCGGGGTCCTGGATCGACGGAACGATGATGACGTCTTCGCCGTCCTTCCAGTTCGCGGGCGTGGCGACGAAGTGCGAGTCGGTGAGCTGGAGCGAGTCGACGACGCGCAGGATCTCGTCGAAGTTGCGGCCCGTGCTCGCCGGATACGTGATGGTCAGCCGAACCTTCTTGTTCGGGTCGATCACGAACACCGATCGCACGGTCAACGTGTCGTTCGCGTTGGGGTGGATCATCCCGTAGAGGTTCGACACCTTGCGGTCTGGATCGCCCAGGATGGGGTAGTTCAGCTTGGCGTGCTGCGTCTCCTCGATGTCCGAGGTCCATTTCTTGTGCGACGCCACGTCGTCGACGCTCACGGCGATCGGCTTGATGTTGCGCTTGTCGAACTCGGGTTTGAGCTTCGCGACGGCGCCGAGCTCGGTCGTGCAGACCGGCGTAAAATCCTTGGGGTGAGAGAACAAGATCCCCCACGACTTGCCGAGCCACTCGTGGAAGTGAATGGGTCCTTCGGTCGAGTCCTGAGTGAAGTCCGGGGCGATGTCGCCGAGTTGGATGGCCATGCGTCTTCTCCTCTCCTCTCGTCGGTGGAGCGGATAGTATGTTCGCGATATCGAACGTCAAGGGACGTCGTGCCCCGCCAGGTGTGTCGTCCGAGCTCTTGCTTCGCTCGAGCGTGCGGACCTTGGTGTGCGTCAGCGCGTTCCGTCCCGGACCGGCGGGACCGTTCGGTAGCGGCGCAGCAGGAGCGTCTGGCGCGTCTCGAGGATTCGCTCCCGGCCGCGGACGAGGACGTGCTCGACGTGAGTCGAGGTCTGGAACGGATCCCCGCTCCAGACGACGACGTTCGCGACCGCCCCCGGCTCGATCCGCCCGTAGCCCTTGAGGCCGAAGGCGTCGGCGGGCGCCTCGGTGACCGCGCGAATCGCGGCATCGTGATCCATACCGAGCCTCACGGCGTTTCCCGCGTGCTGCCACAGCAAGCGAACCTCGTCGGCCGAAAACGTCGAGATGACCACCGCGACCCCGGCGTCGGCGAGGAGGGTGGCGTTGGCGGACCTCGCGTGAAGGCGATCGAACCGTGCCGGGAGATTCTCGAGAGGGTCGATGACAACGGGGATCTTTCGTTTCGCGAGTTCGTCCGCCACGAGCCAGGCCTCGCTCGCGCCCTCGACGACGAGCTTGAGCTTGAAGTCGTCCGCCAGTCGCATGGCGGCCTCGATGTCGCCCGCGCGGTGCGCCGTGATGACGAGAGGCTGCTCGCCCCGGAGCACCGGCTGGAGCGCCTCGAGCCCCTGCCGGCTCAGGCGAAGAGGCCTCGACGCGTTCGTGTCGTACTGGCCCCGGTGCGCGCCGTAAAAGCGCGCGTCGTCGAGCGCTTCCCGAAGCATGAGCCACAAACCGCTTCGGGTGCCGGCGTCGGTCTGGACGGTATCGTCGTCGACACGCGCGTACTGGCCGAGTGATGGGCGCACGACGGCGTCGGAGACGGAGTCGCCGGCCAAGTCGACGAACGCGCCCTGGCCGCCCAGCAGGTTGCTTCGCGGCGCGACGATGACCGAGGTCACGCCGCCGCTGCGGGCAATGTCGACCACGGTCGATCTCGGATTGTAGCCGTCGACCATGCGCAGCGCCGGGGTGAGCGGACCCCCCCGCACGTCCGTGTCATTGGCCTCCGGCTCGAGCTCGACGTCGACCACCCCGACGTCGGTGTTCGCGTCGATGAACCCGGGCGTGACCACCTTGCCGCGAGCGTCGATCGTGCGCGCGCTCGCCGGAGCCTTCGCGGCTGGCCCGACGCTCAGGATCCTGCCGTTCGCGACGACGACCGTCGCGTCCTCGAGCGGCGGCCGGTTCCCCGGTACGTAGACGCGAGCGTGGGTGATCGCAATCGGCGGTGAGTCTTCGGCGATCGCCGGCCCGCCCGTCAAAAGCCCGATAGCGACGACGGCTGCGGCGATCGGTCGAATCGGGTGTGCGGACTTCGGGTGTGTCGCCCGAACTCTCGCTTCGCTCGAGCTTGCGGACTTCATCGCGCCCCCCCGTCCGGTGAAGGCGCCTGGAGCGGCGGCGGACCACCGCCCAGCGGGGGCATGGCCCGCAGTCCGAGCTCGAAGTCGCTGAACGGCGCCGCCGGGTGCGCGCGATCGAAGACCAGGTGGCCGTCGATGTAGACCTGCTCGGCCACCGCGTAGGTCCCGAACGGGTCGTCGCTCCAGACCACCACGTCCGCCCGCTTGCCCGTCTCGAGCGTGCCCACCTGGCCGTCGATTCCGAGCACCCACGCCGGGTTCGCCGTGATCCAGCGGAGCGCGTCGTCCTCGGTCAGCTTGACCCCCGCGGCGAGGCCCGCCGACATGGCTTTGCCCGCCGCTTGGTTCAGGATCTGAATCGCGACGGCCGAGTCCGAGTGCAGCGCGGCCCGTCCCCCCGCCTCCGTCATGAGCGCCGCGTTCTCCGGGATGCCGTCGTAGGCCTCCATCTTGAACCCCCACCAGTCGTCCCAGGTCGCGATCGCCACGCTCTCGCGCGTGAGCACGTCGCGGATCTTGTAGGCCTCGAGCGCGTGGTGGAACGCCCTCACTTGAAAGCCGAACTCGTCGGCGACCTGGAGCGCCGCCAGCATGTCGTCGGCCTGATAGCAGTGCCACTCGACGAGGATCTCGCCCCGCAGCACCAGCGCCAGGGTCTCCAGGGCGAGGTCGCGATCCGGCGGCTTGGAGTCGGAGTCCTTTTCCTTGGAGCCCGAAGCGGTCCTCTCTTTGGGCGGCGGCTGCCGCTGCTTAGCGGTCCACTCGTCCCAGTCGCGCGCGTACCTGCGCGCCTTGAGGAAGGCCTCGCGGAGCGCCCGCACATTGCCCATGCGCGTCGTCGGCGCGCGCTTGAGCGCCCCGTAGACGCGCTTCGGATTCTCGCCGCAGGCCATCTTGAGGAGGTCCGGAGCGCCGGGGAAGCGCATCGCGCGGGCGCCGCGGCGGGGCAGAAGGTGCATGACGATGCCCCGGCCGCCCACGAGGTTGCCGCTCCCCGGGAGCACCGCGACGGTGGTGACCCCACCTGCCACCGCCCTCTCGATGGCCGGGTCCTGCGGCCAGAACGAGTGTTCCGCTCGCAGCCCGGCCGAGACGGGGTCCGTCAGCTCGTTGCCATCGTCGTGCGCGCTGGTATCCGGGACCGGATAGACGCCAATGTGCGAGTGCGGATCGATGATTCCCGGGGTGACGAACTTGCCGCGGGCCTCGACGACGATGCCGCCGGCGGCCGTCGGGTCCGGGCCCTCGCCGTCGCCCACGCCCGCGATGACGCCGTTGCTCATCAAGACGAAGCCCTGGTCGTAGCGCCTGCCCGCGGCCGTCATGACCGTCGCGTGGCGCAGCAGCACCGGCGGCCCGTGAGGGGACTCGATGATCTCGACGCCGGTGCGTGCGCGGGCTTCTCCCTCGGCAAAGGGGCTCGCGGCAGGGGCGGGCGGCGGCTCCCGGTTCTGGGGCACCGAGGCCGACGGCCTGCGCCCCTGCGGCATGCACGTGCAGAGGATCAATGCGATCGCGGGGAGCGCCCGCAAGGGAAGAGACATCAGGAAGCCGAGTCTATAGTAAACGCATCGATGCGGATCCTCACTTACAACGTCCGCTATTTTGGTCACGGCACGCGCGGTCTTGGGAGCACGGCCACGGCCATGCGCCGCATCGCGCGGGCGCTCGCCGGCCTAGACCCGGCGCCTGCGATCGTCTGCCTGCAAGAGGTGGAGACGAGGTCCATTCGGTCGACGTGGGCGCACCGCGGCGAGGCCCCGCAACTCGAACGCTTCATGGACATGCTGTCGGCCGCCCTGTCGGAGACCGGCAAGCCCGACTCATACGAGGCGTACTACTTTCCGGCGCACGCCTATCGCCTCTCGGCGGCGACGCGCGTCTACACGACGGGCCTAGCGATTCTCGCCCACCGCGAGTTCGTCGTCGATCACCACAACGCGGGGACCCCCCACGACATTACGCACCGACGCATGCATCCGATACGCCGGTTCAAGCAAACGAGGATCTGCGCCCACGTGCGCTTCCGCCACTTTTCGCAGAAGACGGCGCCGATCGACGTCTTCAACACGCACTTGAGCCTTCCGAGCACCCTCTCGCGCGAGTTCTGGACCAAGCCGCGCAGGCTCGGCTGGGGTCCCAATCAGATCGAAGAAGCCGGCAATCTGATCCGATTCGTCGAGAAGGAACGGGCCAGCGATCGGTTCGTCGTCGTCGGCGACTTCAACGCCCTCCCGGGCTCACCGGTCTACCGGCGATTGGTCGACGAAAATGGATGGGTCGACGCGTTCGCCCATCGCTATCGCATGTCGACCGACGAGCTGGTCGGCTGGCCCACGGCCGGGTTCATGCGGCTGCGGATGCACCTCGATCACGTGTTCGCCGGCCGCGGCCTGCGATGGATCGACTTCGAGGACACCCACCCGTTCGGCGTCCGCACGGCCCCCTTCCACGGGCTCTCGGACCACGTGCCGATCGTCGCCCGCTGCCGGGTCGCGCGCGGGGACACCATCCCGCCTCTCCGCTGAGCGGGAGATCGGCTGAGTGGACCTCTCGCGGAGATCCGATCTTCGGGGTGACGCTCAGGTGGTTAGACCCGGCGCAAGGCTGGGTCTAAATAGATCCCATGCCGACGGCCGAGACCTCCACCGCCATGACCGAGGGCATCCGGGTCACCGTGCGAAGCGCTTACCTGGCGGACCAGTCCGTCCCGTCGGCCGGCAGGTACGTCTTCGCGTATACGGTGCGGATCGGCAACGAGGGGTCGGAGCCGGCACAGCTGCGGACGCGGCACTGGATCGTGACCGACGGCGTCGGCAAGATCGACGAGGTCCGGGGTCCCGGCGTCGTGGGCCATCAGCCGAACCTCTTGCCGGGCGAGCACTTCGAGTACACGAGCGGTTGCGTCCTCAAGACGCCTCGCGGCGAGATGCGGGGTACCTACCAAATGCATCGGCCGGACGGTCGCGTCTTCGACGCGGTCATCGCGCCGTTCTTGTTGGCGCTGCCGCACTCGCTCAACTGACGGCTTCGAGGTGGCGCTCAGGGAGAGAGAAAAGACCATGTTGGAAGAGAGCGCGTACGAGAAGCTCGCCGACGAGGCGTTTCGCGCCATCGGCGACGCATTCGAGGAAGTAGACACGGACCTCGCGGACTGCGAGGTCGCGGGCGACGTCGTCACCATCACGTTCGCCGGCGGACGACGTTGCATCGTCAACACCCAGCGACCCACGCGGCAAGTTTGGCTCGCGGCCAACGCCCGTGCCTGGCATTTCTCTTGGGACGAAGGGGCTGGCCGGTGGATGGATGACAAGGGGCGGGGCGACGAGCTCTTCGCGACGATCGCGCTCATCGTGAAGGACGCGTCGGGGGTGAGCCTGAAGCTTGGGCCGCTCTGAATGCGAGATGGCAGATGGATTCGCTCTACGATCGAATCGGAGGTCAGGCGGCGGTCCGGGCCGTGATCCAGTCGCTCTACGATCTCTTGTTCGACGACGTCCTCGTGGGCTTTCTCTTCGACGGAAAGGACAAGGCGCGTCTGGTCGACCTGCAGACGTCGTTCACGTGCGCGTTTCTCGGTGGGCCCGAGCGCTACGCGGGCAAATCGCTCCCCGAAGCCCACGCGGCGTTGCCGCTCCTCGCGGGCCACTTCGACCGCCGCCACCACCTGCTCGAGCAGGTGCTCATCCGGCATACCGTGCCGAAGGCGGTGCGCGACGAGTGGCTCCGGATCGACGAGGCCTTGCGGCCGAGCGTGCTCGCCGCCGGGGCCGCCGCCCGGGATCGGACCGTCTCCACATCGGACGGGTCCGATCCGGAAGAGGCGCAGTGATTTCCTTATCTTACAGCACGTACGCAATGTTTCGTCGCAAGCGAACGGGCTGGCGCTGGCGCGGCCAAGGTGTCAATGGGAAGAGCCATGACCGAGGCGCAAAAGGTCGAGACGAAACCAGAACCCAAGCATGAGGCGGAAGCCCAGACTGCCGACGGCACGCCAGACGACAAGCTGGCCACGACTCGGCTGCCGCCCCTTGCCCCGCCCCCCCTCGCGCCGCCGCCCCGCCCACATCGCACCGGCTCCACCCCCCCGCCGCCGGTGGTGCAGGCGGTACAGCCGGCGCCGCAGCCACAGCCCGCTCCCGTCCATGTCGCGCACCCTTATCCCTCGGTTATCGTCGACGGAGGGGCGCGACCTGCCATGGCGTCGCGCGTCCAGCCGCGCACGAGCTGGTGGAAGGGCTTTCTCGAGTCATCGTTCCCCCCGCCCGCCGTGCCCGCGCCCGCCGGCGAGCGGACCACGCGACGCCGCATCGGTTCCGCCTGCGCCGTGCTTTCGCTCGCGGTTGTGGTGTGCGCCCTCGCGATCGGACTCCACGGAGCGCCGCCTTTGTCGCCGCGGCCGCCGGTCATCGACGCGGCCATCGTGATCGCGCGCGCGATCATGGGGCTCGGGATGCTGGGGGTCGGACTCTCGCTCCTGCGGATCGGCGAGCACCTGCTCCTGAGCCGCGGTCCCGCGGACGAACGTCCGCGCGACTCGCACTGAGCTGTCTACCGCACGCCGGCGCGAGACCGGTAGCGCGCACGGCTGCGGGCCAGATCGCGCAAGTCCTTCGTGTCGATGGGCTTCTTCAGGCACTGGTTCGAGACGCCTGCGACGAAGGCCCGAGCGCGCGGGGTGATGGCGCCCCCGGTCATGAAGACGATCGACGCCACCTCTTCCGGAGCGATGCGGAGCACCTCGGCGTAGAGATCCATGCCGGTCAGGCCGGGCATTAGCAGATCGCACAGGATGAGGTCGAACCGCTGACCCGCTGCGATCCAATCGACCGCCTCCCGCGCCGAGGTGCACACGGTGACGTCGCACTGTCCGCGGAGCGTGAGCGAAATGGCCTCACCGACGAGGCGATCGTCGTCCACGACCAGCACCGCGGCGCCGCCGTCGACCCCTCCGGGCCGGCGGACCCCCGGCGAGGTTCGCCATGCCCGAGCGCAGGGCAGCTCGACGCGTACGACCGTTCCTTGTCCGATCGCGCTTTGCACCGAGATGCGCCCTCCGAGATCGCGCACCACGGCGTGCGCGATCGAGAGGCCGAGTCCGGGGCCGGCGCCAGGGCCCTTCGTCGTGAAGAATGGATCGAAGACGCGCGGCAACGTCTCCGGCGCGATTCCCGCACCCGTGTCGGCCACCTCGATGATGACGGAGTCGTCGTGCTCGGTCCGCGTCGTCACGCGCACGACGTGCCGGTCCGCCTGTCCCTCGGGGATCGCCTCCGCGGCGTTAGCGAGCAGATTGAGGAACACTTGTCCGAGGCGCGCCGCGTTCGCCTCCACGGGCGGCACCTCGGCCAAGTCCTGGGTGAGCGTCGCGCGGTGCCGGATCTGGTGCCACGTGATCTGCACGGCCGACCCGAGCACGGCGCGCACGTCGATGATCTCGAGGGAGCCGGTGTCCCCGTGGACGAACGTGACGAGGCCACGCATGACCTCGCGCATCCGGTGGAGCCCCGCTTGCGCCTTGTTGAGGGCCTCGAGCGCGATCGCGTCGTCCGGCTCGGGGAGCGCGTTGGCGGCCCGAACGCGAAGCATCCGGAGCGCGATCTCGACGCCTACGAGCGCGTAGGTCATCGGGTTGTTGAGCTCGTGGGCGACCCCCGCGACGAGCGTGTCAAACGCGGCCAGCCGTGAACGCAGCGTCTCCTGTGTTTGCGCGTGGGCCTGCAGCTCCGCGTCGTCGTCGTGCGACGACGGAAAGCGCGGCCGTGCGATTCGCATCGAGCCGCTCTCTCCCGGCGAACGTTCCAGGGCCGCATCGGCTCCGTACCCTTCATGGCGCTGCATGCTGTCCCCCCCGACGATCCGGCCGGCGCGCGATCGCAGCCGACAAATCGCCAATCGAAGCATTCACAATACCTTTTTCTCTTGGTCCCCCAAGCTCGATTGTCGCGACGCGAGCCAGGCAACTGCCTCGCGAGCGGCGCGTTACGGGAAGCTCTGTACACGCACCGAAGCTGAAGTCACACTGGTCGGTCAGGTGACCAAGGTCGTCGGCGTCGAGAGCTCGGCGTCACGCGGCCGAGTACGTCGTGGCTCGCTTTTCGCCGTGCTTTTTGATTCGGCCCGCGGAGCGGAGCTCACGGAGAGGCGCCCCGAGTCGATCGGCGGCAATCCCCAATTCGGTCGAGAGTGCTCTCACACCGAGCGGTCGGCCGGCGCCCTCGAGCGTGCGGACGACGAGGTCGCCGAGCTCTGCGCGACGACTCGCGGTTTGTCTCACGCTCGTGCGCGCGTCTCGAGTCGTCTCTTTGGACGCACGAGCGGCCGTCCGGCGCGCGGACGAGAAACGTTCTCTCCCGTCGCCGCCGGCGATTGCGCGCAATGACAGCGGCGGCGATTGGGTAAGCGCTGCGACGTCGGCAATGGATGCATTTCGAATGGCATCGACGAGCCGACCGGCAAACTCCTGGAGGATGGCGGCTAGCTCAGCCTCGAGGCCGGTGGGGGCTGCGCTGTTCGGCATGGCGACGGGACGATGAGGGCTCGCCAAACCCCGCGTCAAGCAGATCCGCTGCCCGGGTCACTTGCCCTGACGCGCCCCGACGCGGCGAGCGCCGAGGAGCCGGGCGGTGGGCGGAGCTTGACGCGGAGGGACGCCGCGCTAGACATGCACTAACCCTGACACGCACGTAAGACGCTAAGGGAAGAGTCCGATGGTCGACCGACTTCGCCTACCCCTCCTCACGAGGAAATCGCCCCTCGATCGTCGAGGAGACGACGGCGATGCCGTCCGTAGGCTGGATGACGCGCGCGACCCGCTCATGCAAGTTGGTGATCTGGCTAGAGAAACAGGCCGCACGGTCCGCGCTATCCACCTTTATGAAGAGCTCGGCCTGTTGACCCCCGTGACACGGTCGAAGGGCGGATTCCGCCTCTACGGTCGCGAAGCGCTCGTCCGCATCCGGTGGATCGGAAAGCTCCAGGAGATGGGCTTCAGCCTGGGCGACATGAAGACGGTCGTGCTCGAGTGGGAGCGCCTCGAGAGCGCGCCCGGCGCAATGAAGCGCATGCGCGAGGTCTACGCGCGCAAGCTCCAGGAGACGCGCGAGCAGAAGCGCCGCCTCGAGGCGCTGGAGCACGATCTCGAAGCGAGCGTCACATATCTCGACACGTGCGACGTGTGCGACCCGCAGCGCCTCTTGAGCGCCTGCGAGTGCTGTGATCTTCACGACAAGGAGGCCGACGTGCCCGAGCTCGTGCTCGGGTTTCGCGCGCACTAGGGATGAAGCTCCCCATCTTCATGGACAACCACTCGACGACGCCGGTCGATCCGCGCGTTCTCGAGGAGATGCTCCCGTACTTCACCTCGAAGTTCGGCAACGCTGCGAGCCGCAGCCACCAGTTCGGCTGGGAAGCCGAAGAGGCGGTGGACCACGCGCGCGAGCGCATCGCGGCCCTCATCGGCGCCAAGGACACCAAAGAGATCGTCCTCACGAGCGGCGCGACCGAGAGCGACAACCTCGCCATCAAGGGCGTCGCCGAGTATTGCCGCGAGAAGGGCAACCATATCGTCACGACCGTGACCGAGCACAAGGCCGTGCTCGACACGTGCAAGCGGCTCGAGAAACAGGGCTTCGAGGTCACCTACCTCGGCGTCGCCAAGGACGGCCGGGTCGACCCCGACGACGTGAAGAAGGCCATCGGCGAAAGGACGATCCTCGTCAGCGTCATGCTCGCGAACAACGAGATTGGAGCGGTGCAGCCCATCGAAGAGATCGGGCGCATCACCCGGGAGCGAGGAGTCCTCCTCCACTCCGACGCCGTGCAAGGGGTGGGGAAGGTCCCGTTCGACGTCCAGAAGATGAACATCGACCTCGCCTCGCTGACCGCCCACAAGATGTACGGTCCCAAGGGGGTCGGTGCCCTCTATGTGCGCCGTAGCCGTCCGCGCGTGCGCCTCGTCGCCCAAATGGACGGGGGAGGGCACGAGCGCGGGATGCGATCGGGCACGCTCGCCGTTCCGCTCGTCGTCGGGTTCGGAAAGGCGGCCGAGATCATGACGCGCGAGGGCGCCGTCGAGAGCGCGCGCCTCGTCGGCCTTCGAGAGCGGTTGCGCGAACGCATCATGGGCCAGCTCGACGAGGTTTACGTCAACGGGTCGATGGAGCATCGCCTGCCGGGCAACCTCAACTTGAGCTTCAATTTCGTCGAGGGCGAGGGCTTGATGATGGCGATCAAGGACGTCGCCGTGAGCTCCGGCTCGGCGTGCACGTCGGCCAGCCTGGAGCCGAGCTACGTCCTCCGCGCGCTTGGCGTCGGCGACGAGCTGGCCCACTCGAGCATCCGTTTCGGCCTCGGACGCTTTAACACTCAGGAAGAGGTGGACTACGTGGCCGACCTCGTCGTCGCCAAGGTCAGCCGCCTGCGCGAGCTGTCCCCGCTTTGGGAGATGCACAAGGAAGGGATCGATTTGAAGAGCGTGGCGTGGGTGGCCCACTAACGGCCCACTCGCCCATATTGGCCCTGATTTTGGGACAACGAAGAACCAACTCGGAAATCCGCCATGGCATATAGCACCAAGGTCATCGAACATTACGAGAACCCCCGCAACGTCGGGACGCTCGACAAGAGCGATCCCAACGTCGGGACCGGCCTGGTCGGCGCTCCGGCCTGTGGGGACGTCATGCGGCTGCAGATCCGCGTCAATGAGCAAGGCGTCATCGAAGACGCAAAGTTCAAGACGTTCGGGTGTGGCTCCGCCATTGCGAGCTCGTCGCTCGCCACGGAATGGATCAAGGGAAAGACGATCGACGAGGCGGAGGGCATCAAGAACTCGCAAATCGTCGACGAGCTGAACCTCCCTCCCGTGAAGATCCACTGCTCGGTCCTCGCCGAAGACGCGATCAAGAGCGCCATCGCCGACTACCGGAAGAAGCGCGTCGATCGAGCTACTGT
>DATGJA010000313.1:0-9906 GCA_035295445.1 Polyangiaceae bacterium | reverse complement strand
CGAACGACTACCTGAACATGCACCCAATCGAGGCGCGCATGAGCACCGAGCGCTGCACGAGCTGCCACCAGCAGCAGTCGTTCTGTCTCGATTGCCACCTGCGCGTCGGAGTCTCCGAGTCGAGCCCCCTTTCCGCTCGCGACAGCGGGCGGTTCCACCCGCCCAAGAACATCTGGAGCGACCCGCCGCGCAAGCCGGGGCACCACGCGTTCGAAGCCGAGCGGAACCTGAACCAGTGCGTGAGCTGCCATACCGAACGCGACTGCGTAGTTTGCCACGGAGCGCTGGGGGTGGGCGGCGGCTTCGACCCCCACCCGGGTGGCTTCGTCGCCGGGTGCAGCAACCAGTTCCGCCGAAACCCGCGACCTTGCTTCGTGTGTCACGAACCTACGGACGGGGCCCTCGCCCAATGCCGGTGAAGTCAGCCATGTCGTCACGCACTCCCTCGCCCGAAGGGCAAGAAGCCCGAGCGGTCTACGCGCACACCCATCGGGACATGGTGACTCGAGCGGGCGGGCCGCTCGGCCTGCAAAAGTGCGAAACGGCCTTGCAAGCCTCGTGCGCCGGGGGATATGTGTCTATCCCTTGCAGCGCCGGTAAGCTTGCGGCAGGCGGCACGTCCACGGCTCAACCGATGGGGGCCCGACTCGCGAAGGAGAACGATGGTGAAAGAGCTCGTGCGCTACCTCTTGGAGAATATGTACCTGGATTTTCAGGGGGAAATATCCCTGGACACGGTTCGCCAGTTCCTCCGCAACGACGACAGCCGCGAGGCCCGGCAGCTGCTGCAGAAGCTCATCGAAGACAAAGGGGTCGACGAGCTACTTCTCACCTTGGCCGATTGCTTGAAGGATCACCTGCGCTCGGGGGTGAGCGAGGACGTCGTTCGCGAGCAACTGCAGCTTTACTCGGAGAGCTGATCGCCGTGCTGGTCGGATCGGCCGCATCGGCCGGTTGCGATCAGGGTCCGCAGACGAACCAGGCCACGAACCCGGGGCCGGCCGTCCAGTACCTGGGCTCGAACGTGTCGGCGGCCATGCCCTTGGCACCGGGGGGCCGGATCGAGCTCGCGTTCGATCGACTGCTCTTGCCGGCGAGCGTCACGCGTCAGTCGTTCGTGCTGGTGGATCTGCGCAACAACGCGTTCGCGCCCGTCGTTTCGTACGACCCGGTGGCGCGCGTCGTGTCGATCGTGCCGATGATCCCTCTCGAGGCGGGTCTGTACAAGGTGATCGTGGGACCCCAGGGACCGTCGGATCCGAACGGACCCCGCGCCATCGACGGCGCGCCGCTCGCGAACGCGCCGGTGCAGGTGACGTTTCAGGCGAACGGGCTTCCCGACGCGGGCGCGACCGAAGGCGGGGTCTCCGGGCCGGACGCCGGGCCAGTCTCGGGCGCGGGATTGCCGCCGGCTCCGACGATCAACTTCTGCAACGACGTGTTTCCCATCTTCGTCAGCAAGTGCTCGATACCCACATGCCACGGCAACACCAACTTGCCCGCGGCGGGCCTCCTTCTCGACACGCCGGGCGGCATCCAGATGACCGCGGTCGGAGAGGTGGCGGGCAAGGGGCCGGTCGCGCACGGCGCCAACACGGGCCCGGCGCCCCAGGCCGCGCCGCCCGGACGCGTCTTCGGCGTCGACATGCCCGTCATCGACCGCGAGTCGCCCGGGCCGCTGCTCGGGGACCCTGCCAACAGCTGGCTCGTCTACAAGCTCCTCATGGCGGTCCCCCCGCCCTGCTCGTCGACTCCCGGCGCTCTTCCCTGCGACGGGGGAGCCGCCGGGGCCGAGGCCGGGACGCCGGCCGACGCCGGGGGAACAGGGATGGCCGACGCCGGGGCCGATGCGGCGACGGGCGACGCGGGGGCTGGCAACATCGGCTCCCCCCCTACGAACGTGGGCCACGCGTACGACGTCGCCTGGGTCCCCATGACCAGCAAGGAACGCGGTTACCTATCGAATCTCGTGCAAGGAAGGGAGATGCCCTATCCCGCCAACCCGGCCGCTTCCGTCGGGGTCGCGACCGACCCGCTGACGGTCGACGAGCTCGAGCGCATCAGCCTCTGGATCGCGCAAGGGTCGCCGCTGCCGGCGTGCCAGTAGCCCCCGTGCCGAACATCCCTCGCTCCCGTTCAGGATACGACGCGGTTGCGACCCTTCTCTTTGGCCTCGTAGAGACGATCGTCCGCTCGTTTGTAGAGCTCCTGAGGCGTGGCGTCGTCCTGCAGGGTCGCCACCCCCAGGCTGACGGTACAGCGTAAGAGCTGCTGGTCGAAACGCACCGGGGTCGCCTCGACGATGCCGCGGACCTTCTCCGCGGTGGTCGTCGCGCCGTCGAGGCCGATCTCGGGCAAGAGCACGCCGAACTCCTCGCCCCCCGTTCGTCCGAAGATGTCCTGTGCGCGAAGACGCGGTTTGACCGCTCCGGCGATCTGACGCAAGAGCCCGTCGCCGGCGAGGTGACCGTGCGTGTCGTTCACCTGCTTGAAATGGTCGATGTCCATCATGATGAGCGACAGCGCCCGCTGGTAGCGCTTCGATCGGTTGAACTCACGCTCGAGCGCTTCATCGAAATAGCGGCGGTTGTAGGCCTGCGTCAGCCCATCGACCGTCATCAGCCGGTAGATCTCCTCGTGGTAGTGGACCTCGATGTTCTCGCCGGTCATAAACTTCAGGATCGACCGGCCCACGCGGATCTGGTCCCCATCGCGCAACCGCTGCTCGCGGATGGGCTCGTCGTTGACGAAGGTGCCGTTCGTCGAGTTGAGGTCCGAGACCCAGTACTGCTTGCCGTCGAAGGCAATGCGGGCGTGGTGCCGGCTGATGCTCTCCTGGTCGAGGAAAAGATCGTTGCCCGCCGATCGCCCGATCTCGAACGGGGCCGTCCCGAGCTGGAGCCGTTTGCCCAAGTCCGGACCGTAGATGACGATGACGCACGCCTCGCCGGGGCGGGCGGCCGACTGCCCGGCGACCTCGGTCAGGTGCGTGACACGCGTGCGGTCGGAATCGCGCGGGGACACGTTCCATTGATTTTACAGCAGAGACAGATCGGAAAGCGAGGCGCTTGTCATCCCGAGCGGGGAGCGAAGGACCCCACTCGAGCCGCGCGAGTGCGCTACAGCGTGACTTCGCGCAGCGTAATCTTCGCCGGATCGGCGATTCCTACGCCGAGGTCGGCCGCCGCGTGGATGTACGCCGGTGGGCGCCCCTCGTCGGTCAGCGACTTGAGCTTGAAGCTCGCACGGGCCTTCTCGACGAGGTCCCAGCCCACCGCGTCGAGGGCCACCGGGTCGGTCGAGACGTAGACGGCCTCGTGGGGCACCACGTATTCGGGGTGCTTGTAGAGAGGACCCCCGTGGGCCATGAGCTTGAAGCCGTCGATGATGCAGAGGCGCAGCCGCGACCGCAGGATGTCTTGCGCGGAGAGGATGGCAATCTGGGGGCTGGCGTGGTGGTCGTGGAAGTCTTGCGGATTCACGCTGCAACCGTGCGTCATGTTCTTGAGCGCGCCGGTGTAGCCGCAAATCGAGTGGTCTTTGATCAGCGCGAAGTTGATGAGCGCCGTCGACTCGGTCAGCGCCCGCACGAACTTCGTGTGGCGTTGCGTACCGGGGATGTCCCGCCAATCCATCGTGGCGTCCTTGTTCGAGTGCCAGGCCACCGAGACGCCGGCGGGGACGCTGCGAGCCGAGATGCGGGTCCCGTTCATGAACCCGGGATACTGCTCGAGGACCGTGATGTTCGCAGGCGGGACGCCGGCCGCGATCATCGCTTCGACGAACGGCAGGACGAGCTCTTTGTTGGTCGCCATGTTTTGAAGGGCGATGCCGTTGACCTTGACGCACACCTTGTCCTGCGGGTGGACAAAGAGCTTCGCCGCCTCGGCCAGGTCCGTCTTTCCCGTGAGCTCCTGAAGCGCGCTCCGGAGCATCTCTTTCGCGTCGTCCGCCTTGGGGAAGAGCCCGTTGGCCTCCATGCACCCGGCCTTCTTCACCTTGACCACCCGGCCGGGCGCCGCAAACGGCGAGAAGCCAGCCGGCGGCTGGGCTGCGAGGTCCGACGAAGTGCGGGCCTGCGCGGCGCGCTCCGCACCCAAAGTCGCAGCAGCCGCCGCTACGGTAGCTGCCGCCCCGAGAAAGGTTCGGCGTGACGTCCCTCCGGACACGGCCGAGGAGTTTCCCTCGTCTTCGTCGTACGCGACCATCGGACCACCTCCGGGCTTGAGTATCCAGAATGGGGTACCACGGCAGCGCGCCCGTGGCCAAGCCCGGGCCGAAACGTCAGGAGGGCGCGTGTGCGCGCCGCCCCTCGAGCATGTGGCGGACGGGGGGGAAGAGGGTCCTCGCCAGCGCGCTCTCCGGGCTGCACCAGGACGCCTCGATCACCTCGCGATGATCGACCTGCACGGCGGGGCGCTCGTCGAGCTCGATGGCGTAGATGAGGACGTGGTCGCGCTTGCCCTCCCACTCGTGGTGCTCCTCGAGCGCGAGCGCGAGACGGTCGGGCGTCGTCGCCACGCCCACCTCCTCGGCGAGCTCCCGCAGCGCGGCTTGCTCGCCCGTCTCTCCGCGGCGCACGTAACCACCCGGCAGGCAGTAGTAGGGGACGTACGAGTTTCGAACGAGGAGCAGCTCCCCCCGGTTCCAAAGCGCCACGAGCGCTCCGTGCGTCGTCGGATGGCGGAGCTTCCAGTACGTTCGCATCAAGCGATACGCGCACGCATAGGCGACCTGATACGCCCGATCGACGGGCGTGGGCTCGGCTCGGTTCGCCACCACGGCGGACACGATACTCGCGCACGCGCGCGGAGACAGCGAGATCCTCGTCCTCGCTTGGGCTCGGCAGCGACCCCGAGCGACGGCCGTGGCATGATGCGCCGCTCGATGCCGAACCTCTTCGCGATGTCGTTCGAGGGAGAGCTCGCGCCGTCCTTCGACCTGCGCTGCTTGCAGGGCGGACAGACGCTCCCTGACGGCTGGGGCTTGGGGTACTACCCGGCGGGCGAGCCTTCCGCCTCGCTGCTCAAGGAGCCGTCCCCGCCGCGCGGGAGCATCCGCGGCGAGCTCGTAAAGGCGTGGGAGCACCTCGAGTCGTCCCTCTTCGTCTTGCACGTGCGCAAGGCCACGTGGGGCCCCAACACCGACGCCAACACGCAGCCTTTCGTCCGGAGCTGGGGCGGGCGCGAATGGATGTTCGGCCACGCAGGCAGCCTCGCCTCGCCCTTCAACGAAGTCCCCGACCCGCACTTCGAGCCGGTCGGCGCGACCGACACGGAGCGCGTCTTCTGTGTGCTACTCGCGCGCATCGCGGCGCGCAACTGGCGATCCATCGCCGACGTCGACGTGGCCGTCCTTCACCAGTGGCTCCTCGAGCTCAACGCGCGAGGCTCGCTCGACCTCGTCCTGTGCGACGGCCAGCGCCTCGTCGCGTACGCCGATCGCTTCGGCCCGGGGACCCTCCATCTGGCCGAGCTCCTCCCGCCCTACGACGGCCTCGCGTTCGGGGACTCGGACGTGCGCGTGGACCTGAGCCGCCGCGGAAGCAAGCCTCGCAAGGGGTGCGTCGTGTCCTCCGGCCTCCTGCAGCGCGAGACGGGAGGCCCCGCGCTCTTCTGGCGTTCGCTCGCACGGGGTGAGTTGATCGTCATGTGCCAGGGCGCCGTCGTCGCGGATATCTTGCCCGAGGAGAGCCGGATGGCGGGACTGCCGCGATCGGCCGACCTCGCACCCCCGCGCTCCGAACGCCGCGCGGCCGCCCGCAGGCCGGTGATGCAGCTCGCCGCCACCCACCGGACGACATACCGCTACGTTTCCGCCGTCGAGCGGAGCACGCACCTGCTCCGTCTCTTCCCGGCGCACGACCGCATGCAGCGGCTGGTCGAGTCGGAGGTGACCGTGTCGGTGGAGGGCCGCGTGCACGACTTCGAGGACGTCTTCGGCAACCGCGCGCGACGCGTCATCCTCGATACGCCGTACCAAGAGCTCACCGTGCTCGCGCGCTCGCGCATCGAGGCGCTCGACGACGACCCACTGGGCTTCGACGTCCGCCATGTCAAGACGGAGATGCCGCTCCTGTGGATGCCGTGGCAGCGCAACATGCTCGGGCCGTACCTCCACCCGACCGAGCTGCCCGAGACCGAGCTTGCCGAGCTCCTCGACTACGCGATGCGGTTCGTCGCGCGCAACGACGGCGACGTGCTCGACACGCTGCTCGACCTGAACGACTCGATCCACCGCGAGTACGCCTACGTGCAAGGGGCGACCACCGTGGCGACGTCGGCGTTCGACGTCTACGCGAGGCGTCGCGGCGTCTGCCAGGATTTCGCGAACCTCTTCATCTGCCTATCGAGGCTCATGGGGGTGCCCGCGCGCTACGTCTGCGGCTACCTCTTCACGGGTCCCAAGGAGCCCAACCGGCAGCAGGCCGAAGCTTCTCACGCATGGGTGCAGGTCTACCTCCCCGACGTCGGGTGGCGCGGGCTCGATCCAACCAACGGCGTCGTTACCAGCACACATCACGTGCGGGTCGCCGTCGGGCGCAACTACCTGGACGCGACGCCGACGTCGGGGACGATCTTCGTCGGCGGGGGCGGCGAGACGCTCGAGGTGGAGGTGAAGGTAGAGCCCTGGCAGGGCCCGGGCTAAGTCCGCACGCTCGAGCGAAGCGAGAGTTCGGACTAAGGGCGCCCTGACTGACTTACTGCGCCGCTTCCGCGAGCTGGACCGCGTCGTCGGCCGTCGACGGCGCCTCCGGACGGGTCGCGAAGAACGTTTCGTAGATCGCCAGGCCCACGTCGTTGAGCTTGAGCTGCATTCGATCGCAGTGATCGTGCAGTCCCTCGGCCAAGATCTCCTCGACGACGGCGTTCTCGTACTCGGCGCCGAGCCTGCCGAGGAGTCGCTCCGCTCGTGACCGCGGCGCCTGCGCGGGCGTCCCGGCGATGGCGCGCAGCGACTCCTGGGCGTTGTCGAGACAGTGACGGATGGACCTCGGAAAGAGCTTGTCCAGCACGAGGAACTCGATCACGGGACCATGCTCGATGCGACCGTGGCGCTTGCGGTACATCTCGAGCGCGCTCACCGACCGCAGGAGCCCGGAAAGGTGGACCTCGTCCAGGCTCGCGACTACGTCGAGGGGCCGGGCGAATAGGATCGTCTGCTTTGCGTCGATGATTCGGCTCGTCTGGTCCGCGCGCTCGAGGAGGCGGCCTAGGCGCCCGAAGTGCCATCCCTCCCCGTGCGTCATGGTCAGGTACGTGAGGCCGACGAAGAGGTGCGACGCTTCTTTCACGGCCGTGAGAAAGTCGTGAGGATCGTCGAGCACGCTGCCCGCCGCGGCCGCCTCGCGCACGAGCAGGTACCACTTGTTGATCTGCTGCCACATCTCGGAGGAGATGGCCTCCTGGATGGATCGTGCGTTGTCGCGCGCGAGCCGCAGGCAGGAGAGGATCGAGTTCGGCGACTCGGCGTCGATCGTGAGAAAGCGCAGGACCGAGTCCCGGGTGGCATCCCCGTAGCGCCCCGTGAAGAGGGCCTGGTCGCCCGTCGCGGCGATGATGCCGGGCCACGCGTCGCCCCGTGGGTCGCCCACGTCGAGCGTGACTTCGAGGCTCACCTGCAGGAAACGAGCGACGTTCTCGGCGCGCTCGGCGTACCGGCTCATCCAGTAGACCGCCTCGGCCGCTCGGCTCAGCATGGCAGCGCCTCTCGGACCGCGGCTCCGTCCGCGAGGACCCAGGTGTCCTTCGTGCCGCCCCCCTGCGATGAGTTCACCACGAACGAGCCCTTCTTGAGCGCGACGCGCGTCAGACCGCCGGGCAGGACGAACACGTCGTCGCCGGCGTGCAGGATGTACGGACGAAGGTCGACGTGGCGCCCCTCGACCGAGTCACCCACGATGGTGGGCACCCGCGACAGGCCGAGCAGCGGCTGCGCGATGTAGTTGCGCGGCTGCGCCCGGATGCGGTCGGCGAACGCCGCGCGCTCCGCGGTCGACGCCTGGGGACCGATCAACATGCCGTATCCGCCCGATTCGTTGGCTGCCTTCACGACGAGCTTGTCCAGGTTGGCGAGGACGTGCGCGCGCTGCTTGTCGTCGTAACAGACGAAGGTCGGAACGTTCGGCAGGATGGCATCCTCGCCCAAGTAGTACCGGATGATCGCCGGCACGTACGCATAGATGACTTTGTCGTCGGCCACCCCGGTCCCCGGCGCGTTGACGAGCGTGAGGCGACCGGCGCGCACGACGCTCATGAGGCCCGGCACGCCCAGCATCGAGTCGGGACGGAACACCGTCGGATCGAGGTACGTCTCGTCGACGCGCCGATAGACGACGTCGACGCGCGCCAGGCCACGCGTCGTGCGCATCCAAACGAAGCCGTCGCGCACGGCCAGGTCGCGCGACTCGACGAGCTCGACCCCCATCTGCTGCGCGAGGAACGAGTGCTCGGAATACGCCGAGTTGTAGGGGCCGGGCGTGAGCACGACGACGTTGGGCGTCGCGACGCCGCGCGGCCGCACGTTCTGCAGCACGCGGAGCAGCTGGCCCGGATACCCGTCGACCGGCCGCACCCTCGACTCCTGGAAGACTTTGGGGAAGGTCCTCTTCATCACCTGGCGGTTGTGGAGGACGTAGGACACCCCGGACGGACAGCGAAGGTTGTCCTCGAGGACGTAGTAGCGGCCGTCGCTGTCGCGAACGAGGTCCGTCCCAGTGACGTGCGCCCAGACGCCCCGGGGCGGGTCGAGCCCCCGGCAGCCGGCAAGCAGCGCGCTCGCGCTCTCGATCAGCTCTCGCGGGACGACGCCGTCAGCGACGATTCGGCGCGCGTGATAGACGTCGTCGATGAAGAGATTGAGCGCTCGGCTACGCTGCGCGAGCCCCTTCTCGAGCGGCGCCCACTCCCGCGCGGAGACGACCCGCGGTACGAGGTCGAATGGCAGGATCTTCTCGGTCCCGTGCTCGTGCCCATAGACGTTGAAGGTGATGCCCATGTGGAGCAGCGCCCGCTCGGCCGAGCGCTGCCGTCGCATGAGGTCGTCCCCGGGTAGGGCCGCGAGCGTTCGCGCCAGCAGATCGCAGCCTGTGCGCGGGCGGCCCTCCGGCTCGAACATCTCGTCGTAGAAGGGGGCCGGGTCGTACGAGGTGAAGTCCATGGCTCGGGACCTCGATCGCATGTAGCCCATCGACGTTTCGCTGGCGTTTCAACCCCTATTTCGCGCGGATGGGGCGGCGCGGGACGACCGGGGACGTCCGGGGACGGCCGCCGTCACACGAAACCCCTTGCCATCGCTGGTGTTTGCGCGCGGCACGCCCGTCGCAAAGCACCCAATCCAGAGCGCGCCTTCGTCGGGGCAGGACGACCCGCCCACGGCAGTCGGCGCGCGCGCAAGGAGACGAAGAAGCCATGGAAGAGCAGCCCAGGAACATGAAAGCGGTGTACACGATCGTCGAACGCGGCCAAGGCAAGTCCCACTGGGTTCGGGTCGGGGTGGGCTTCACGAACCAGGACGGGTCCCTCAACTTGCGGCTCGACGCCATCCCGGTGAACGGCCGGCTGCAGGTGCGCGAATGGGAGGCCTACGACCGGCGCCCTGACGCGACGGACGCTCCGGCGCGCGCTCGGCCCAAACCTCGAGACGCAGCGGCGGACCCGCTGCTCTAACGTCGTCCGAACACGCTCGAGCAAAGGCGAGAGTTCGGACAACACACCCAAAGAGGCAGCCCCTAGGTCCCCCCAGTCACAAGGGCCCTCGCACGCGCGGCGGCGCGCGTGACCGGCTCGCGCTTTGCGAAACCGGTCGCGCGCGCCGCCCTCGTGGGCGCGGGCCTCGTCCTGCTCGCCTTCATCGGGCGCGGCGGAATCCCGGGCGCGCTCGGCGCCTCGCCCGCGCCATCCCCGC
>DATGJA010000312.1:0-3737 GCA_035295445.1 Polyangiaceae bacterium | reverse complement strand
ATGGGCACCTTCGACACCGCGACGACCGCCGCGCCGAGGAACGCGTACCCTGGGTAGAAGTTGAGCTCGCACGCCGGGCTGTCCGGGAACTGGCCGGGCCCGAGCTCGTCCCGGCTCTTGCACTCCTTGTAGCCTCTCAGCCCGAGGGCGATGTAATGCTCCGAGTCCCACCGCGAGACGACGAGGCGCTCCCAGTGCGCCGGGGCCGGGTCGGTCGCCGGGTGGTTGAAGAGCGGCGCGGGGGCGGACGCGTCGAGGAACGGGTAGCCGAAGCGTTCCTGGCCGAGGTGCGCCAGGAGGGCGAGGTGCACGGCGAGGATCGCGATCGCGACCCCGATCCGAAACGGCAGCGTGACGGCAAGCCTCTCGAGCCGCCCTCGCATGCCCGCCATACCGGCCGGGAGTCTGCCGGAGCCGAGATGGCGTGTCCAGTCGTCGTCGGGCGCCGTTGCTTTGTGCGAGGCAATGGGCTAGTCCGCGCCGATGAAGCTACGAGGAGAGGTCGCCGTCGTCACCGGCGGCGCGCGCGGAATCGGGTTGGCCATCGCCCGCGCGCTCGGCGACCAAGGGGCTCGCGTGGCCATCGCCGCGCGGTCTTCCGACGAGGTCGCGGCGGCGGGCGAGGAGCTCTCGCGCGGGGGGCTGGAGGTCCTCGCGAGGCCGGCCGACGTCACGCGCGAAGCCGAGGTCCGCGCTCTGATCGACGACGTGCTCCGCGCGTGGGGCCGCGTGGACGTCCTCGTGAACAACGCGGGCGCGACGGGCGCCATCGGTCGACTGGACGAGTGCGACGTCGACGCGTGGAAGTCCGCGGTCGAGGTCAACCTCTACGGGACGATGCACGGGTGCCGCGCCGTCCTGCCGCACATGCGGTCCCGGCGCCGGGGGACCATCGTCAACCTCGCCGGAGGCGGCGTCGGTGGTGCCGGCATCGCGGTTCGAATGAGCGGCTACGTGGCGTCGAAGGCCGCCGTCGTCCAGCTCACCGAAGCGCTCGCGCGGGAGGTCGCAGCCGACGGCGTCCGCGTGAACGCGGTGGCTCCCGGCGCCGTGGTGACCGCCATGACGGCCGGGATCGTCGCGGCGGGGGCGGACGCAGCGGGCAAGGAACTCTACGAGCGCACCGTCGAGCAGCGAAGGAGCGGCGGGGAGCCGCCGGAGCTCGCGGCGCGGGCGGTCGTCTGGCTCGCCAGCGCCGAGAGCGCGCCCCTCACCGGCAAGATGCTGAGCGCCAAGTGGGACGACACCGCGGCGATGGATGTCGCCGACGCCGCCCGCTCTTCCCTCTACACTCTCCGCCGGATCGACCGCGTGATGTTCGCGGAGGTGAGCAGGTCGTCGCAGAAGCCGGAGGCGCGCAAGCCATGAGAGTGGGCATCATCGGTTGTGGCCTCATCGGCGAGAAGCGCGCGGCGTCGCTCCTGGCAAACGGCGATGTCGTCGCCGCTGCGTTCGACGTCGTTTCGGAGCGATCGTCCGCGCTGGCGCGCAAGTACGGCGCGGAGGCGTGCGCTTCCGTGGGGTCGCTGCTCGGCAAGGTCGACGCGTGCGTCGTCGCGACGACGCACGACCACCTCGTCCCGACGGCGACGGAGGTCGTGCGCGCCGGAAAGCATTTGCTCCTCGAGAAGCCGGCGGCCCGCTCCGGCTCCGAGCTCGCGCCGCTGGTCATTCTCGCGCGCGAACGGCGCGTGGTCGTCAAGGTCGGTTATAACCACCGGTTCCACCCGGCGGCGCAAAAGGCGCGCGCCATCCTCGACGCCGGAGGCTGCGGCGACGTCCTCTTCGTTCGAGGTCGCTACGGGCACGGAGGCCGGATCGGGTACGACAAGGAGTGGCGCGCCGACCGAGCCAAGTCGGGAGGGGGCGAGCTCCTCGACCAGGGCGTTCATCTCGTCGATCTTGCGCGATGGTTCATCGGCGCCGACTTCACCGAGGTCTCCGGCCGGGTCGAGACGTACTTCTGGGACATGCCGGTCGAGGACAACGCCTTTCTGACCCTCGGCACGTCGGCGCGACAGGTGGCCCACCTGCAGGCGTCGTGGACCGAGTGGAAGAACATGTTCTCCCTGGAGATCTACGCGCGGCACACCAAGCTGCAGATGGAGGGGCTGGGCGGCAGCTACGGCGTCGAACGCCTCTACCACTATCAGATGCATCCGAAGATGGGCCCGCCGGAGACGGTCGTCTACGAATACCCGGGCGCGGACGGTTCCTGGTCGCTCGAATGGGCCGACTTCAAGCGGGCCGTCGCCGACGGCACCGCCGTTTGCGGCGGTCTCGAAGACGCCCTCGCCGTCCTGCGTGTGGTCGATCGAGTCTACGCCCTCAACCAGCGCTCGTAGGCGCGTCGATCGCGGTCACGCGCGTCGATCGGTGTACGGATTGTCGCGCAGAAAACGCAGCGTCTCGACGATGCTCTCTTCGATGCTCTTGCGCGCGTCCCACCCGAGGCGCCGGATGCGCGACGTGTCGAGGAGGATCTTCGGACTGTCGCCCACCCAGCCGCGCTCACCCCCGGTGTAGTCGAGGCGCGGCGAGATGCCCAAGGCGCGCGCGATGATGGCGATGCTGTCGTTGACCCGAATCGACCCGGTGTGCCCCAGATTGAAGATGTTGATGGCTTCCGTGGACCGGTCGACCGCGGTGAAGATGGCCGCCACGCAGTCCGCCACGTGGAGGTAACTCTTTTCCTGGAGGCCATTGCCCAGGACTTCGAGGCGCGTCGGGTCGCGCCTGAGCTTGCGCCAGAAATCGATGACGTGCCCGTGGGTGTAGCGCGGCCCGAGCACCGACACGAAGCGGAAGATCCACACCGAGAACCCGAACCCGAGCGCATACGAGCTGAGGAGCCCCTCGGCCGCGAGCTTCGACGTCGCGTAGAGCGAAGTCTGGATCGGGAACGGCGCGTCCTCCGGCGTCGGGAAGACCGCGGCCTCGCCGTAGACCGAGCCCGTCGACGCGAACGCGACCTGACGGACCCCCTCGGCACGCATGGCCTCGAGGACGTTCTGCGTGGCCACGACGTTTTCGTCGATGCACTTGCGCGGCTCCTTGAGGTTGTCCTTGATGTCGGCGTTGGCCGCCAGATGGAACACGAAGTCGACCCCACGCATCGCGGCGGTCAGCCGCGACGGGTCGAGCAGGTTCGCCTCGATGACCTGGACGCCCTCGCGCGTCCGGACGAACTCGCGGAAGCCCGTCGAGAAGTTGTCGTAGACGGAGACCGACGCGCCGCGTTCGGCAAGCTCGTCGCAAACGTGACTGCCGATGAAGCCCGCGCCGCCGGTGACGAGGACCCTCTTACCCTTCCAATCCACGAACCAGGTCCTCCATGACGGGGCGAACACCCGCGGCGCCCGCTTCAATAGCACGTCGATCGGACCGCGCGAAGACCGGCCACACACTCTCAGAACGGGACGAAGGTGACGACGGGACCGGGAACGGCTCGGTAATAGGAACGGCCCGGGTAGTGCGTGCGAACGCATTGAATGGATTCGGGGCCTTTGTCGAGCGCGATGAGGACGTCCTGGTGAGGGTATAGGTCGAGCGGCAAGTTCTCCGTCAAGTCCATCGGGTCCGTATTCGTGAGCCCGGGCCCGCCGAAGACCACCGCGTTGTGTAGCGTCGATTTGGCGAGCGCCTCATGCAGGCGGTTGTGGGTCAGCACGACGTCGCCGTACGCCCACGGATAGAGGAGTGGCACGGTCCGCGCGAGGCCCAGGACGATCGCGACC
>DATGJA010000311.1:0-2726 GCA_035295445.1 Polyangiaceae bacterium | reverse complement strand
ATCGAGCCGCGCCGCGTCCGCGTCTCGGGCACCGTGCAGACGAGCTCCACGAAGAGGCGCGCCGCCTCCGGGCTCTCGCGCAGTCGCTCGCACCACGCCGCGTCGCCGGTCGCGTGGGTGACCGCGTCGCGCGCGAACGGGAGGATGGGCGCGCCCTGCCGGACGCACGCGGCCAGCAAGCGCATCGCGATCGCCGGATCGTGCGCGAGCGCGGCGCTCCCCGCGAGGGTGACGTGCCCGTCGAAGAGGTGCACCCCGCCCCCGAGGTCCGTCGCGGGGGCTGCCTTTCGCCTCCGGGGCGGACGTAGCCGCTCGATGAGGCTCGGGCGTGCGCGCGTCACCTCGCGCGCGTGCAGGTAGTAGTCCTGCATGAGTCGCTCGGCGGCCCGCGCGCGATCGTGGCCGTAGCCCATGGCCAGCGCGAGCGCCTCCTGCTCCTCGAACCCGAGCCGGTCGGCCTTGCGGGCGGCGCGCGCGTGCAGGCGGTTTCGGATCCTCCAGATGAACTCTTCGCTCGCCCCGATCTCCTGCGCCTCGCGCGCGACGAGGACGCCCAGCCGGACGAGCTCCCCCCAGGCCCCGAGGCCCCGCGTGTCGTCGTCGCGCACGCGGTAGCGCGCCCGAGCGGCCCAGCGCGCTCCGTCGAGATCCCGCAAGCCGCCGGCGCCGCTCTTGACGTCCGGCTCGAGCAGGTACACCGACCCCCCGAAGCGATCGTGACGCGCCGTGGCCTCCGCCTCGAGCCGATCGATGAACGCGCCGAGGTCCTCCGACCCGAAGAGACCCTCGTTCGCCTTGCTCACCAGGTCGGCGAGCACCCCGGGGTCCCCGGCGACGAGTCGCAGGTCGAGGAGCGCCGTCGCCGTCGCCAGGTCCTGCTGCGCGAGGGCCACCGCGTCCGCGGAGCTGAGCACCTGATGGCCCACCGGCAGGGTGGCGTCCCAGAGGGGGTAGAGGAGCGCCTCGAGAAACTCGGTCGCGTCCTTGGTGCCGACGGCCTTCGGGTCCACGACGAGGACCAGGTCGGCGTCGCTCCGGAGCGCGACCGCGCCGCGCCCGAAGCTGCCGACCGCCGCGAGCGCCACGCCCCGACCCGGCAAGCGTGACCCGCGGGCCGCCGCCTCGAAGCGCTCTTGCAGCAACGTCTCGAGGAAGCCCGCGTTCGCCCGACCGAGGGCGAGACCGTCCTCGCCCGCGCCGAGACGCTGCACGAGCGCCTCTCGATGACGCTCGACGGCTTCGCGCAGGGCGGAAGCGCCCGCCGCGGGGGCGGCCGGAGCGGCCCTGCGGTCCCCCGCCGGGACGGCCTTGCGGTCAGCGGTGGTCATTTCGGAGGTTGGACTCCCTTCCCAAACGCGCCGTCCTTCATCTAGTCTTCGCCGCGGGCTCGCACCAGCGCGAAAACGCGGGCGATTCGCTCGTAT
Source organism: Polyangiaceae bacterium (assembly GCA_035295445.1). GTDB lineage: Bacteria > Myxococcota_A > Polyangia > Polyangiales > Polyangiaceae > Palsa-1150. The sequence goes on along the minus strand of DATGJA010000311.1, from coordinate 1,302 downwards.
GAGCGGGCGGGTAGGAGACCGGCAGTAAAGTTATACGGCGCGCTCCAGCCCCTCGCATCGATGAATCGCTCGCCCCCGACGTCGTCGAACACGTGTTCTTTCGAAGGAGGCTTTCATGAGGATTCATAGGGTGTTTCTCCCGCTGCTCGCCTTGACGGCGATCGGCGCGTCCGGCGTGGCCGCCAGCGCCTGCCATGCCGAAGCGGAGGCCAAGATCGGAGGCACGGACCAGCCGCCGCCCCCGCCCCCTCCCCCGCCCCCGCCTCCCCCGCCGGCGAGCACCACGGCCGAAGCCCCGCCGCCCCCGCCTCCCCCGAAGAAGGTGATCCAGCTCAAGGGCGTGCAGATGAAGAGCGCGACCCAGATCGACATGCCGGGCGACCTCGAATACCAGACGGGGAGCGCCAAGATCGTGATGAACGACAAGTCGAAGAAGATCCTGGGCCAGCTCGCGACGATCTTGAAGGATAACCCCGAGATCACCAAGCTGCGGATCGAGGGCCACACCGACAACGCGGGCGAGAAGAAGGGCTTCGACAACACCAAGCTCTCGAAGGACCGCGCGCAGTCGGTCGCCGATTATCTCAGCAAGAACGGGGTCGACGCGTCGAGGCTCGTGGCCGTGGGGTGGGGTTCTCAGCACCCGCTCGCTCCCAACGACACGCCCGAGCACATGGCCCAGAACCGGCGGACCGACTTCCACGTCCAGGAGTTCAACGGCCAGGCGATCGACACCGATTCGAGCAGTGGATCCGCGGCGGGCGGTGCGGCCCCCGCCGGCTCCGCCGCGCCTGCCAGCTCGGCGGCGCCCGCCTCGTCGGCGGCCCCGGCCTCGTCGGCCGGAGCGAGCAAGGACACGGCGAAGGCGCCGAAGAAGAAGGACGCGCCGCCCAAGCCGTAGAGCGCGTCGACCCGCGTTCGTTCGGGATCGCCAAGACGCCAGATTGGGGAGGGGGCCGCCTCGTACCCCGAGGCCGTTGCCACTTCCCGGCGTCTTGGCATCCGGTGCGACTGCGCAAGGCCGGTCCAGCGGGCCGCCGAAAGCCCGAATTGCACACCCGCGCGGTTTTCTTGCGCAAGGTGAGCTCCCGACTGCGCGTCCACGAACGTTGAGAAACGGTGTAGGGCGCGTTTTTCAGCGTCAAAACACGACGACCGAGTGCGTGGATCGGCCATTGGGGCGGTTGGCATGTTCGATGCGGATATGCGGCCCAAGACGCAGCCACCAGCCCAAAGGGAATCGCCCATGAGTCACTCGTCCATCGTCGCATTCATCCTCGCAACGTCCGTCGTCGCCGGGTG
>DATGJA010000310.1:0-2462 GCA_035295445.1 Polyangiaceae bacterium | reverse complement strand
GGCGCTGCGATGGGTCAGAGGCTCCGCGAGGGGCTCGACGCGCTCAAGGGCAAGCACAGCGTCGTCGGGGACGTCCGCGGGCGCGGGCTGATGCTGGGGGTCGAGATCGTGCGCGACGAGAAGTCCAAGGATCGCACGCCGGCGGTGGACACGACGCTGCGCGTGCTCGAGGAGGCGAAGAAACGCCGCCTGCTCATCGGACGCGGGGGACTCTACGGCAACGTGCTGCGGATCGCGCCGGCGCTCGTCGTGACCCGCGCCGAGGTCGACGACGCGCTCAAGTTGATCGACGATTCCCTCGCCGCAGCGACGAGCTCGTAGAGGCGACCTTGCGTGCGAGGCGAGTCACGCGTAGGCAGGCGCGCTCGGGCGCCTCGCCCGTCCCTTGCGCCGCCCATTCGAGGGCGCGGGCCGGCTCCTTGACCCAGTGCTCGTAGAGCTTCGCGAGCTCGAGCCGAACCGACGGATCGTCCACGCTGGCCGCGAGCGCCTCGAAGTCGGCCAGGGCCCGCGCCCGGTCGCCCCGCGCCTTGGCGATATCGGCGCGCGCGCGCAGCGCCTCGGCCGTGCCCCCCCGCTCCACGGCGGCGTCGGCCGTCGAGCTGGCTCGGTCGAGAGCGCCCGCCCGCCGGAGGGTGCGAGCGACGCCCGCCAGGTCGTTCGCCCCCAGATCGACGTGCAGAGGCTCGCCGTAGAGGCCCATGAGCGCTGCCATCGCGACGACGTCCCACGCGTTGTGTTCGACGACCCCGAGGAGCGCGCGCCCGTCCCCCGTCCGCAGATAGTGCAGGTAGCACGCCGCCACGTCGCGCGACTCGATGTCGCCCTCGCGCACGAAGCCGAGGACGTCGTCCTCGAGCGTGACCAGGCGGCATCCGCGCGCGACGCGGCGTCCGTGGACCCTGCGGGCGACGTGCAAGAGATCGAGGTGCGGCGGCTCGACGGGCGCCGGCAGGCGGCTCATGACGTAGCGGGCCCTGAGCAGCGGCAGGTCGAAGCTCTTGCCGTTGAAGGTCACGAGGAGCGACGCGTCCTCGATACGGCGCCGGACGCGTTCGAGCACGGGCTCTTCCTGTCCGAGCGCGTGCACGAAGAGCTGCTCGAGCACGAGCGCCCCCCCGCCGGCTGCTCCTGCCTGCCAGAACGCCAGGCCGACGAGGAACGGCACGGTCCCGGTGCCGCCCGCGAGTCCGGTCGTCTCCGTGTCAAGGAATAGGGCGCGCGCCGGGTCGCAGCGCGCGATCGCCGGATCGAGGGCCAGGAGGGCCAGCAGGTCGCCCCGGGCGTCGCGGGCGGCCGCGACGGGGATTCGCCCGGTCCGATGGCACGCCGGCAGGCAAAGCGTTCTCACGTGGAGGGGACCGCGCTCGGTCTCCTCGGACACGAAGGGCAACTCGCACGGCGGGACGTCGCGCGCCGGAGCCGATCGGACGGAGGTGCGTTCGAGGACGGCCTGGATGCGCGCACGCAGCTCGTCCAGAACCCCGCTCGTGGGCGCGCTGGCGGCCGGCGGCGGTTCCATTGAGGAGCCTTCCAATCGGGCGAGCTTACTTCGAAGGGTCACGGCGGGTGCTCGGGAGGGGGCGGCCGCCGGGACGGGCGCACCACGCGAGGAGGACGCGCAATACCCTACATCAGTTCAGTGCGCGCTCCCAGTCTCGATCGCGCGGCGGACGCCGGAGAGCGGGGCGTCGGGCACGAGAGAAACACCGCGCTCGACAGTCTCGACGCCCAGCCGGCGCCAAAGGTCGGTAAGGTCCCCGGCTTTGCCGTGAAGAGCCCACGCGTCGTACACGGCGGCCACGGCGCGCGTACCGGTCGCCTCGTCGGCAATGCGGACGAAGTCCGCCACGCGCGCGACGTGGGTCGCGTCCCCGGCGCGCGAGAGCACGGCGCGAAGGACGTCGTCCAAAGACCGGGCCCCGGCCGTCTGTTCCCGGATCGATACGTCGGCCAGGAACGCGAATAGGGCCCCGCCCCAATAGGTTCCATCGATGTCGTCGCGGGCCTCGAGGGCCGCCGGCTCGTCGTCGCTGCGCAACCCCCGCGGCATCTCGTGGACGAAGTGTGCCCAGAGGTCTTCCCGACTCGTCCAGCCGACACGGGCGCGCAAGATCGGCTCATAGTACGTGGCGAGCCCCTCCTCGAGCCAGCGGCCCTCCCCCTCGAACGACGGGCACCCCAGGTGAAAGAGCTCGTGGACGACGACCCAGTCGTCGCGCTGCGATTCGGGGCGTGTCTCGGCCCCAAACAGGAGCACGACCGACGCGCCGCTCAGCGACATGACGCGTCCGAAGACGACCTCGCGCGCCCCCGCGACCGGCACGACGAACACCGTGACGTCGGTGGGGAACGCGCCGAACAACCCCGCGACGCAACCCGCGGCCCTCTGGATCCAGCGCACGGCGGCGTCGTCCCCCATGGCGAGCGGGGCGCCGAGAAAGACGACGTCGATCGTCGCT
>DATGJA010000309.1:0-13697 GCA_035295445.1 Polyangiaceae bacterium | reverse complement strand
ATCCGAGCTTGACGTCCGCGCTGAGGACGTCCGGCGCGTCGATCGGAGTCGCGATGACGATTTGGTCGGTCATGGGTCAGCGATAGCACGGTCGCGAAGCCTCTACGGTGATTGGAGGAACGGCCTCACGCTATCGCGAGCGACCGCGCAAAGATGGACGGCATCGGACGGGTCAAGCAGTACAACGGAGAGAAAGGAGCCTGCGTATGCGAAACGACATCATTCCCGGCGCGAACTTCCCCGACTACGAGCTCCCCGACCAGTCGGGAAAGCATAGAAGGCTGTCCGAGCTGCAAGAGGGCGATCCGATGATCGTCGTGCTGAGCCGCGGAGGATTCTGTCCGAAGGATCGCCGCCAGCACGAGGGCCTCGTGCAGCTCTTTCGCGAGATGGAGGTCGGCTACTGCCGGCTCGTGACGATCAGTACGGACAACCTGATCGAGACCAACGAATTCCGTACGGGCGCCGGCGCGCACTGGCCGTTTCTCTCGGACCCCGGCCGAAAGGTCCAGAAGGATCTCGATATCGCAGAGTATACGGACCCCACGCACAACCCGATGGTGCCGCACACCCTCGTGCTCGAGCCGGGCCTCGTGGTGCACAAGATCTACATGGGCTACTGGTTTTTCGGCCGACCCACGGTCGAGGAGCTGCGGCGAGATCTCAGAACGGTGGCCCAGAAGTGCCGTTCCGATTGGGATCTCGCTGATCCCGAGTTGCGCGCGGCCTGGGCCAGGGGAGAAAAGGCTCGCTTCTATCCGTACGGCAAGACGTACGCGCAAGTCTTTGCCGAACAAAAGGGATGAAGAGAGCGGGACGGAACCGCTCGTCCGCGAGACGACCCGATGAAGACGAACCACCATCGCGGTCGTCCGCCCGTCGCTCGCCGCCGAGAGCGCACCCGGCCGGCTCGTAGTCCCGTCGCCGGAGGCCAGGTGCGAACCCAGCCGGAGGGTCACGCCGACGGTCGCGATCAACGGCGAATCCACCGCGGTTCGTTCGCTGACGGCCGCGATCGCAGCGCTCAGGACCCGGATGGTCGGCGGGACAGACGCCCTCGTATTCGATACCGAGCCGATCGTCGGCGAAACGATCGCGATGGTGGCCGGCTACCCGAGCAACTGCAGACACGCCCCCACCTGTCCTATACGCTGAAGCAGGATGGCCTTCACACCGCCGCCCTTGGCCGGGCCCGCAAGGGCGCTGGTGCCTCCCGTACGCCGCCTCGCGCGATGGGCACTCGTGCTCGGCGGCTATGTTGGAGCCGCGCTGCTCGCGGGCGTGGCCCTGGCCGTGCGTCAGGCGTCCGTCGATCCGCTCGCCGCCAGCGCCGCGGGCGGTATGTACGCGGCGGGCGACACGATGCTCTATCTCGGCGTCTTCGGGATGGCGAGTCTCGCGCCGACGGGGCTCGCCTTGTACTTGCTGCGGGACACGGGCCGCCTCTGGGCCGCCCTCGCCGGCACCTCGGTCGCGATTGCGGCGACGGCTCCTCTCGCCGTCCTTGCGTACGCGCTCGACCGGTCGTGGATCGGGGGGCTGTCGGTGCTGCGCCTGCTCGCTTCGCCCCTGCTGGCGGCGGGGTTCTCGCTCGGCTTCCTGATTTGCCCCAGGCCGCCGACGCCCGGCCGCCGGACGTTTCTCTTCGCCGCGGCCATCGAAGGGTCCGTCACGCTCGTCGTGATCCTCCGTTTCTCGGTCGCCCTCGTCCTCGGTCGCTGAGCGATCGGTCCGCGAACGAGGTCCCGTCCGGCGTCCCCTCCACTCGAGTCAGGTGAGCACCGCGCGCGCCCCGCGCTCCTCTGCTAGCAACCGGGGCCATGGCCCGCGTCTTCCTCCTTTCCCCGGCGCGGCTCGACGGACGGCGCGGACAGCTGCTCTTCCGGCAGGGCGCGCTCTTTCCCATCGCGGCGGCACTGCGAACCCGCGAAGGATGCCCCATCGGCGATGTCTTCGCCTTCGTGAGCGGCCTCTATTTCCGTGGCAAGCTCGCGTACGCCAATGCCTTTGCGCGCACCCCGGCCGGTGCGGCGGGGATGGGCCGGGGCGCGCTCGTCATCACGCAGAACCGGGGCCTCGTGCCGGTCGACACGCGGATCTGCCTCGAGCACCTCGAGGGCTTCGCACAGACCGATATCCGCCCCGACGAACCTGCGTTCCGGCGCCCCCTCGAGCGAGACGCCCGTGCCCTCGCGGACGCCGTCGGGCCCGACGGCGAGGTCGTGCTCCTCGGCAGCATTGCAAGTGCCAAGTACGTCGACGCGCTCGTCGGCGTCTTTCGCGGGCGGTTGCTCTTTCCCACCGACTTCGTCGGCCGCGGGGACATGAGCCGAGGGGGTCTCCTGCTCCGCGCCGTCGATGCGAACAAGGAGCTCGCGTACGCGCCCGTGCACGGGGCGGTCCGCCGGGGCACCCGCCCGGCGAGGCTCACGCCGCGGCGCCGCTGAGGTGTCGAGGCGGCCCGCTCCCGGAGCGCGCGTCCTCTTGGCGCGCCGACCGCGGACGCATTTGCGGTACGAACGGAGTCGGGCGAGGATGCGCGGCGATGAAGTCACCCATCCTCGCGGCGCTCTTGTCGGCAAGCGTGACGGCGGGCCTCGGTGGCCTTGGTGGCTGCGACGACACGCCCAAACGCGAGCCACCCGAGCGCGTCGAGGCGGCCGCGCTGCCGACCGCGCCGCCGAGCCCCGCGCCCGAGGCGCGCGCCCCCGACATCGTCGTCGAGACGTCGAAGGTGACGATCGGAACCGACCGGATCGCGACAGGCGAGTCCGGTCTCGCCGACAAGGTGGCCGTCTTCGTGAACGGCCGCCCGCTCATCGAGGGACATACCGTGGACGTCGTCGCCATGCGAAACGCCAAGCCCTCGCACGTCGCCGCGGTGGTCACGGCGCTTCGCGGAGCCAAGGCGAGCGGCGTCGTCATCAAGAGCTCGTCGCGCGACAACAGCACGCAGCCGCTTCCCCTGTCTTTCACCACGAACGTGCCCGCGTGCACCCCGGTCGCGTGGATCGCCAAGGACGCGGCCGTCGACGTGTGGCCCGCGGGCGGCGGCACGGCCAAGCGCATCCCGAGGGGGCTCGCGGGTCCCGACGTCACGCTCGGTAACGACGCCATCGGGGCGCTCGTCGCCAAGTGCGACGCGCCCGTGGTCGTCGTCGGCGCCGACGAAGCCATGACATGGGGCCTCGTGTTCGACCTCGCCATGACGGCGCTGCACTCGCCGACCACCCGGGGGAGCAGCGCCGTCCTCGTGACGAGCGCGACACCGGGGCGCAAGCTCGCGCTCGAGTAACGGCCTCGACCTCGCAGCCACCGTGCCTTTGCTCGACGACTCGTGCGCAGGCTCGTGGGGGCTCTCAGCCCCCCTGCCACGCGGGCGGTGCGGCCGCGGCGGGCCGGTTGCCGGAGAGGCGGGTGTACGCGATGGCGACCGCCACGAAGCCGATGGGCGCGCTCGCCAAGAGGCCGACGCAGCACGTCAGGAGACCCAAGAGGTTCACTCCGACGACCGCCATCCCGAGGAGGAAGATCTCACCGCGCTGTCCGCGCGTGGCCTCCCAGCTCGCCTTCAACGCGTCAACCGGGCCGAGGTTCGTGTCGACGACGTAGTACTGCCCGAAGCCGAGACCCACGGCCAGAATGACGCCCGGGACGATGAAGAAGACGAGCCCGAGGCAGACCGCCAGACCGAACAGGACGAGGTAGCCGAGCATCGGCAACAGGCGATCGGCCCCCGAAAAGAGCTGCTCGACCCGGGGTGCCTCCCCGCGCGCGGTGGCGAGCCAAATGCGCGTCAGGCCCACCTGCAAGAAGACCGAGAGGGGCAGGGCGACGAGCAAGCTCGCGCCGCGCACGGCGAGGCCCGCTCCCGAGCGGGGGTCGAGGCCGGCAATGAGAACGATGAGATTGGGCGCCTGGCTGACGACGTTCGTCGCGAACGTGGCGATGAAGTACGAAAGCACGAGCGCCGGCCATGCCTCCTTGAACCTGGCCCACGCGAGGGGGAAGACCTCCCCCGTACTCCACGGCTGCGGCTGGCCGTTCGGCAGAGGGCCCTGCGGGGACGGGGACGCTTGGGGAGGGGCGTACGGGTTGTAGTTCATGTCGGCTCGCGTGACGCCCGCGAGGAGTGAACGGGTAGCTTGGACCCAGCGAGTCGATCCCGCCGTCGACGCCGCATACGGTGGCCGAGCTCCCGGACGCTCGGTGTGCCAACGCGTGCCGTGGCGGGGCCACGGGCGCGGTCCGTTCATGAGACGGCCTCGAAGATTCCGCTGCTCCTCGATCCAATGGGGTCGTTGAGCGCGCGCGTGAAAGAAATTGAGCGCATCCCGTCGATGGCGATCACCCGAAAGTCTGCTTAGATCCTGTCGGCGTACGGGAGATCGGGAGGCGATCATGGTTCGGCGAACGACGCTTGCAGGTGCGTGGGCGGCCTTGAGGGGCGCGGCCTTCGCGTTCTTGGTCGCGGGCTGCACCGCGACCCCCACGTCCACCCCCCCGGGGACCCAGGTCCCCTCCTCGAATCCGGGACCCGGATCCGATCAGAGCTCGAGCGGCGGGACCGGGGCTCCGAGCGTCTCCGGGTCGGGCGGCGGGCACGGCGGATCGGGATCGGTCACGAGCACGTCGGGCGCAGGCACTTCGGGGACGAGCCCGAGCGGCGGCTCGTCGGGCGCGTCCGCGGGCGCGTCGGGCGGCTCGTCCGGCGGGTCGGCGGCAGGCGCGCAAGACGGCGGCCCGAGCGCGGACGCCGGCGCGACGAGGCTCGGGTCCGTGGCGGGCTGCGGGCAAGGGACGTCGTGCATGGCGGGCAACGATCTCGCGGTCCCCGCATCGGCCGACGGCTTCCAGCTGGCGACGCCGGCGAACGCGATCACCGTCCAGCCGGGGCAGGAGGCCTTTCTCTGCTATTACCGCACGCTGCCCAACACGTCGGCCATCGACGTCAGCGCCTTCCAATCGTGGATGACGCCCGGCAGCAGCCATCACTTCATCGCGTATCAGCAGACGAGCGGGACCACCCAGCCGGACGGCACGCTCATCAACTGCACGTTCGGCGGGGGAACGTGGATCTACGCGACCTCGCTCCCCGGCGTCATCGTAGAGATGCAGATGCCGACGGGCGTCGGCCTTCCGATGGCGGCGAACACGCAAATCATGCTGAACATGCACTTTATCAACCCGGGGTCCCAGCCGGTCTCCCCCGTCGTGAAGATGAACCTCCTCTACGGAAAGAACATCAAGTACACGGCGGCGTCGATGACGTCCTTCAACCCGACGATCGACATCCCGCCGGCGACGGCCGCCGGCCCAGGAACGCAGACGGTGACCGGGACGTGCACTGCGCCCGTCGGCTCGAACTTCTTCGTCGTCACGTCGCACACGCACAAGCACGCGACGCTCGCCGAGGTCAACTTCGTGAGCAACGGGGTGAGCCAGAACCTCGTTCACACGACCGATTGGGAGCACCCCGACGCCCGCATGTGGCCCGGACCGAACTTCCTGACGATCCAGCAGGGCGACTCGTTCACTTACAGCTGCTCGTACGAGAACACGGGGACCTCGGCGGTCACGGTCGGCGAGACCGCCGCGAACAACGAGATGTGCATGGCCATCGCGTATTACTTCCCCGCGAGCAACGCCTCCTGCCGGTGAGGTTGGGCGCGCGGTTCGACGAGCGGTACCGGGCTCGCTCTTCACGACCTCGCCGACTGGACCGCCCTCGCGGACTGCAGCACGCTCTGTGTCTCGCGGCACCGTCGCAGCACGTCGTTCATGCCCAGGCTCTCGGCGATGCCCGACGCCCTCGCGAGCATGCCTGCCGCCTGCTCTCGATCGCCGGCTCGCCCTCGTTGCGCCAAGAACGCCGCATAGCGCTCGAGCGTCAAGGCGATGAGCGGCGGCGAGGCGAGCGTCTCTTCGATCGCGAGCGCCCGGACGAAGTGGCGCTCCGCGTCGTCGACGTTTCCGAGGAGCGCGGCGAGCGTCCCCAGAGCCCGTGCGGCAGCCCCGTAACAGAGCGTCCCGAGAAAGGGGGCAACGACCAACGACTCGTACGGCAAGAGGCGCTGATACACTTGGTGCGCGCCCTTCGAATCGCCGAGCGCTTCGCACATGTCCGCGAGCATCGCGTAGCAGCTCAACATCGAGTGGTCTTCGCGAAGGTTTCGAAACTCCTCCGAACAAGACGTCTGGAGAAGGTTTCGCGCGTCGGCGGGCTGGCCGGCGCGCATCCGCGCGAGCGCCACGGCACAAACCGTCCATGGGATCGTCGGATCGTATGAGTCGTTCACCGTCGCGAGCGCCCCGAGATGGTCTCCCCGGAGGGTGCGCAGCATCCCGAGCTGGAGCGCGAGGGTGCCGTGGCCGCCCATGTTCCTCGCGGCGTCGCGTTCGTAGTAGGAAAGAGCGCGCCGCTCCGCCTCTTCGAATGCGCCGACCATGGTCAGGATGAGGACCTTGCGGATTCCGCTTCGAAAGAGGGCACCCGGATGGCGCATGGTCTTCGCGAGGGCGTCCGCCTGCGATCCGGCCGCGCCGGCGCGCCCGACGTCCCCGATCTCGAAGTGGGCTCGCGCCACGAAGAACAGTGCATCGAGCTCCAGCGGGCGGGATCCCACCATCCGAGCGAGTCGGAGAATACGCTCCGCGAGGACGAGCCTTTCACGGACGAATTGCGAGCCGGAGAGCACCTCGTGGCGGAACCGCAGCACAGTAGCCAGCGTGTCGAGCCCCCCGAGCTCCTCGGCGAGCGCCACCGCGGCTCGCGAAAGCTCGTCCGCCTCGCGCAGCCCCCTCGTATAGCAAACGGCCAAGGCGAGCCGCGCCATGACCACGGCGCGCAGGGCCGAGGGCGTGTGCCCCAGCCCCGTCAGCGCCTCGGAGAGCAGGGCGATGTCCCGTTCGTCGACGACGCTGATGTCGCGGAAGTCGCCGGGGCCCGCGCCGTCTCCCGTCCGCCCGAGCGCCGCCCGAGCGAAGAACTCCGCGTCGCCGGCGACGCGCGAGGCCTCCGCCGCCTTGACGAAACGCGCCTGAACGGCCTCCGCGGGCTCCGTCGTGCCCCAGGCGGCCCTCGCCTGGGAGAGCAGGAGCTCGGACCTCGTCCTGGGGCTGGCGTTGGGCACCGCCGACAGCGCGGAAAGGGCTCGCTCGTAGTCGGTCACCGCGTCTTCGAACGCCATTTGCGCGTAGGCCTGATCCCCGGCAAGGCGCCCGAAATGGACGGCTTTCTCAGCGGTGCCGTCCGCGATCGCTTCCAAGTAGTGATACGCAATCTCACGCGTTCGCGCCTGCGAGTCCGCCGGCGCCGACGACTCGAGCGCCTCGCCAATTTGGCGGTGCATGCGGACTCGGGCGGTGGTCGGAATGTCCCGATAAATGCTCTCGCGCACGAGATCGTGAGTAAACGCCAAGCGGACCGGCTTTTCGCCGATAGGGCGGACCAGTCCCACGGCTTCGGCTTCGGCCAGACATTGGAGGACCGCGGACGGCGCCTCCCCTTCTACGCGGGAGAGGATGGCCATGTCGAACTGCCGCCCCATGATCGACGCGAATTCCAGCGCCCGGCGGCACCCCGCCGACAGACGTTCCAGCTGCCAGCGGACGGCGTCGCGGGCGCGCTTCGGGACCGGGATCGTTCCGCGCGGGTCGGCGGCGTCGAGCTCGCCGCGCGCGACGAGTTTTGCAATTTCCGACACGAAGAAAGGATTCCCGTGCGTCGCGAGAAACACCGCCTCCGCGAATTCCGGCGCGAGCCCCCCACCGGCGGCGTGCGCGAGCAGCTTCGATACGGACGCACGATGCAGACCTTCCAAGTCGACGAACTCGCCTCCAGCTTGCCTGGCGCCGACTTCGAGAACGCGGGACAGGGTCCGTGAGGGCCGAGGTTTGTCGCGGAAGATCCCCACGACGTAGACGCGTGCGTTCGTCAGAGCCTGGATCAGAAACTCCAACAAGAGCAGGCTGGCCTGATCGGCCCACTGAAGATCGTCGAGCACGACGAGGATTGGGCGCATCTCGCTCAGTCGCCCGAGAAAGAGCCGCAAGGCGTCGAAGAGCCGAAACCGCGCTTCCGACGGCTCGAGGTCCGCGCGCGCGTCCACCTCGCTCGACGACACGAGCTCCGGTGCAATCCAGGCGAGCTGCGACAGCGTGGCGTGGATTTCCGGGGCGCCGGCGGCGGATCGCGCCGCGAGACCGCTGCGCATGACCTGGAGCCAAGGCAAGAACGGCGCGGCCGCGTCGCCGTCGAAGCACCGACCGATGTACGCGTCGACGCCGAGGGCCTTCACCTTGCGCATCAGCTCCGTGGCCAGGCGCGTCTTGCCGATGCCGGTCGGTCCACGAATGAACGCCACACGCATCTCGCCGAGACGGACGGCCGCCAGGGGAGCCAGCAGCGTCTGCATGGCGTCCTCCCGCTCGACAATCTCGGGTTCTCCGGTCGAGGGGAGGGCCGAGGCTTCCGATCCGGCGGCGTCGCGCGGGCGCGAATGCGGGGTGCACTGGGCAGCCGCCTGAAGCCCTCCGTCGGATGGCGGGAGCGTCCGTTCCAGGTCCGAGGCGTAGCTCGGGTCGAGGCCGTTCCACTCGTACCTCGGGAGCTCGAGGCGCACGGCGCGCAGGACTCTTTGCATCTCTCGAGCGTCCGGCCAGCGTTCCTCCGACTCGAATCGGAGCGCGCGATCGACCAGATTCGCCAGCGAGTCGGGAACATCGGGCCGCAGACTCTTGAGAGGCGGCGCGGGCGTGGTCGCCGCCGCGATGAGCGATTCCTGGCCGGAGGGAGCCTCGTAGACGAGACGGCCCGTCAGCAGCCAGAACATCGTGGCGCCTACGGCCCAGATGTCCGTGCGGGCGCCGACCTCGCTCGAGCGCGCGAGCGCCTGTTCGGGCGCCATGAAACCGGGCGTCCCGAGAACGGCGCCGTTGCGGGTGTGGCTGAACGAGATCGACGGTTCGCCCAGGCGGGCGATGCCGAAGTCGAGGAGCTTGATCTCTCCCTTGGTCGTCAGGAAGACATTGCCCGGCTTGATGTCGCGATGGACGATGCCGTTGTCGTGGGCGGCGACCACGATGTCGAGCAGACCGTCGATGAAGAACGCCACCTCGCCGGCGTCGCGCTGGCCATCGCCGCCGAGATTTTCCAGGTTCGCTCCCTCCAAGAGCTCCAACACGAGAAAGTCGATCTCGCCTTGGGTGTCGTCGTCGAGAACGCAGACCGCTCCGGGGTGACCCACGCGGTTGGCGAGGTATCCCTCCCGCAAGAACCTCCCGCGGATGCGCGCGTCCGCCGACAGTTCCGGCCGGAGCACCTTGATCGCGACCCGCCGTCCGTTCCGGTGCGTGGCGGAGTAGACCCACGCGGTCCCTCCGGTACTGAGGAGGCGATCGATCCGCCACTTGCGGCACAGGAGCCGTCCGAACAGCGCCTCGGCAGAGGCGGTCCGAGAGGGTCGTTCCGACCCTCGCTTGTTGCCTCTCCTCGGTGCCATGGCGCGCCTGTCCCCTCCCGAGGGGCCAGGCATAGCGAGCGACGAGGGCGGGCGCCACGCACCTGAGGCGGAACCCGGCTGGCCCCCTCTCTTTTCCGGCAAAGTCCGCCGGATCCGGCCGTTGTCCTTCGGTCGCATCCCCGGCGACGCAACGGTGCGGCGGCCTAGCTTGGCTTAGAACTGGTCCGCGAACGCCCCGTTGGAGCCGAGCGCCGAATTCGAGCTCTGGAGGGTCGTGACGGTCGACGTGATGTTCCAGAGGTTCATGCGCCAGGTCACGACCGTCGTCGTGCTGGTGTTGCGCCACATGATGTCCGCGACCCCATTGCCGTCGAAGTCGCCGATGCCGACAAGCTCGTAGCCGCTGAAGCCGGCTTGCGGTGTTCCGCTCGCGAGAGCGGTCGATCCGCTCATGATCCAGACGGAGGTGTCCTTGCTCGTCGTGTTCTGCCACAAGATGTCTGTCATCCCGTCGCCGTTGAAGTCGCCGGTACCGAGCGTCTGCCAGGCCGAGTCGAGCCCGAAGGCCACCGTGCCACCGCCGATGGCTTGCGTCCCGTTCATCAGCCAGACGTAGACGTCCCCGGTCGTGGTGTTCCGCCAAAGGATGTCCGCATGGCCGTCGCCGTTGAAGTCGCCTGTCCCCACGCCCTTCCACGCGAGCGCCAGTGCAGCGGCGACGGTGGGCGCGCTGGTGACGGTCGTGCCGTTCATGAACCAGAAGACGACGTCGCCGGTCGACGTGTTCCGCCAGGCAATGTCGCTTCGCCCGTCGCCGTCGAAGTCGGCGACGCCGAAGGATTGCCAGACACTCGCCAGCCCTGACGCGAGCGTCGCGCCCTTGACGACGGACGGACCGTTCATCAGCCAAACGGCGACGTCCCCGGTCTTGGTGTCGCGCCACAGAAAGTCGCCGTAGCCGTCGAAATCGCCCCTGCCGACGATCTGCCATTCCAAGGGAAACCCCGACGCCACCAGGGTGAACTTGGGGTTCGGCGAGCCGTCGCCTTGTTGAACCGCCAGATCGCCCGACGTCTTTCCGCGCCAGACGACGTCGTTGTCGCGGTAAAAGCGGCTGCCGCACTTTTGGGACGACGCCGCGCTCCCCAGCTTGAGAGGATCCGGGATCCGGATAGCTCGTCACGTAGGTCACGGCGTTGGGAACGTGCGCTCCCGTATTGTCGTAATACAGCGTATTGATGTTGAAGTACGGAGTGCCCCCGAGCGACTTCACCAGGTCGGGGAGTATGGTCGTCGCCGTGTTGTTGCTCCAGTTCCCGTACCAGACGAAATAGACATTGATGGCCCGCATGACGGGGCCCATGTGGTACGTGAGAGGCGACCCCTTCGGAGTCGTCATGTCGCTGAAGCCTATCGGGATTCCGGCGCTGGTCTGAAGCGCGGCGCCGGCCATGGCTCGTTTGGGTGTGTCGCCCGAACTCTCGCTTTGCTCGAGCTTGCGGACTCCGGTCGGCCCGAGCACGGGGTTGACGGAGTTCGATTCGACCGCCACCGGTTCGCCGCCGGAGGAGCCACATCCGAGCGTGCCGGCGAGGCCGCCGAGAAGCGCGAGAACGGATACGAGTCGCAGGCGGGACATGACGTGACCTCCTTCGCAAGAGCCGAACGACCCGCCGGCCCGAGCAACTTGTCTTGCCCGTCGTGGCGCGACGCCGGGAACTCCCACCGATGCCGGCGCGTCAGCGCGCCGAGCGTCCTATCCGAGCGGGCCGTCGCACCGCCCCCGCACATCTGTGCGCACGACGGCGCGGGGTCGCTGCGGTCGATGGTCGAGTGCGCGACCACCGAGTCGGACCTTGAATGATAAGAAATAGGCCAGAGATGAACGCTGCGCGGACCACGATGCGGCGTATCGCCGATTCACGGACTGGGCGCGGGCGCACCGGCATCCGGCGGCGGCGACGCGATCGGCGTGACCTCGCCCATGCGGTCGACCCGCACCGTGCTTCCGTCCGGCATCACGTACGCTGCCTTCGTCTCGTCGTACTTCGGGAGGGCGGTCGTGATGGGCGTGCGCCGCCTGCCGACGATGTGGCCGGCGACCACCTCGACCGGCACCGGGCGGTCGAGCCGAAACGCATATCCCGTCTTCTTGATCTCGATGACGTATTCACTGTCGTCGGGGGGCGATTCGGCGTTGTTCTTGACCGTGTTCTTGTACGCGATCGGCGTTTCCCCCAAGCGAGTATGCGGGCGGTGGGCTAGGACGAACGACATCAGGCGCACCGCTATGTGATTGTGCAGCCGGTGACAGCCGTGCGAGTGCCTGTCCATGATGCTCATGTAGTCGACCGACCCGTGGGTGCGGATCCCCTCGTCGCCCTGCAGCTCGACCTCACCGTCGTCTCCCTCCTTGAAGCGCGAGTGGTACGCCGCGACGAGACCGTACGCGGACGCGTAGCTCGGGCCGAGCTCGTGCCAGTCGATGCTGTATCCGGTCTTCGAGTTGAAATCGCGCGTGACGAGCGTCTTCACCGGCGTGCCGGGGGGAGCGAGCCACACGGGCGCCGACACGATCTGCCTCCAGACGCGCGGACCGACGGGCGAACCCTTGTACTGCCACATCTCGACCCCGTCGACGAGCTCGGTTCGCCAGCCGCCGACCGTCGTGCCGTATCGAGCGAGCGTGATCTTCTGGCCAAGGTAATCGGTGTAGACGGTGAGCGTGGGCCGCCTTTGGACCGGCTGGAAGCGTTCGTGCCCCTGGTCGTCGTACGGGAACTCGTACCAGACGTCGCCCCGATCGATGACGACCGACAGATCCATGTTCGGGGAGTAGTACTCGGGCGCCTCGGGTCCTTCGATCGCGACGAGCTTGTTCCCCGAGAGGGCCCCCAGCGACTCGAGCCACGCGAGCGTCGATTCGGGCGTCTGAAGGCCGAAGGCCTTGACGATGTCTCCCTCGACCTCTTGCTCGAGGTTCGGGACGGGATGCTCCTTGCCGTCGGCGCCCACGAACGTGCGCGGCTTGTCGGAACTGCCGTTGGTGGGGCTGCCGTCTTCGAGGAACCCCCCCGCGTGCATGCCTCGTTCGGTCAGCACGCGCAACACCGCCTGTCGCTCCCCCTCGAGCGGCGGCTGCTTCAGCGCCTCGACACTGTCACGGCCGAGAACGCCCCAGCCGAAGACCCTGTGCTTGCGCTCGAAGAGCGCGAGGGCGTCGCTCGTGACCCAATCGAGCGCGCCGTCGGTGTACGCGACGTTCGGAGCGTAAAAGCCCTCGCACGCGAGGCGCGCCTGCGCGGCCCGGACCAGCAGCGCCATCGGCGCCGTCTTCTCGTATTGCTTGAGCGTCGCCCTGTCGATGGCGCTCAGACGCGAGGCGTCGAGCTTCGACGCGGCGTCGACGCCTTGCTTGGCCATGAGTTGCTTGACTCGCTCTTCGAGCGCCAGAAACTGCTTCGAATCGCGCTGCGCATTGCGGTCGACGAGGTACGGCAGGAATCGTTGGCCCTGCCCGAGCGGCTCGAGATCGAGCCTGGACGCACAGTCCTGGCTCACGTCTTCGCGCAAGCGCGTGCGGAGGAGAGTGAGGGTCGGCGGAATTCCGTAGAGCTCGAGGTAGCGGTCCCTCTTGGCTCGCTTCCCGTGGTGGTCGTGGGGGAACTCCCCGCGCGCAAGCGCCAGGTAGGTCGCGCGATACGACTGCGGGACCAGTTTGTCGTCGGGGTTGGAGCGCTCGGTGAAGATGTACGGGGTCCAGTCCTCCCCCAGGTCGAGCACGACGATCCGAGCGTCATGGGGCTGCGCCAGGTCGATCTCGCCGGCTGGCTTGCCGTCCCTCCAGAGCGTCACCGGCTGCAGCGCGGGCGGCTGCGGGGGCGCCGATGTCTCCGCGAGGGGTCCCGCTTGCTGCGGTCCCCCGTCGGCGACGGCCTCGTTTTGCCTGGCCGGGCGCACACCTGCGCACGCGCTGACCGACCACACCCCGAGGATCGCGAGGAGGCCGACCAGCGCCCGTCGCCGGCCATGCCAAATGGGGACCGATGTGCCGATCACCGGTGACTATTACACCACCGCGCGCCCGCGAGCTCTAGTCAGAATGAAGCGACCGGCTCAAGTCGCGAGGTCGTAGGTTACGCGGCTTGAGGGCAGCGCAGAGCTACACGCGAGAGGAGCCGGTCGATGAAGAAGCCTACACGATGGGTGGGACTGGACGTGCACGCCGAGACG
>DATGJA010000308.1:0-14525 GCA_035295445.1 Polyangiaceae bacterium | reverse complement strand
ACCCACGCCGTACGGGCCGTGGATCTTTTGTTACGCGGGCAATCGTGGGGCGATAGAGGAACGCTCGCCGCACCTTCCTCGGTCCCAATGGCGAACCCTACATCCGCGACCTGGAGGACACCCGAGGTGCGCGCCCCTCGGGCTCCGGGTCTATCCGCTGCGTAAGCACATCCCGGGCCGCCCGCCCGCCTCCCGTCCTCCGTGCGAAGCTCACGTGCAGCGCAAAGCGCAAAGTGTCCGGGTCAGCGGCATGCTGTCCCGTGACACCTTCGGGCACTGCCCATCCCCCGGCGCCGCGCCGGCGCCCGGCTCACTGCGTGACGGCGATCACCGGTCGTCCGTCGGTGAGCTCGGAGCTCGCGATGCGGGCCACGCGATCGATCTCCGAGAGTCCCCCCGAAACCTCGAACGTGGCGCCCGTGTCTCGCTCGACAACGATGGGGGTCTGATGCACGACGCCGTCGGGACCCACCACGGCGACATGCATTCCGCGTGCGTCGTTCGTCACAGCGGTGGCCGGAATCTCCAGGACACGATGGGGGATCGGCAAATCGAGCGCGACCCGCGCGTACATCCCAGGAATCAACGCGCCGTCCCCGTTCGGGACGCGTACCTCCGTGTTCATCGTCCGCGACGCCGGATCGAGCTCACCGGACGCACGGGTGACTTTGCCCTCGAACACTCGCGACGGATACTCCCGAACCGAGACCTTCGCCGGCACCTCTGCCCGAACGCTCGGTGCCACGTCCTGCGGGACCTGTACGAACACGCGCGCAGGATCGAGCGCCGCCAGGCGGAAGAGGGGGGAGGCGGTCCCCTCGGCCACGAGCGTGCCGATCTCGACCGTCCGCGCCGTGATCTTTCCCGCGAACGGAGCCGTGACACGGGCGAACCCCTTGAGCTGAAGAAGCCGCCGGATGTTAGCCTCTTGCGCGGCCACGTTGGCGTCGGCGACTTTGACGTTCGCCTCGTCCACGGCGGCCTGCGCCTGTCGCTGGTCAAGATCCTGCTGCGACGTGACGCCTTGCTCCGTCAGCGGCCGATAGCGCTGATACGTGCTCTTGGAATAGTCACGGCTCGCGCGCGCCTGCCCGATCGCGGCCTGGGCCTGGACGAGCTGGGCGCGCGCCTGCGCGATCTGCTGGTCGAGCTCCGGCGTGTCGAGTTCGGCGAGGAGCTGTCCTTCCACCACGACGTCGCCGATGTCGACGAGCCACCGGTGCACGAAGCCGTTGGCGCGCGAGAACACCGTGGTCTCCATGAGCGGCTGCACGCTCCCCGGAAGCGCCAGGGCGCGGTTGCTCGAGCCAAGCTTGGGGAACACGACTTCTACGCGCAGCCGCCCGTCCTCCGCCGACCGCGCTTGCTGTTCGAGCTCCGCACGCGCGCGTCGCTTCGGCAAATAAGCGGCCGCAAAAGCGGCGCCCAGGACGCTGGCGGCGATGAGCGCCGCGATGGCCGCGCGCGTTCGCGAGAGGTGCGCGGGCTCGGGCAGGTCGAACCCGAGGTCGTCCTCGGCCCGCGCTCCCGCATCGTCATCCCTGCGCGGCTGCGGTCCGGTTGTCATACGTGCTCCAACTCCGCGTCGGGCAGCGCGGGCTCCTTCTTGCGCATGATGCTGTACATCACAGGGACGAAGAAGAGAGTCGTCACCGTCGCGAGGAGCAAGCCTCCGACGACCGCCCGCCCAAGGGGAGCGTTCTGCTCTCCGCCTTCGCCCAAGCCGAGGGACATCGGGAGCATCCCGAGGATCATCGCGAGGGCGGTCATGAGGACCGGGCGAAGGCGGGTCATCCCCGCGGCGAGGGCCGCGGTCCGCGCGTCCCGACCCGCCCGCCGCTGGCCGTTAGCGAACGTGACGACGAGTACGCTGTTGGCCGTCGCCACGCCGACGCACATGATCGCCCCCATGAGCGCCGGCACGCTGATGGTCGTGTGCGAGAGAAAGAGGATCCACGCAATCCCCGCGAGCGCCCCGGGGAGCGCCATCAGGATGACCAGCGGATCGAGCCACGACTGGAAGTTCACGGCCATGAGGAAGTAGACGAGGACCACGGCAAAGAGCAGCCCGAACGCGAGCCCCCGGAACGACGACTCCATGCTCTCGATCTGCCCCTTCACGCGTGCGGTCGTTCCACGCGGCATCTCGTCCTTCATCTCCGACACGACGCGATACACTCCCCGCGCGACCGAGCCGAGGTCGGCCCCGTCGACGTTCGCGTGAACGTCGTACGTCCTGGCGACGTTGTAGTGGGTCACGTTGGCCGGACCATACGTGCGCGACACGGACGCGACGTTCGACAGAAGCTGCGGCTGCGGACCGCCGGCAGAGAGGGGCGTCTGGTCGAGAGCGTCGAGTGAATTGACCTGGAACTGGGGCGTTTGTACCGCCAAGAGGTATTGTACGCCGCGCTTGTCGAGCCAGAAGCTCGGCGAAACCAGGGCGCTCGACGAGAGCGATACGAGAAGATCACTCGCGACGTCCCGCTCCGTCATCCCGAGCTCGGCGGCCATCGTCCGATCCACGTCGATCTTGAGCTCCGGGATCCTCGGCACCTGCGCGAGGTGCACGTCCGCGGCGCCGGGGATCGCTGCGATCCGGTCCGCGAGCCGCCGCGCGACCGCCTGCGTCTGATCGTCGTTGCCGATGGAACCCACCACCTGGACGTCGATCGGCGCAGGAATCCCGAAGTTGAGCACCTGGGTCGAGATGTCCGGGGCGAGGAAGAAGAACGTGGTGTCCGGGTATTCGTCGCGCAGCGTCCTTCGGAGCGCGCGAACGTAGTCGGCAGTGGGGCCGTGCTCGTGCTTGAGGGCGATCATCACGTCCCCGTCCGCCGGGGACACGAGGACCCCCTCGCTCAGCGACAGATTGATGCTGCTGTAGGGGATCCCGATGTTGTCGAGCATCGTGTCGATCTGCGCGGGGGGGACGACCTTCCTGATCGTCTCTTCGATACGCGCGAAGCGCTTTTCGCTCTCTTCGATGCGCGTCGCCGGCGGTCCCCGCACGTGCAGTTTGATGAGACCCGCGTCGACCGTCGGAAAGAAGTCGCTCCCGGTCAACTCGAGAAGCCCTAGCGACCCCCCCGCGAACACGGCGAAGACGCCGACGGTCATCGCGCGGTGCGCGAGCGCCCAGGCCAGCCACCGCCCGTAGCCGTGGCGGAGACGTTCGAAGCCCGCCTCGAACGCGGCGGCGAGGCGCGCCGCGATGGATCGCGCCGCACGCACGCGGTGTCCATGCGTGTGGCGCTCGGCCTCGCGAGCCATGAGGTACCGCATCATCGTCGGGACGAGCGTCCGCGACAGGAAGTACGATGTGAGCATTGCGAAGACGACGGCCATCGCGAGCGGAACGAAGAGCGATTTGGCCGACCCGGCGATGAACGCCACCGGAACGAAGACGATGCATATGCAGAGCGTCGAGACGAAGGCCGGGACCGCGATCTCCGACGCGCCGTCGAGGATCGCGCGGACGATGGGCTTTCCCTTGGCGAGGTTGCGGTGCACATTCTCGATTTCGACTGTCGCGTCGTCGACGAGGATGCCGACGGCCAGCGACATCCCCCCGAGCGTCATGACGTTGAGCGTCTCGCCACACAGCGAGAGACCGATGATCGAGACGAGGATCGACAGCGGGATCGAAACGAGAACGATGACGGTGCTGCGCCAGCTCCCGAGGAAAAGGAGCAGCATGAGGGCCGTGAGCGTCGCGGCGATGCCCGCCTCTTTGACGACGCCCTCGACCGCCGCGCGAACGAAGACGGACTGGTCGAAAAGGAGGGCGACCTTGAGCTCCTTCGGCAGGCGCGACAGCGAGGTGGGCAGCACGTCGCGAATCCCGCGCACGACGTCGAGCGTGCTCGCGCTCCCCACCTTGAGGACCGACATCAGCACGGACTTGTGCCCCTCGACGTGCACGAGGCTCGTCTGCGGGGCGTACCCGTCGCGCACGCTGGCGACGTCCCGGACGTAGATCGGTGTGTTTCGCACCGTCTTGACCGGGATCGCACCGAGCTCGTCGAGGAGCTCGGGGCTCGTGTTCACGACGATGGGGTACTCGTCGACGCCGATCTTGGCCGTTCCGGTCGGGAAGATCACGTTCTGTCGTCCGATGGCGTCGTTCACGTCCCGGGGGGAGAGGCCCCACGCGTAGAGGCGCGCTGGATCGGTGTCGACCATGATCTGGCGCTGCTTGCCGCCGTACGGCCAAGGGAGCTGCGCGCCGCGGACGGTGGCGATGTCGTTGCGGATGAAATTCGTGCCGTAGTCGAAGAGCTGCTGCTCGCTCAGAGAGTCGCTCTCGAGAGCGAGCTGGAGAATCGGCACGTTCGACGCGCTGTAGCGAAGGATGAGTGGCGGCTGCGTCCCCGGCGGCATCTGGCGGATGGCCGTCTGCGCCGCCGCCGTCACCTGCGCCGTCGCGCCTTCGATGCTCGCCCCCGGCTGGAGGAACAGCTTCACGACGCCCATTCCGGTGATCGCCTGGCTCTCGACGTGCTCGATGTCGTTGACCACGGTCGTGACCATGCGCTCGAAGTTCGTCACGACGCGCCGCTCCATCTCCTCGGGCGAGAGGCCGCCATAGTTGAAGACGATCGAGATGACCGGGATGTCGATGTCCGGGAAGATGTCCGTCGGCATGCGGGCGATTGTGATCCCGCCGAGGATCACGATGAGCAGCGCCATCACCACGAAGGTGTAGGGGCGTCTCAGGGCGATGCGTACGAGCCACATGAAGGGAGCGGTGCGGGTCGGGACCGCCCAGCCTCCGCATTCTCTTAGGACGGCGGGTCGCTCTTTTCGAGCCCCTGGGGACCGCCTCGGGCCCCCCCGGTCGGATTCTCGCGGAGCAAGCTACGATCGACGTGCCGATGCCCGCCGTCCCCGCGCGTCGCCTGGCCATTTCCCTGGCGCTCTGGCCCTTGGGCTGTGCGGGGGCGACCGAGCACGCGTCGACTCCGGTCCCCGTCACCCGCGACGAGGTCCAGCCCCGATCGACGGCGAAGCCCTCGCCGGAGATCCTCGACGTTCTCCAGCGCACGGCTCCACGAGGGGAGGCCAGCTCGGTCGTTCGGGCGTCGTACGATGCGTCGAACCCGCCGTCGCGCGGGGCGATCTACGCGCTGTGCGCGCGAGACTCGACGGCCGGCCTCGAGCTCTGCCGGCAGCTCGCTCCGGGTGATCCGAGCGAGTGCGCACAGGTGTGTCTCGACGACTACCGCCTGGCGCACCAACCGGCGCCGGCCCCCGCGCCCGCGGCATCCGCCGCGACGGCTTCTCCCGCCATGCCGCGTGCGTATCCGTACGTCGTGGCGCTCGGCGACTGCATCCGTCGCGTGCGCGACGGCGACGACACACCCGCTTGCCGCTTCCTTCGACCGCTCGACGCGATGGACTTTGGCCAGCGCCACTGCGACGCGAAGTGCCGCGAGCTGACCGAGGGGTATCGCGCGGCGCACGCGGCGCCGTGACGCGGGCGAATTGGCCGGAATCAATTGCGCGCGGCCGACGCGGCGAGAAGGTGAGCCCGCCGCACAAGAGCAGAGCTTGACGGAACGCGCGCGTGTCCGACAATCCTGAGGCAAGCTTCTCCCGAGGTCGAAACCCGCCATGGCGATCGAGTCCGTACGAAGCGTTCCCTTGCGCGTGCCGGAGACGGACCGCGACGTTCGCCTACGGATCTCGG
This sequence comes from Polyangiaceae bacterium, assembly GCA_035295445.1. Taxonomy (GTDB): domain Bacteria; phylum Myxococcota_A; class Polyangia; order Polyangiales; family Polyangiaceae; genus Palsa-1150. Next base: position 8,833 of record DATGJA010000308.1, on the reverse strand, counting down.
GCCTTCGTCACAGCGAGCAGAGCTTCGAGGTGCGCATGTTCTTCGGCACACCCCCGCGCGGCGGCTCGAAGGATCACGAGCGGTTCATCGGGTCGTTCTTCATGTACGGGCTCGGTCGCGCGCGGGCTGGCGAAGCGCACCCCCACACCGCCCCGTGGGACATGACGGTGCCCGTCTCCCGCGCGGCCCTACATGCGGCGCGAAGCGCGGGCGCGCATGGGGTCTCGTTCGCGCTCGTCGACTCGTCGGGGAGTCCCTTGCCAGGCGCGCGACTCGACTTCGACGACGTGGGGTTCGAAACAGGGGCGGGCTAAGTCCAAAGGCTCGAGCGAAGGGAGAGTTCGGACTAGGGACACCCCGGACACCCCCCAGCGCGCGGAGTGGTTCGATCACCCGAACCGGAAGCTCGGTGCACCGCGTGCGCTCGGGGCCGAGTCGTCCAATTCGAGCGCCAGCCCCTCGAAGCCGAAATCCGGCGCCGCTGCCGCTCTCCCGGCCGAGTCGAGCACGACCATCGTCACCCGCAGCGGCGCGGCGGGATCGACCACGGACTTCAAGGCTGCGCTCACGTCCATCCGCAGGTCGTGCGGGCTCAAGTGATGCGGCGGCCTCTGATCGAAGTCACGGCGCTCGAGAGGCTTGTCGCAGTGGCCGAGGTCGCCGATGCACTCGCCGTGGCCGAAGAGCCACACCGTGCCGGCGTAGTGCGGATTGCCCGCCATGGACGTCTCGGTCGTCGGCCCGTCTTCGTTCAAGAAAACACGAACCTCGTATGACTCCTTCGTCTTTGCCATTCCCTGAAAGACAAGGCTCCCCGCGATGGCCTTGTCGCCCGCGCCGGGCAGATCCACGCGAAGCGGGGGCGGAGGGGCCCCCTTGGCCGTCGCCGAGGCCCCGGCGGCGGGCGGGGAGAGCCTCGCCGACAGCGCGGCGCGCACTTCCGGAGCCTCGCGCGCGATGACGCGGGCGCGGTACGTGTAACCGAAGAACCGCTCCGCATCGAGGGTCTGCGACCCCTGGTACGTGAACGGCGCCGTGACGAACGAGAGCTGCGCCGCGGGCACCGTCGTGTTGCCGTACCGCGCCTGCCAGAGCCACCACAGCCGATCGATGTTGCAGTGGTGCAGCCAGAAGATCGGATCGAACGCGGACGTTCGGATGGACTGCATGTCGCCGCCCACGTACACGTGGACCGCGCCGTGCGGCCCGAAGTTCAGCTGATTCGAGGCCGTGATGAAGTCCGACGTCCCGAGGACGCCTTCCACGCCCGACTTGAGGCTGGGGATGTTCGTCTTGAGCGCTGTCGTGTCGCGTACGGTCTGCGCGTTCGTCGCGATGCTGAAGGCGCTAAAGAGCGGGTTCGGCTTCGTCTGCCCGTCGTCGTCGACGTACGTCGGGTCGTTGCATGCCTTCGGGATGCCGTTCGGCGCGTCGGTCTGCGGATTGAAGATCGTCCAATCCCAATAGGGCAGCGTGACCGTCGGCGCGTGGTGCGTCGCGCGAACCTGCGCGTCGCGCAGGCGCTCTTCGAATTCGTAGACGTACGCCCGGTGCCAGATCCAGAAGTCGGCTTCGTCCCGATGACAGTAGTTCCCCGGGTAGCCGTGACGGCCCGCGATCCACTCGTAGCCGCGGTCGTCCGCGGCATTGCCTATCGCGTAAAGACCCTCGTACGCATGACGGAGCTCGTTGAGCTCGTGCTGCGAGAGCCTCCTCAGGTCCTTGCGTACACGGGGTCGGCGGATGCGCGAGACCGGGGGGGTGGGCTGCGGAGCATGGGTGGCCATCGTCGTCCTTTCGCTATGTCGTGGGCAAACGTCAGGCGCTGCGGCGAACCCATCGATCTCCGGTCGCCGTCAGGATCAGAACCAGCGCCGCTCCGTAGACGAGCGGCGGCGAATCGACGAAGAACTTCGCGGCGAGGAGCGCGCCGGTCGCCATACAGCCGGCGAGCGCGAGCCCAGGTTGTCGCGTGCGAATCGCGCGGACCGTGACGGCGCCGATCACCGTCGCGGCGAGCACCAACGCGATCCACACGCCGAGCGGCAAGTGCCAGAACCGCCCGGCGCCCCACGCGCCGAGAACGCCTGCCCACGCCACCAGGCACGCTGGGCACTTGGGAAGGAGGACGAGCGTGATGGCCGGGAGGGCCGGCAGCCGCCGCCAGATGCTCGTCCTGGCCTCGCAGGCGCAGTGGTTCATCGATCCCCCTCGTGGCAGAGTTCTTCTGCCGACCCCGTTTCGCAAGGCCCCGTCTCGGGGTCAATAGCAATCGATTGCACGCGGTCCGCTCCGCAAAAATGAAAGCTCTCACGCCCCTCTTTCTCTTACCCCTCCTGGCCGCGACAGCGTGTGGCGGCGGCGCCTCGGTCGCCGCAGGGGGCGTCGCTGGTTCCAAGGAGGCCGGACCCGTCGAGGGCGGCGAGACCGCGGCCGAGGTCGCTTGCGACCCGCTCGCCTCCGCACCCACCACGCTCGGAAGTATCTTGGGCGTCGGGAAGGACCCGGCGGGGACGATCTACGTCGTCGACGACGGCGGCATTCCGGGGCAGCCATCGATCGCGCGCGTGTTCGTCGAGGTAGGTGGATCGCTCGTCCGCCAGGACGTCATCGGCTCCGGATCGAACGGCGCGAGCGAGGACATCGAGACCTTCCAGAGCGCCGACGGATCGACCGCGCCCCGCGATCTCGATATCCAGCTTGCGGGCGCCACGGCGACCTCGATGACCCTGGGCCCCGAGGGATCCGGCAAGTCGCGGATCGAAGGCATGGACGCCGGCGCGGCGACACCGCTCACGCTCGTCGATCCGAGCACGGTGGCGGGCTTGCCGGCCGTCGACCTTCCGGGCGCCGTGGCGTACGTCGCCGACGGCACCGACGGGAGCGCGATCGTCGTGACCGAGCCGCTCGAAAACGACGTCGGCTCGGCGGCCTTTCGATTGTTCTATGGCCCGCCCTCCGACCTGCAAGAGCGCACGATCGTGAGCTTCGAGCAGGCGCTGAGCGGGTATCCGACGTTCGGGTTCGCGGTCGGATCGCAGACGTACGTCATGGCCATCTCGTCGGTCACGCCGCCCGACGGGGGCCCCTTCGAGCTTCCCGGCCCCGTCACCCTCACGGGCGGCGGACGCAGCGTCGCGTTCACCTTGCGCTTGCCGACGCCGAAAACGCTCGCGGGCTTCCAGGTCAGCTGCCTGGGAAGGTGAACGGTGGCGGTCAAGGGATCCGAACCGTCACGTCATACGCGCGGCAGGGGCAACCCCTGCTGCCGGAGAAAGGTGAGCCTGTCCCAGTAGCCGCGCTGGAAGACGATTAGCCCCTTCTTCACCTGAAAGAAGCCGCAGCCGCGGAGTCCCTTGGGGTCGCGCCACTCGAGCATCGCCCACTCGCCGTCCTCGAACACGTTCTCGACGACGCAAACCATCCTGGCGTGGGCGAAGCCGTCCGCGAACATCCCCCGGATGGCGTCGCGTCCCTGGACGGGGGCCTCGGCCACCTGGTGGTTCGTCGCGTCCGCCGCGTAGAACGTGGCGAGCCGGTCCGCGTCCGCCTGGTTGAAGGCGACGACCCATTCACGAACGAGCGCGGCCGGACGGATGGCCACGCCGAGACCGTGGGCAGGCTCCTCTTCCGGCGTCGTCACCTCGAGGACGATCGCGTCGAGAACAGCGACGACGTCGGCGTCAAACGTGGGCCCCCGCGCGATGGGTTGGCCGGCCACGACGCGCGCGCTCACGGCACGCAGCGTATGCGCAAGGGCTTCGAGTCCGCGCCGTCCGCGTTCGCGGTGGTTGACCGCCGCGGTGATGGCCACGACTTTTCGCTCGAGCTCGCCCGAGCCGATGATCCAGTCGATCGCGTTCTTGAGCACCCCCGGCAGGCTGAAGCCGTACTCCGGGGAGGCGACCAGCAGCGCGTCGCTCTCCGCGACGGCCTGCTTCCACAGCGTCACGGCGGCGGGGGTGTCCGGCGACTCGAGGTCGGGGCTGAACGGCGGCAAATTGCGGATGCCGTCGAAGATGACGACCTCGACCCCGACCGGCGCGCGGGCGGCGGCGGTCTCGAGCAGCACGAAATTGCCCGAGCCCTCCTTCAAACTGCCCGAGACGCCCAGGATGCGCATCGTCGCGACCGGCGGGCGACGCGCGTCAGCCCGACAGCGCGGGGGCCGCACCCGCGGCGAGCGAGGACGTGAGCGAACCGTCGGCGATCGCCGCCTTCGTCAAGTCTTCACCCCCGATGAGGACGCCGTGGACGAAGACCTGCGGGAACGTCGGCCACCCGGTCCATAGCTTGATGGCGAGCCGTTCCCTCCACCGGGAGAAGTAGCTGCCGTATTCTAGGTACGTGTGGGCGATTCCCGCCTCGCGGAGGGCGACGCGCACCTTCCGTACGTGGGGGTTCTGAGCCATCCCGACCACGACGACCGCGTCGCGGCGCACGGCCTCCTGGACCTCGCCCAGGACGGGGGCGTGGAAGGTCTGCATCTTCGCCAGGGCGGCGGGCGCGACGGCTCGCTCTTCGAGAAGGGGACGGGTGGTCATGGCGGGATCTCCGCGGGGGATCGATGTCTGCTGGGCGGTTGGCGTCGCGGCGGATCGACTACGCGGCCCGGGACGCAACCGCCATCCTCCCTCGCGCGTACTTCGGTCGCAACAGCGTCACAACCGCCGAGCGCACGACCAGCGGCGCCCCGCCTTGCTTCCCGAAACGGGGGCAGAAGAGAGGTGTGCCTTGAACGTGCGATGGGTGGTCCTCGGGCTTGGAACTTTGGCTGCCTGCGGTGCGGTCGCCGCCTGCAGCGGCGATGACAACGCGTCCGGGCCTTCGCCCGACCGCGGGACGAACGGAGCGTCCGACGCGGGGAGCGAGGGGGCTGGCGGCGGCGCGCTCTATTCCCGCTTCGGTGGGCACGCCGGGAGCCGCGGCGCCATCAACGCGATCGTCGCGGCCGAGCTGGCCGACCCGGACATCCAGACATATTTCTTCAATCAGGTGGCCTCGCCCGTTCCGGCGGGGCACCCGACCGCCGACCAGATCGAGGAGTGCTTCACCGATCTGCTGGCTAGCCTGTCTGGCGGGTCGGAGACGTACCCCACGACGGTCGTCACCTTGACCGACGCGGACGCGGGCAGCTTCGCGTCCGCGCGGACATGGCGGCCATTCAGGCGCCGCTCAAGATCTCGGGCGGCACCTTCGACAAGTTCATCATGATCGCCGGGGGTGTGCTCACCATCCGCGATGGGCACCGGCCCGTACACGTACACGTCCGCCGACATCGGGACCATCGCCGCGGCGCTGACGGGCACCAAGCCGAAGGTCGTCGAACCGTCTCGTCAACCTGACCACGGTTCGCTCGGGCCTCGGCGCCGACGTGGCCGCCTCTCGGGCGGGGGCGATCGTCGCGTCGCTCGCCCGCGCGCTCGGACCGTCGCCCCGTGGCCGGGGCGGAATTCGGCGGGGGAAGCTTGCGAATCGACGGGCGCGGAAAGCGTCTCGACCGTCACGTACCGCTACCGCGACTACGTAGCGGAGGTGGTTGCGATGAACGCCCCCACGGGCGGTCGGTGCGCGAGCATTACGCGTCCGCTCGGGACTGAGTCCGCAAGCTCGTGCGAGGCGACAGGGCGGACGACGCGCCAAACTGGGAACACCCGCCAGCGGACCGCTAGCGGGCTTTGGCGCGGTCCGCCGCGCGCCAGAGGTACCAGCTGGCCACCGTCCGGTACGGCCGCCAGCGGTCTCCGCGCTTCTCTACGTCGCGCGGGGAAGGTAGGTCTCGCTTGCGGAAGGCGACCCCGAACCCCTTGCGGATGCCGTAGTCGTCGATGGGGAGAACGTCGGGGCGGCCCAGGCGAAAGATGAGGAGCATCTGCGCCGTCCAGCGCCCGATGCCGCGCACCTGGGTCAGGTGCTCGATGATGGCCTCGTCCTCCATCTTCCGGACCTGGGCGAGCGTCGGGATGCGGCCCTCCTCGGCGTGTTGCGCGAGATCGCGCAGCGAGAGGAGCTTGGACCGCGAGAGGCCCGCGCCGCGGAGCTTGTCCTCTGGCGCGCCGAGGATCTGACGTGCCGTCGGCCCGCCGGCCGACTTCGGGAACAGGGCCTGGACCCGTCCGAAGATCGTCGCGGCAGCCTTGTCGTGCAGCTGCTGGTAGACGATGGCCCTCGACAAGGCGCCGAAGACGTTAGGCGTCTCGAGGAGCTCGATGCGGAAGGCGCCGACGGCGTCCACGACGCGCCCGAGGGCGGGGTCGGCGCGGCGAACGTGGTCGACGGCGGCGAGCACGTCGAACGTCAGATCACGCGCCTTCATGCGGACTCGAGCTTAGCACCCCGCGGGCCATGGTCCGCCCGCTCGAGCGAAGCCGGCGCACTCCAAGACGGGAAGCCGCGGGTACTTGGCGTATCGCGGATCGACGTCGTGAAGTAGACAGCGTCGAAAGACGGAACCGCGGTTCGAAGCGATGGACTTGCAGTGGGTGCACTGGTCGCAAAGGCCTCCGTCTGGCGTCGGCGGTGAAGTCAGCGGAGCGTCCTTGGCTTGCAGTTCGGGTACTTGCTCGGGTCGAAGGCGACGCGGCCTCCCCAGTCGAAGTCGTCGGGGACGCAGCTGTCCCAGTTGTCGTCGTTCTTGTAGTCCTTCAAGAACTGGAGCGCATTCGGGACGTCCGGCTCGAAGGGGATGCGAACCTTGCGCTTGCCGGGGGTGACGTTCGGGCCCAAAAATTCGGGGTTTAGCTGGCGGATCGACGCCGTGCTCGTGCGCGCGGCCCGCGCGATGAGGCTCAGGCGGATGCCCGGCGTGACCGGAAGCTCCGCGGTGCTCTCGCTTCGGAGACCCTCGTTCGATCGGAAGTTGAGCTGCGTCGCGTTCTCGTCCATCAGCGCGAAGGCCTCGATCGCCGGCACGTAGTTCGCGGTCTCCTCGGGAAGCATTCCCGCGCGACGGAGATCCCAAAACGTCGCGTGGCCGCCGACGCGCTGGATTCGCTGCGCGAGGCCGTACGGCCCCATGTTGTATGCCGCCAGCGCGAGGTCCCACGATCGGAAGACGCGCCAGAGGTCGACGAGGAAGCGGACGCCGGCCTCGGTCTCCTTCAACGGATTGAGCCGCTCGTCGATCTCGTCTTCGACGACGTCGAGATCGTAGAGCCGCGCGGTCTGCGACATGAGCTGCCAGAGGCCGGTGGCGCCGACGGGTGAGGTCGCGCTCGGGCTGCACCCGCTCTCTTGGAATACGACCGCGAAGAGCCACTTCGGCGCCTGGTACTTCTCGAGCTTCGCGTCGATGATGTCCCGATACGCCGAGCACCGCCGCAGCGATGTCTGGAAGTTCTCGTGCCCGGTGATGGTGTAGGCGCCCGAGTCGAAGAACCCCTTGACCACGCCGTCGTCCCACGAGGGAAAATCTCGCGGCATCCGAAGGCGCCTCACCCACGTGTCGTGGAGGCTCAGGTCCAGCGACGGGGGAAGCGCGGTTGGCCCGCCGCTGTCGACCGTGGTCGTACCCGCCTTCCATCGCCAGCACTTGCTCGGATCGGTGCGGCACTTGGCCGCGTCGGTCCCCTCTCGCTCGATGAGCTGACGGAGCTGCGGGCTCTGCTCGCCCATGCTGATCGAACGCGGCGGGCCGGCCGCATCGTCGGTCGTCTTGTTGGAGTCCCCCCCGCCCGACGCGGAGCGGTTGTCCGCACTTCCCCCGTCGACCCTCGCGTCGGCATCGCTCTTGTGGGGACGCACGAGGAGGACGAGCAGGCCGATGCACAAGCCGAGAAAGACGATGGCGCCGCCGATCACGTAAGCCCAAACGGGGATCGCGTCCCGCCGGCCGCTGCGGCCCCGCGGCGGCGCGTCGCGCGAACCCCGAGAAGACCCCGAGCCCCGGCCCTTGGAGCCCCACGGGGGGGAGGGAGTCGGCAGCGGCGAGGGAATGGCGAGCGGCGGCATGCGGCCGGGCAACGGCGGCTCCATCGACTCGGAGAATGCCGGCAGCTTGGGAACGGCGCCGAGCGATTCCGACGGTCCGGGGCCCCGGGAAGCGCCGCCCGACATCCCGCCCGGGATCGCAGAGGGGTCCGGGACCGCCGCGCCGGACCCCGTGAACGCCTTGCGGTGGATGAGGATGTTCTTGACGAGGAGCTTGGGGGGCGCCGCCTCTCCCCCGACCTTCTGGGAGTCGCCCATTCCGACCGCCGGCGCCCGGGATTTTGCGCCTATCGCGGGGCTCGGCGGCGCCGGGGTCGCGGACGGGTTGAGCAGCACGGTCCGGTCGCCGCCTCGTGGAGGCGGCCCGGCGGCCGGAATCAGCGGAGGCGGGGCGATCGAATCCGAGAGCAACGGCGGGGGTACGTCCGACGGCGCCTTGCCCGGGGGAGAGGAGGGGGGCCCGCCGACGAGCCCACCGCGTACGGCCTCCTCGACGTTCATGCGAACCGTCTTGCCGCCCGCCACGGGTCCAGGCGCCGCCGGCCCGGCGCCCGGCATCATCGCGAGGGTCTGGGCGAGGTCGTGGACGGAGCGAACCAGGTTCGCGATCGGACCTTGCGAGGCCTGCTGGACCGCGACGAGCGGCGCCACGAGCCCCACCGCGCCGCGTCCCCGGGCGACGTTCGCGAGGGCGGCCGCCTCCTGGCCAATCGCCGCCGATTCGGCCGGCGACGCCGCGAGCCGCCGAACCCAGCCCGCGACCGTGGCGCGGACGTTCGTGTAAAACGTGGCTTCGAGCTCCGCGCCCCGCTCCGCTCCCGAAGCGGGTCCCCCGGAACCTCGCGGCCGATCCACCCCGGCCTTTATAACACGAGGTAGCGCGGCGTTCATGAGCGCCGCTCCC
>DATGJA010000307.1:0-5038 GCA_035295445.1 Polyangiaceae bacterium | reverse complement strand
CTGCTCGGGCACCGGCCGAAACGTGGAAGACATGGGACTGCTACTTGTCTTCTTCCTCGTCCTTGCCGCCGGTAATGGGCAGGTGGCGGCTGCCATTGACGATTTCTTTCAGCTCCTTGCCCACTTTGAAGAAGGGCAAGCGCTTGGCAGGCACGTCGACCGGCTCGCCGGTGCGGGGGTTTCTGCCCGAGTAGGGCTTGTACGGCCTCACCGTGAAGCTGCCGAAACCACGGATCTCGATTCCCTCGCCGCGTTGCAGGGCCTCCGTCATCGCGTCAAACACGCAGTTGACCACCAGCTCTGCTCGCGCCTTCGTGAGATCGGCGCGGCGTGCGGCCAGCGCGTCGATAAGTTCGCTCTTCGTCATGATCGCTCCGCTCCGTGCAGGCGCAATCGATGCCAGAAAATATCGCTATCACCGAGACTTACGGCTCGTCAATCGCACTCCGTACGGTTTCGCCGCGGTTCGCGGCCGCGCCCGCGCCTCCTACCTCGCGCGCAGCGAGATCGCGTCGAGCCCGACCCTTCCGTCTGCCCCCTCCAGGCGCAACCACGCGCGGGACGACCCGTCGCTCAGCGTCACCGTCTGGCCGGATAACTCGATACAAGTCGGGCGGTTAACGGCGTCGCTCCACGTCCATTGCGCCGCTGGGCCTACCGGACCCTCGCCCATCGACCCGCTCGGCGAGGTCAGCGGCCAGGTGAGGTAAAGAGTCAGGGTCCCGGCGCCGGCGGTCCCGTGCTGGAGCACGCGCGGAATGACGGTCCAGCTCCGCGTCGGCGATAGGGTCGGTTCCCGGGGCGCTGGAAGCTCGAGCCACACGGAGGCGGGTCCGGCCGCCGAGCCCGTGACCGCTACCACCCGTCCGCCGAACGCGCAGGCCCCGGGCAGCTCTTCGACCGAGGCGGATCCGGTCGGCGATTGCCTCACCGGGGGCCACTCGCTTTCGGCCTCGAAGCGCCAGAAATCGTTGCTGCCGCCGCCCGGCGTCCAGAACGTCACGGCGGAGCCTTCGGGCCCGGAGGTCGAGTACCGATGGCTGGGCGGGTGGCCGAGGGCGTCGAAGAGGAGGCGGTCGTGGTCGTCGCCCCGCATCCGGACGGCCTCGACCCCGTGGCTGGCGGGCGTGGCCGGATCGTAGGCGAGCGCGTACCCGAGGTCGTCGTCGAAGAACAGCAGTCCGTGCGTGACGTTGGCCTCGCGCACGACGTCCGACTCGTAGCGAGGGCGGCCCAGGTCCTCGTTGGCCCGTCGGAGGTGGTCGGACGACGTATGGAGTGCGAAGCCCGCCGCCGCGAGCGCGAAGACCCCGGTGGCCGCCCGGCCGAGCGCCCCCCGTATGGCAAGGCCGAGGCCGAGCGCCATCAACGCATGCTCGATCGGAAGGGCTTGCCCCAGCGCACCGGCGGCGGCGCCGGCCGCTTGGGGGTCCGCCAGCAGGCGATGGTGCATCGCGGCTCCGCCCAGGACCGTCAGCGCGGCGACGAGCGTGCCGTGGGAGCTCACGCGGCGCCAAAAGGGTATGACCGCCAAAAGGAGGAGCGGCTCGAGGTTGGCCACGTCCGCCGCGTGCAGGCGGACGCACCGGAGCACCGCTGCGGCCGCGTGGCGAAAGCTCGCCGTGTCGCCGGCGGGCGCAATCGCGCTTGCGTAGAGGGACGCCGCCGAGGTGAACGCGTGTCCGGTCGCGGCGCGGTTGGCGATCAGAAGAAGCAGAACTCCGGGTGTCGCGGCGATCCCCGCGCGCGCGATGGACCGGACGGCCTGCGGGCGGCGCGCCGCGATCCACACGACGGCGACGCCCGCCGCGAGCGAGGCGGCCGGATCGGTCGCGACCAGGAAGCCCACGGCGCCCCCCGCGCCCGAGTACAAGCGTCGCGACGTCCGCCCCGCCCGCAACGCGCTCGTCAGCGCGAGCGCCACCGCCAGGCCTGCCGCCGCATGGGGGACGGTTTCGGCGGTGAGGTACCGCAACGTGACCGAGACGACCGACAGCCCCGCGGCGGTCCGGGCGACCGCTTCCGCGCGCGCGTCGGGCAAACCCGCGTCGACGGCGATCTCGCGGGCAAGGGCCCATGTCGCGGCGACGAGCGCCGCTGCGATCGCGGGTCCGATCAGCATCGGCGCCCCGACGAGGAACGTGGCCGCGAGCAAGAACGCGAAGCCGGGGGGCTCCGCGGCCGTGAGCCGGTCAGGTGGTACGAGGATGACCTGGGCCGCGCGGAAGTTCGCCGTCGGGTCGGGCGCGACCCACGAGAGGCTGCCGTGCGACAGCGCCCGCGCCTGGAGCCAGAACGTCGTCGCCTCCGCCGCGCGGGGGCCGCCCCGAAGGTAGATCGCGACGTACGCGAGCGACAGGAACGCCGTCGTGAAGGACGTGACGAGAAGGAAGCGTCTCTTTTGCGACAGGTCGGCGAGGCCGGCGAAATCGAGGGCGGACGCCAGGCGTTCCGTGCCGCCCGGGGCGATCGCGAAGAGCGCGAGGGCGACCGCGATGGCCAGCGCGATCTGCGCCGGGCGGTCAGGAGGCTTGGACCAGGTTCCAAGCCAGGACGCGGCGGCGGAAGCGGAGAGAGAAGGGGACATCGCAGACGCGGGGGCACCGCGTATATCACGCCCCCGTCAGAGCTCGTCGGGTCGGATCCTGGCGTAGGAGTCCTCGCCCGAGCGGCAGAGCGCGCAAAGCTGGGCGATCCGGGGGACCTCGGTGCGGATGAAGTACGCGGCCCCCAGGACCTTGCCCCGGTAGAAGGCGGCGTCGTGGTCGCCGCGCGAGGCGCCGGCCGTCGCGCACGCCGCCATCGCGAGGTGCTGCCAGGCCACGACGAGGATGGAGAAGAGCTCGAGATAATCCGCGCTGTGGAGGAGCATCCCCTCAACGTCGCCGGCGAGGCCCCTCGCGCCCAGGTGCGCCGTGACGGCCAGCACGTCGCCCGTCCCCTGGACCACGGCCGCGACGAGGTCTGCGTCGACGCCTGCGCCCGCCGCCCTCGTCGCAGTCCGTCGGATCTCTTCGTCGAGCGCCGCGATGGCCGCGCCCCCGCCGGCGACCGCCTTGCGACCCAGGAGATCGAGCCCCTGAATTCCGGTCGTCCCTTCGTGGATGCTGTTGAGCTTCTGGTCGCGGAGCCACGCCTCGGGCAAGTACTCGCTCGAGTAGCCGTAGCCTCCGTGCACCTGCAGGGCGAGGACGTTCGCCTCGTACCCGCGCTCGGCGGGGAAGGACTTGGCGACCGGCGTGAGGAGACCGAGGAGCAGCTCGGCCCTCGCCCGCTCGGCCTCGTCCTGCGAGTAGGCGGCGAGGTCGGCGTAGAGAGCCGCCCGCGCGAGGAGCGCCAGGCCCCCCTCGACGATGGCCTTTTGCCGTAGGAGCATCCGCCGGACGTCCGGGTGCTCCACGATCGGCACCTGCGGCGAGGCCGGGTCTTTCGCCGCCGGCAGCCGGCCCTGTGGGCGCGACTCGGCGTACGCGCGTGCTTCGTGGTAGGCGACCGACGCCGTCGCGACGCCGTTCACGCCGATCATGAGGCGCGCTTCGTTCATCATCTGGAACATGGAGCGGATGCCGCGGTGCGGCTCGCCGACGAGCCAACCCCGACAATCGCCGCGCTCCCCGAACGACAGGGCGAGGCTCGGCAGGCCGCGCCAACCGATCTTGTGGATCACTCCGGCGACGCTCACGTCGTTGGGCACGAGGTCGCCGCGCTCGACGCGCATCTTCGGCACGCAGAAGAGCGAGACACCCTTGATCCCGGCGGGGGCGCCGTCGATGCGCGCCAGCGCCATGTGCACGATGTTGTCGGTGAGATCGTGGTCGCCGCCGGAGATGAAGATCTTCGACCCGCGGATCTCGTAGTGGCCCCCCGACGCCGGCGTCGCGCGTGTACGGACGTCAGCGAGGCTCGACCCGGCGTGCGGCTCGGTGAGGGCCATGGTCCCGGTCCACCGGCCGTCGTAGAGCGGACGCATGTAGAGTGCCTTGAGCTCCTCGGACGCGAAGGCCTCGAGCAGGTGGGCCGCCCCGGCGGTGAGGCCCACGTAGGCGTACGCGCTCAGGTTGGCCGCCATGAGGTACGAGCTCGCCAGCGTCGTCACCGCCAAGGGGAACTGCTGCCCGCCGACCTCCGCCGGACGCGGCGCGTTGGCCATCCCGAGCGCCGCGAGCCGCGGGTAGATGGCCTTCATCACGGGGTGGACGGCGACGGCCCCACGCTCGAAACGCGGCGGAGCCTCGTCCATCGGGCGGTACCCTGGATAGAGCACCTCCCGGGCGAGCCGCCGCGTCGTGGCCAGGAACTGGTCGAACGTGTCGCGTCCGTGATCCCCGAAGAAGGGGAGCCTCGTGAGCGACAGGACGTCGAGGACCTCGTAGAGCAGGAAGGCGACGTCTCGGTCGCGAACGAGCGGGTTCACGGGAACTGGCTGCGGACCGTCGCGCAGGTCGCGCCGGCGGCGACGCGAGCCGATGAGAACGTCGTCGACGAGGGCGTGAAGATCGGCCCATTGTTGTCGACGAACTGCGCCTGCTGGGTGCTGCAGTTCGTCGTGCCGCCGGCGACCTCGCAGCCGATGATGTGGGAATTGATCGCATAGTTGCCGGACCCGCTCGGAAGCTGCGGGATGGCGACGGTCCCCGCGGCGTGATCGCAGTCGGAGACGGTCGCCGTGATCTGCGTCACCTGACGAATCGCCAGGTAAAGCTTGTCGGCGCGGGCCGTCTTGAAGATGTCCAAGGGGACGTTCATGTATTGGACGTTGCTCGCGTTCGTTCCGGTGGCGACGGAGGCCGTCACTCCCGGATTCATGTCCTTGTCCTGGTCCACCTCGGTCGTGACGGTCGCCGGCCAGGTCGCGGTGGCGGCGTTCGTCAGCGTCAGCCCGAGGAGGGCGGCGGCCGGCTGCGACGTGTAGGTGGCTCCGACCGTCGACGCCGAAACCGTGCCGTTGATCGTGAAGCTCGGCAGGTAGTTCATGTCGAAGAGAGAGTCGGGGAAGCGAATGCCGTAGAGCTCACCGCCCGTCAGCATGGTGCTGCTG
>DATGJA010000306.1:0-12196 GCA_035295445.1 Polyangiaceae bacterium | reverse complement strand
GAACCGGGCGGCGGCGTCGGCGAGGCGCCCGCGCAAGGGGGTAGCCATACCCCTAGGGTTAGCGCTTTCGAAAGCGTTCGTCCGGACTCTCCTTCGCTCGTCGCGGAGCTGACTCGGCGTGTCAGTCCAGATCGGAGCAGCAGCGGAATCCGGTCGAGTAGTCGTAGTGCGAGATCGGATGGGCGGTCGTGCGGTAGTTGCACCCGTCTCCGTTCAGGTGCGTATCGAGGTAGTAGCCGCCCTGGAACGTCCCGGCCGGGTCCTCCACCCACTCGTGCAGGTTTCCCACCATGTCGAACACGCCGTACTCGTTCGTGCAGCCCGGCCGTTCGCCGGTGCGCACCAAGGTGCGGGGCATCTGATTCAGTCGCGGATCGATCATGTTCCCCGCGGCGCCCCACATCCACTTGTGATCGGGGCGGCTGTCGAGGCGCGGGAAGAGCCGCAGCATCGCGCTGCGACCGTCGTCGTTGCACCGACCCGTCAGACGCCGATCGCCGTAGGGGAAGACGCTCCGCTTTGGCCCCATGCAGGCGTTCTTCCACTCGGCCGGCTTGCAGAGGCGCTTGCCGCTTCGTGCGCACGCGGCCCGCGCTTGGAGACCGCTCACGTATCCCTGCGGGAAGACGTCGGGGGCGCTGATCGCCCTCACGGCGACCCCGGGCCGGAGGACGTCGAAATAGGGCCACGGCCGCTCGGACCCGCCCGGCAGAACCTCCACGAGCGACGCTTCGTACCGGTCGATGCAAAAAGTGCCGACGAGAGCCATTCCGCGGGGGCAGGAGCGCGGGGTACCGGAGCCGGCGGACAGGACCAGCGACGCCGCCAGGAACGGATACACGAACAATGCGCTCTACCTCCGCGAGCTCTCACCCACCCCCGATGTGGCCCGAAGCTTTAGCGGTACCCTGGGCGCGGCGGCCGAGGAACCCTCAATCGACACCGCGCGCCCGGGAACGCAAGATCGGTGGGTGACGGTGCGACGTCGGTGGACGCGGTCCCAGGTCTCGCGCTCTTCACCTGATTGGGAGGCGAGGAAAACCCCCTGGAGCTTACACTCGATGAAATGGGCTCGGGCGTGGGACTGGTGCTCGCCGGCGGCTCCGCCCGCGGCGCGTACGAGGTCGGCATCGTCCGCTACGTCCTCGAAGAAGTCTCGCGCGTGCTCGGGAGGCCTGCGCCGATCGACGTCATCTCCGGCACGTCCGCGGGGAGCATCAACGCGATCATGCTCGCCGCGCACGCCGACAAGCCCGTCGTGCGGGGCGAGATGCTCGCCCAACGATGGCTCGATCTGAAGCTCGAGGACATCATCCGGCCCTCTCCCGGCGAGATGCTCCACCTCGCGGCGCGCATGGTGGGGCGGGGATCGCGCCGCACGTCCGGCGGCGAGAAGCGTCGGGGCGGGGTCTTCGACCCCGCGGGGATCGAGCGGATCGTCCGCGACTCGGTGCCGCCGGGGGCCATCACCCAGCACATGCGCGCCGGCCGGCTGGCCGCCATGTCGATCTCGACGACCCACGTCGCGAGCGGTCGTACCGTGGTCTTCGTCCAGCGGCGCGAGGGGGGCCTGCCGCGGTGGAGCCGCGATCCGACGATGCGCGCGGAAGAGGCGACGATCGACACGCAGCACGCGCTCGCGTCGGCCGCGGTGCCGGTGCTCTTCCCGGCCGTGCCGATCCACGGCCGTTTCTACTGCGACGGGGGGTTGCGCCAGAACGTCCCCCTCTCTCCGGCGCGGCGCCTCGGGGCGGATCGGCTCATCGTCGTCAACCCGCGGTACATCCGCGAGGTCGAGCCGCCGCCATCGCTCGCCGAAGCTCGCGAGCTCGAGTACCCGGATCCGCTCTTCGTCTTCGGCAAGGCGATGAACGCGCTGCTCCTCGATCGCATCGAGAACGACATCGACCGCCTCGAGCGGCTCAACGCGGTGCTCGCGGCAGGGACGCGCCGGTTCGGCCCGCGCTTCAAGGAGGACCTGAACGACGAGCTGCGGCGCGGCGGCACGAGCTCGCTCCGGCCGCTCGACGTCGTCTACGTTCGCGCTTCGGAGGACATCGGCGTCCTCGCGGCGGACTATGCGCGGTCCCCCGAGTTCGCCCGGCGCGCGCGCGGCCTCGTCGGGCGGGCGGTGCGCCGGATCGCCGAGGGCGAGCAGGAGGCGGATCTGCTCTCGTACGTCCTCTTCGACGGCGGCTTCGCCGGCCGCCTCATCGAGATTGGCTTCAGCGACGCGCGCGCACGCCACGAAGAGCTCGTTCGATTCTTCGGCAGGCGGCTCGAGCGTGCGGACTAAGCAGGGGGTCACTCAACGTTCGGGCTCCCGGGCGCCGGTGGTCGCCGGCGTGCGGGTGATCCGATCCGGATCGCCGAGGAACTCGAAGTGCATCGTGTCGCGCAGCGCGTCGTGCCCCAGCCAGTAGAAGCCGAACCGTTCGAACGCGTGCACCCAGCACTCCGGCATGGCCATCCGGTCGTACTCGGTCTTCGCCGGCCGCTTGCAGATCGGCGCATCGTTCCACGGTTTCACGCAGCCGCAGCACGTGTTCCTGTCCGGGTCGACGTCGATCGCGATGCCGTAGGCGTGGTTCGTCACCTCGCCGCCGCGGTACGTGTTGCGTGTGCGGATCCCGGCGAGCGCGTGCGCCGTATAGGGATGGTCCGCGCACGTACGACGGATCTCCTGCTCGACGCACGCGAGCGCGGGGACGATCTTGCGGTGCATCCGGACGGGCAGGCCCATGAACGTCGTCGACACGACGAACACCGTCGGTGGCTGGGCGTCCGGGCCGGGGTGACCGAAGCCCTTATAGTACCCGTACTGGTCCGTCCGGTATTGGATGGCCCGCAGGTTGCCGTCGGGGGTCCTCAAGAAGTTGCCGCGGACGAGGAACTCCTGCGGCGATTGTTCGTTGCACGCGCTCGACGGAGCCTCCGGCTCCGGGCTGGGCGGAGGTTCGGACGGACCGGCGTCGGGCGCCGTCCCGGCCGCCTGAGGTGTCGACACGTCCACCTCGGGCTCGCGCGTCGACGCGTCGAGCGGAGCCTCGATCGCCACCGCCGGGGCCGCGACCGCCGGCGGGGAAGTCCTCGTGCCGCCGGCCGCCCCGCAGGCGAGCAAGGCCATCGACGCGAGGCAAACCAATCCGGCGGCCCTCATGATGGGCGGCCTTATAACGCAGACGGCGCGACGGACGCTCCTATCCGGCGCGGATCGGACGCCTGCCGAGAACTTGAAGAACCTCGAGAGGTGTGCTCTCGAGCGACCATGGCGACTCGTGGGCACTGGCTCATCAAGAGCGAACCTTCCGCGTTCTCGTTCGACCGACTCGTCTCCGAAGGCCGTGCGTCCTGGGACGGCGTGCGCAACTTCACGGCGCGCAACAACTTGCGCCAAATGAAGAAGGGCGACCTGTGCCTCTTCTACCACTCGAACGAGGGCAAGGCGGTCGTCGGCGTCGCCCGCGTGTCGCGCGAGGCCTATCAGGACCCGACGACGACGGACGACTTCAGCGCCGTCGACGTCGAGCCGGTCCGCGCGCTCGGTCGGCCCGTCACGCTCGACGAGATGCGCGAGCATCCGGTGCTCCGCAAGATGATGATCTTCCGTCAGGTCCGGCTATCCGTCGTGCCCGTCACGGCGGACGAGTACGACGCGGTGCTCGCGCTGGGGAAAGCGGCGACGCGCTCCACGAGGGGGTAACCCAGACGTCGAAACAAGTTCGTTAACTCGTCCGGCCGACGTGAAGTATCCTGCCCGAACGTGCTTCGCGGACTCTACGCTGCAGGTTCTTCGGCCCTGGTCGTGCTCGGATTGGCCATCAGCTGCGGCGCCTCGGGCCCGCCGGTGAGCGCCGCGGTGGCGGGCGGTCGACGCGCCGGGGTCGAACCGCCGCCGGCCACGCCGGCCTCGTCCGCGGCGCCGTCCCCTCCCGAGCCCCTCAAGGAGCTTCCGCGGGGGGGACGCGCCCTCTTTCCGGAGTATCGCCTCGTGGGGTATTGCGGAACCCCCGGCGCCCCGGCCCTCGGGTCGCTCTTGGGGAATCTTCAGGCGCGCGCCCGCGCGCTGGAGACCGAAGCGTCGCACTACGCGGACGGGCGCAAGCCTTTGCCGGTATTCGAGCTCATCGCCGTGGTCGTCCAATCGGGCGCCGGACCGGACGGAAAGTTCCGCCGTCGTGTGGACGATTCGGTCGTCGACCAATACCTGCGCGCCGCGCGTCAAGCCAAGGCCCTGCTCTTGCTCAACGTTCAACCGGGTCATTCGGACTTCTTGACCGAGGTGAAGTCCTTCGAGAGCTACTTGCACGAGCCGGACGTGGGCCTGGCGCTCGACCCCGAGTGGGCGATGAAGCCAAAGCAGCAACCGGGCGTCTACTATGGCCAAACGACCGGTGAGGTGGTCAACGACGTCGGCGCGTATCTTTCGGAGATCGTCGAGAAGGACAACCTGCCCGAGAAGGCGCTCGTCTTTCATCAGGTGAACCGAGAGGTATTGAAGGACGAGGAGCTCATCGGGGCCCACCCCGGCGTCGTCCTGATAAAGAGCGTCGACGGCCTCGGCCCGGCTCATACGAAGGTCAACACGTACAACTATCTCATCAAGACGATGCAGTCGTACGTCCACCCTGGTTTCAAGCTCTTCTTCGACGAGGACACGCGGAACGGGAGCCATTTGATGGCGCCGCGGCAGGTGATGTCGCTGAATCCAAAACCAGAATACGTGATGTACGAATAGCTACTTCGAGATCGCGTCGACGCCGTAGCCGTAGTCGCGCAAGAGCTCTTTGATCTTGGCGCTCTTCAGGTAGTCGAGCAGCGCTCGCGCCGCAGGGTTGGACGCACCCCGGGTGAGGAGCACGCCGTCCTGGCGTATCGCCGAGTAGAGCGAGGCCGGCACGACCCACGAGGAGCCGCCGGCCGCGTGTCCCGGAGCGACGACCTGCGAAAGCGCCACGAAGCCGAGCTCCGCGTTCCCCGTGGCGACGAAGGTCGCGGTTTGCGCCACGTTCTCGCCCTGGACGATTTTGGGTCCGAGCACGTCGCCGAGGCCGAGCGCGTGGAGGACTTCGAGTGCAGCCTGCCCGTACGGCGCCAGCGTCGGATTCGCGATCGCGAGGTGCCGGAAAGCGCCCCGGCGCAGCACTTCTCCGGCGGGGTCGACGAAGCCCGGCCGGGCGCTCCACAGGACCAGCCGACCGTACGCTACCGTGAATCGTGTCCCGGCGACGGCGAGCTTGTCGGTCTCGAGGGCCGCCGGCGTCTTCGCGTCTGCGGCGAGGAAGACGTCGAAGGGGGCGCCGTTGCGGATCTGCGCCGCGAGGCTCCCCGTGGCGCCGGCGCTCACGACGGCACGATGGCCGACGTCCTTCGCGAACTCCGCGGCGATGCGCTCCATCGGCGGCGCGAAGTTCGACGCGACGGCCACCTGCACGTCGGCCGCGGAGCCGACCCGGCACCACAGCACGCACGCGACCACCCAGATCGGCGTCCACGCGCGCAGCATCCGCGGCAGGGCCACGGGCTCTTCGTAGCACGATGCGGGACGTCGGGTGCTCGGTCCGAACTCTCGCTTCGCTCGAGCCTGCGGACCTGGCGAGGTCCGGCCGAATGTGGCTATTTGAGGCGCCCGACGAGTCCGCAAGCTCGAGCGGAGCGAGAGTTCGGACCAGGCACGCCATGGGAAAAGCACGAACCGGCCGCATCGCCCTCGCCACGTTCGCCCTCGTTGCGGCCGTCGGCGTCGTCGGGGTCGCGACGGGGAGGCTCTCGCTGCTCACGCATGCGTGGGGGGATCTATCGACCGTGGCCTCCTCGGTCGC
This sequence comes from Polyangiaceae bacterium, assembly GCA_035295445.1. Lineage (GTDB taxonomy): Bacteria > Myxococcota_A > Polyangia > Polyangiales > Polyangiaceae > Palsa-1150. The sequence goes on along the minus strand of DATGJA010000306.1, from coordinate 6,374 downwards.
CTCTACCGTCGCGTCGTCGGTCGCGGCGCTGCCCTCCGCGCTGAGCGCCCCGCCCGAAGGGGCCGCGGACGCCGGCGCGCCCAAGGTCGACGCGCCCGACGCGGCCCCGCCGCACAAGCAGGCGGGTCCGCTGTCGAGCGCCCAGCTCGGGGCGCCCCTCGTGCATGGCACCTTCGTGAGCGCTTGCGGGGCGCCCGACGACATGAAGGTCACGGTCAAAGCTTCCGTGAAGATGGGGCGCGCCGTCGACGTCAAGGTCACGACCGAGCCCCCCGACCCGTCGATCGCGGCGTGCGTCGAGCGCGCGGTCCGCGACATGCAATGGGACGTGACCCACAAGACCGGGCACGTCACCGTGCGCTACTGACGCTCCGCCATCACGTCGGCAATCACGTGGATTTGCCCGTCACCACCCAGATCGCGCCGCCCATCGTCACCCGCTCGCCGCGTACGAACGGCGCGAGGGTCCGTCTCAGCTCCTCGCGCACCCGCGGATGCGCGCCCTCCGGCGCGTCCCGCAGGAGCCGGCCCGCGGGCCCGCCCGATATCGCGAATTCCACCGCCTCGTCGAGCCCCGTCTCGGACGCGACGACCTCGGCATCGGACGCGACGATCCCGATCTCGCGGAAGCCGGCGTCGCTCAGGATGCGCTCGACGCGCGATCGATCGCCGAAGGAAAACGGACCCGGTTCCTCCGCCCCTGGGGGCGGACCCGGGGGGACGACGCGCGTCGCCGCCTCGTAGGGGATGCGCGCCCACTCGTTCTCGTCGACCGGGCGCCAGCAGACGAACGTCAGTTGCCCGCCGGGCCGGAGCGCCTCTCGGATGTTCGCGAAAGCCGCCGCGGGCGCGTCGAAGAACATGACGCCGAAGCGCGACATCGCGCGATCGAAAGGAGCGTCGGGGCGGTACACGGCGGCGTCGGCGAGCTGGAACGCGACCCCGGCGCGCCCCCGCGCGCGCTCCTTGGCTCGCTCCAGCATCGGCGCCGACACGTCGACGCCGACCACGGATCCCTTCGGGCCGACCGCGTCCGCGGCGGCGAGCGTCGTCGTTCCGCAGCCGCACCCGACGTCGAGAACGCGCTCGCCCGGGCGAATCGCGGCGGCGAGGAGCAGGCGCGTCGTGAAGGGCACGAACGCGCGATCGAGCGTCTCCTGTTCGCGCACCCAGCGCTCGGCCGCCGGTCCGTTCCAATACGCGATCTGCGCATGCTTGGGCGGGAGCGTGGGCGGGACTCGTTCACCGCGCCCGAGGGGACCGTTCTCGTTCGGCATCGCGGACGTGAACATAGCGTCGGTGTTGCGACGCGCTTTGATTCTGAGGTACGGTCGAGACCTTCGGGGGTATTGAACGTGCAACGCCTCGTTTGCGCCGCCGCGCTCGCCACGGCCGTGGTGGCCCGTGTGTCTATGGCCCACGCGCAAGGTGCCGACGAAGCGGCCGCGGAATCCCTATTTCAAGCGGGAAAGGCACTTCTCGAGCAAAGAAACTATACCGAGGCGTGCCCGAAGCTCGCCGAGAGCTATCGGCTCGATCCAGGGACGGGGACCCTCCTCGCCCTCGCGCTCTGTCACGAGGGCGAGGGACGTCTCGCGAGCGCTTGGGGCGAGTTCGCGGACGTCCTCGCGAGGTCTCGGCGAGAGGGCCGCCCCGAGCGCGAGGCCCTCGCACGGCAGCACAAGGCCGCCCTGGAATCGCGCCTCCCCATGCTGACGATTTCGGTCGCCGCCGGCGCCGACCAGGCGCCCGGCTTCGAGATCAAGCGTGACGGCGTTGCGGTCGGTCAGGGGTCGTGGGCCACGCCGGTCCCCGTCGACCCGGGTCATCACCACGTCGAGGCCGCGGCGCCGGGTTGCAAGACGTTCGCCGTCACGGTCTCGCTCCTGGGCGATGCGTCGCGAGAGGCCGTCGTCGTTCCGCCGCTCGAGTGCGCCCCCGCGGGCGAGGCGGCGCCAGCCGGAGCGGCCGCCGGCTTCTGGAGCCCCCTTCGTTACGCGGCCCTCGCGGTCGGGGGGCTCGGGGTGGCGGGCGTCGCGGTGGGCTCTGCGTTCGGCCTCCAGGCGATCGCGCTGAACAACGACTCGAAGGCGAACTGCAACGCGCAGAGCCAGTGCTCGCAGCCCGGTTTCTCGACGCGTCACGACGCCCAATCGGCCGGCAACGTCTCGACCGTCGGGTTCGTGGCCGGCGGAGCGCTCCTCGCCGCAGGCACCACGCTCTTCGTGCTGGGCAGGCGGGCGCCCGCCTCCGGAGCCGCGCTCCGCACGGTCCCGTGGGTCTCGGCGCGCGAGGTGGGCCTCGGCGTGCAGGGGGCGTTCTAGTGCACCGTCGTCGAGATCTTCTCGGTCGCGTTCGACGGGCGAGGTTCGCGCTCGCGATGCCGTTTTTGGCCGCCCTCGGATGCAACGCCATCATCGGCGCGGACGATCCGACCCTCGTCGCGGCGGACGGGGGGGGCGCTTGCGTCTTGAACTCGGACTGCACCTCGACCGGGCAGGTGTGCATCTTCCGCGTCTGCAGCCCGCCGTGCCACGTCGACAAGGACTGCGCGGCGGCGTCACGGTGCCTTCAGACACAGCTCGGAACGGCGTGCGTCGCGAACGCCGTCGCGACGTGCGATGCGACGCGCGTCTGCCCCTCCGGGGCGACGTGCGAGAACGGCGCCTGCCGCGACGCGTGCGGCCAGACCGCGTCGTGCCTCGGCGGGCAACAATGCGTCGCCGGCGCCTGCGTCGGCACCGACCCTTCGCACGACTTCGGCGTCGACGCGGGGGGGGCGCCCTCCTCATCCGACGCGGGCGCTTCGGACGCAACCGCGCCGCAGGAGGGCGGGGTGACGCCGGACGCGACCGCAGACGCCGGCGGCGACGGGAGCGAAGAAGCGGGGGAGGGTACGGACGGGACGAGCGCCGAGGTCTCGATGGACGCGCCGTCGGACACGACCGTCGACGCGGATGCATCCGCCCAGGAGGCGACGACGCCTCCTTCCGACGCGTCCTCCGATGTCGCGTCCGGCGTCTGTACGGCGGGGGCGCGCCAGTGCGTGGGCCTCCAGCCGCAGATCTGCATCAACGGCGCCTGGACCGCCAACGGCGCCCAGTGCTCCTTCGTCTGCGACGCCGCGGCCGGCTGCGTGGGGGTCTGCGCCCCAGGCACCAAGCAGTGCATGAACACGACGCCCCAGACGTGCGATACGACCGGGACCTGGCAATCTGCCGCCATGCCGTGCCCGAGCGTGTGCTCGAACGGAGACTGCGCGGGCTCGTGCGTACCCGGAACGATGCAATGCAACGGGTCGACGCCGCAGACCTGCACCCAGGCCGGGGCGTGGATGGATGGGACGCCGTGCAGCGGCGCGACCCCCGTCTGCAGTGGGGGCTCGTGCGTCGCGTGCACGACGGGGACGCAGTGCTCGAACAACATCGTCCAGACCTGCGTCAGCGACACGTGGCAGAACCAGGCGCCGTGCAGCGGCACCACCCCGGTGTGCGTCAACGGGGCCTGCGCCGAGTGCACGACGGGGTCACAGTGCGCGAACAACGTCGTGCAGACGTGCGTGGCCAACCATTGGCAGAACCAGACGACATGCAGCGGCGCGACGCCGGCGTGCGCCAACGCGACCTGCGTCGCGTGCACGACGGGGACGCAGTGCTCGAACAACGTCGTCCAGACCTGCGTTAACGACGCGTGGCAGGATCAGACGACGTGCACCGGCACGACGCCGGCCTGTGCGAACGGCATGTGCGTCGAGTGCACGACCGGTACGCAGTGCTCGAACAACATGGTGCAGACGTGCGTCAACAACGCGTGGCAGACGCAGACGACGTGCACGTCGACGCAGGTGTGCCGGTCCGGCGGGTGCGTGAACGCCGTCCACGACGTCGGCTGGCCGAACGCGACGTCGAGCACCCTCACCCTCAGCGGCAACATCCTTTATCTGTTCCGCCTCCCCGCGCTCGCCAATTCGGCGATCTTGAACACGTTCGGAGTGGTGGGCACGGCCGCCGGGACCGCGGCGAAGCTCGTGCTGTACGCCGACAACGGTTCGGGGACGGCCCCCTCCGGGGCGGCGGTGGCCGCGACGTCCAATCCGCTCAACCTCGTGAGCGGGGCGGGGGAACAGACGGCGAGTCCCGGCAACGTCATGCTCTCGGCCGGGACGGTCTACTGGCTGGGAATCGTGGTCAACGCGACCACGACCATCTCGGCTACCGCGGATTCGTCGATCGTCGCCCTGAAGCTCAGCGAGTCGTTCACCGCGGTGCCGCCGTGGCCGAGCGGTTCGGGCGGCTCGACGGGCCCCGCCGACGACCCCGCCATCTACATCAACGTCCAAGACACCAATTGACGAGGGGACTTTCCATCCATGACGCTCGTGAAACGCGTTGTCGCGGGGCTCGTCGCGGCCCTCGCAGTGAACCTCTATGTCTCCGCCGCTCACGCCGCGCCGGACTGCGCCCAGCCGCCGGTTGTCGTGCCGGGGCTGAGCGGGCCCCCCGTGTGGCTCCCGCCGACGCCCGGGAGCACCGCCTGGCGCGCCCAGCTCCAGGACCCGCGTTGGGCCGGCGGGCCGGTCTACACGTTCGGGGACGTGGTGGGCGGCGCTGCGGCCGACCAGTTCGATGCGCAATATCGCTTCGTCTACCAGGGGAATAAGCTCTTCGTTTCGATACAGGTGCTGGTCGATTCGGACGGGATCGACGGCACGGACGCGGCCTACTTCGGAATCACCGACGGGACCGGGGCGGCCGGCGCGCACCTCTTCGAGATGCCGCTGGACACGGGCGATCCTCCCTCGCCCTGCGCGAGCGTCGTGAACGATCTGTCGACGGGCGGCCATTGCCCCATCCCGACGTCGACGGGCCTCATCAACTACTACCAGACGCTCAACCGCGCGGCCGCGACCCCGGTGTGGACGCTCCAGTCGGCGCCGCCGGCGTGGCTGCAGAACGTGGCGACCTGGCCGGGAGCCACCGGCGTCGTGTGGGCGGTGACGTTGGAGATCGACCTCAGCGCAACCGCCATCGCCGGTCCGATCAACATGTTCTTCGGCGTGCGGATCGGCGAGGCCGGGGCGACGACGGTGCTCCTCGCGAACGCGGGCGGGCCCGGCGGAGCGGTCGCCCCTGTCGCCCCCGGATTGCCGGCGGGCGCGGTGGCCGCCAACTGGGCTTCCTTCAGCGCCCTCGGGACCGCGTGCCCGGTGGGGATCGCCATCTCGATGAACTCGGTCGGAGTGCTGAGCGGGGGCACGCTCACGAACGCCGTCAATACCTGCCCGGGATCGACGTGCACGAACACGTTCCGCGTCGAGGCGCAGAACGTCCCCGCGGGCGCGTCGCCGTTCGACCTGCGCACCCGCATCCGGGTGGCCGACTGGGGCGCGACCATCGCGGATCCGAACGCGCCGTGGATCGATTTCGGGATTCCCGCGGACGTATTCGTCAAGCCGGCGGCGTATTTCACCAATCCTCCCTGGGTCTGGACGCAGACGGGCGGAACGGTCGACGTCGACTACACGTGCGCGCTCGACGGCGTCGCCGGCCACACGTTCTGTCCCTGGCTGCCCAACGCGGTCGCCTCCGGCCAGCAGCACCAGTGCATGCTCGTCGAGATCTCGCCGTCACCGGGCGCCATGGGTACGCCCGGCTACAACATCCAGACGCCGGCCGTGTATCGCAACATGGAGTTCGGGACGCTCTCGGCCCTGCAGCAGCCGGCGACGATCAGCCTCAAGGGACTGCAGAAGATCACCAAGGAGGCGGCCGATCGGGACGTCTACCTCTACGTCGAGACGACGAACATGCCCCCGGCCGGGCGCGCGCCGATCGAGATCGCGCAGAAGCCGCTCGAGGCCGCGCGGGCTTACGCGCTGCACCCGCCGCCCATTCCGCGCGTCAACCGGGACGTCGCGGTCCAGGCGGCGGCCGCCGCTCCGCCCGGGTTGCTCGACCTCCCGCTGCTCACGGCGGACCAGGCGCTTCGGCAGGTGTACCCGACCTATCGGGTATTCGCGTACTACGACAGCGGCAAGACGATCGCCGTCAAGGGGAGCGCCCGAAAGGTGCTCGTCCCGATGGTGCCCTTCGGCTTTTACTTGAATCACCAGGGGCAGTTCTACGGCTTCACGAACTCGCTCGAGTTTCTGGACAAGACGGCGCAGCAGATCGCGCCGAACTTCTACGTGATTCGAGTCAACAACGAGGGCGAAGCCCACGTGAGGACCAACGTGTCCGCCGAGGAGAAGCCGTACGAGCCGCCGCCGCCGCCGCCGGTCCGGTGCACGTGCGACATCGTGCGGACGAGCGGATGGTCGTTCGAAGGCCTCGGCCTCGCAGGCCTCGCGGTGGCGCTCTTCGCGATGCGCCTAC
>DATGJA010000305.1:0-4610 GCA_035295445.1 Polyangiaceae bacterium | reverse complement strand
CGTCGCCGCGTTCGCCACGCAGATCATCGGCGCGACGATGTTCCTGCGGTGGCATTACCTCGTGGACGTCATGGCCGGCCTGATCCTCGCGACGACCGCCTCCGTTCTCGGGCACCGCATCGCCGACTGGGAACGGGGCCGCCGAGAGCGTCTCGGCGTGCAGCCGGCCTGGGTGCCCCTCACGTATCCATGGAGCCGCGCGTCGGAAGACTAACTCCGAGTCTCGTTCGCGGGGAGCGACCTCCGCTCCCCTCGAGCTCCCTACCGGATTGGTAATCGAGGGATACCCCCCTAGTGCACGCCAAACGAGGATTCGAGGTCATCGGCACGGGCCACTACGTGCCAGGGCGTCCGGTCACCAACGACGACCTGTCGCGCGTCATGGACACGAGCGACGAGTGGATCTTCAAGCGCTCGGGGATCAAGCAGCGCCACTACGCGTCCGAGGGCGTCGGCGCGAGCGACCTCGCCGTCGAGGCGAGCCGGCGGGCCATCGAGGCCGCGCGCATTCGCCGGGACGAGATCGACTACGTCGTCTTCGCGACGATGACGCCGGACCACATCTTCCCCGGCTCGGGCGCCCTGCTCGCGCACAAGCTGGGGCTCGGCGGCGTCCCCGCGCTCGACATCCGGCAGCAGTGCGCCGCGATGCTGTTCGGGCTCCAGCTGGTCGACGGGTTGATCCAGAGCGGCGCGGCGACGACCATCCTCTTCGTCGGGGCGGAAGCCCACGCCGGGTTCATGCCGTGGAACGATTGGGCCGCCCTCGACCCGGCGAACGGCCGCGAGGCATCTCCCGAGGAGAAGGCCCAGGCGAACAAGCACCGCGCGCTCGCGGTGCTCTTCGGCGACGGGGCGGGCGCCCTGGTCTTTCGCGCCACCGATCGCGACGCGGGCCTGCGCGCAATGAACCTGCACACCGACGGCGGCGCCGCCAAGCTTCTCTACGTCGAGGGCGGCGGGTTTCGAACGCGGCCTTACTGGAAGAAGGACGACTTCGGGGAGCAGAAGTACATCCCGACGATGGACGGCCGAGAGCTCTTCAAGTTCGCCGTCACCAAACTGCCCGAGTCGCTCCGGGCCCTGGCGGCGAGGACGGGCACCCCGCTCGATCAAATCGATTGGTTTCTCGCGCACCAGGCCAACGCCCGCATCAACGACTACGTTCGATCGCAGCTCGGCGTGCCCGGCCACAAACTGCCGTCGAACATCGATCGATTCGGAAACACGAGCGCCGCGACCCTGCCGATCCTCATCGACGAGCAAAGCCGCGCCGGGCGGCTGAAGCACGGCGACCTCTGCATGCTCCTCGCGCTCGGCGCCGGCGTGCACTGGGGATGCGCGCTGGTGCGGTGGTGATGCTCCGCGCCGCAGGGTCCCGGTCCGCGCCGCGCGTGCTATGGTCGTCGTGCATGCGCTTCCGGCGTCGCGCGATGGGGTGGATCGGGCTCGTGGTCGCCTGCGTGTATCTGCTCCCGGCCGCACGCGACGCGCGCGCCTCGTCGGCGATCGCCGTCACCTGGGACGGGCTGCTCCGCGCATCGACGGCGGTCGTCGTCGCGACCGCGGGAGCGCCGTCCTCGCGGTGGGAGAACGGGCGCATCTACACGTATACGCCGGTGCACGTCGACCGGAGCGTGAGCGGCAACCTCCCGGCGGGCGCGGACGCCGTCGTCCGGACGATGGGCGGCGTCGTCGGGTCCATAGGGCAATCGGTCGAGGGGGAGGCGCTCTTCACGGCGGGGCGGCCGTCGATGCTCTTCCTGCAGCCGGCGCCGGGCGGCTCGGCGTACGACGTGACCGCGAGGGGCCAGGGGCAGTTTCCCGTCATCGCGGACGACGCGACCCGGCCCGCGCGGGTCGTGAGAAACTTCGCGGGCGGTGTCCTCTTCCGGCCCGCTCTTTCGCCGCCCGCAGCGCCCCCCCAGCTCGCAGCCGAACTGCTCCACGGGCGAACCGTGGACGACGCGGTACGGGAAGTCGTGAGCGCGTGGAATCGAACGCACCCCGGCTGACGCCGACCCGGCTGGTCGCCGCGGCGGCTGCGCTGCGCGACGTCGTCGAGGGGGCGCGCACCGCACGGCGCGTGGCGGTCGACGCCGAGGCGAGCGGCATGCACGCCTACCGCGCCCGCTGTTGCACGGTGCAGCTCGCGTGGGACGACGGGGCCCAGGTCGCCGTCGTCGACGCGCTCGCCGCCCCGATCGCGCCGCTCGCCTCCCTGCTCGGCGCGGGCGGCCCGGTGAAGATCGTGCACGACGTGGCCTTCGACGCGCGACTGCTCGCGAGCGAGGGCGTCGTCCTCGGTCGCGTTCACGACACCGCGATCGCGGCGCAGATGCTGGGGCGCCCGGCGACGGGCCTCGCCTCGCTGCTCGCGGCCGAGCTGGGCGTTCGAATCGGCAAGGGCATGCAGCACCACGACTGGCGCATCCGTCCGCTCGACGACGCCATGCTGGCCTACCTAGGATCGGACGTCCGCCACCTCGAGGCCCTCGAGCGCACGCTCTGGTCCGAGGTGACGGCCAGGGAGGTCGAGGAGGCCGTCCTCGAGGAGACGACCTATCGCATCGCGTCCGCCGTCGCGGCCGCCGAGTCCCGCGCTCCGCCGCCGCCGACCTACGTGCGTATCAAAGGGGCGCGCGGGCTCGACGACCACGGCCTCGCGGTGCTGCGCGCCGTGGCAGGGGTCCGCGAGCGAATCGCAGAGCGCCAGGACGTGCCGCCCCACACGGTCGCGTCGAACGAGGCACTCCTCATCCTTGCCCAGGGCCGCGCGAAGACGCCCGCCGAGATCGCGCGCGTCCCGGGCGTCGCGGGCCACCCGCGGGGAGGGCCGGCGCTGACAGGCGACCTGGCCCAAGCGATCCGCGAGGCCCCCGAGCGCATCCCGGAGGACGAGCGCGCCCACTTCGAGCCCGCCCGCGTGGCGCCGGAGGTCATCAAGGCGCGGCGCGATCGCGAGGCCCGCGTGCTCGCGTGGCGGCGCGCCCAGGCGAGGCTCCGCGGGGTGGACGAGCAAGTCGTCCTGCCGGGGCACTGCGTCCGGGACGTCGTGCAAGCGGACGCCGGCGACCTCGAGGCGCTGTCGCGCGTCCCCGGCATAGGGGCCTTCCGCGTCGAGCGGGACGGAGGCGCCATCGTTCGGGCGCTTCGCGGGGAGGACCCGCGCGCGTGAAGACCCTCCTCGTCGTGGCGGGAGAGGCCTCGGGCGACCGCGCCGCGGCGGCCGTGATCGATCGGCTCCCCGGAGTCCAGGCGTTCGGGCTCGGAGGACCCGCGCTCGAGCGCCGCGGCGTCGAGCTCGCGTGGGACCTGCGCTCGTCCACGGCGCTCGGCGTCGGCGAGGTGGGTGTGCGCGCCGGCTCCGTCGTCATGGCCTGGCAAGCGGTCTTGCGCGCCCAGCGCAAGCGGCGCGCGGACGCCGCGCTCCTCGTCAATTACTCCGAGTTCAACGCGCGCCTCGCGCCCCGCCTGCACGCCGCGGGCGCTCGCGTCGTGTGGTACGGCGCGCCTCAGATCTGGGCCTGGCGCGAGGGCCGGGCCGACGTCCTGCGTCGCCACGTGGACCGAATGGCCGTGGTGCTGCCCTTCGAAGAGCAAGTGTGGCGGCGCGCGGGCGTCGACGCGCGCTACGTCGGCCACCCCGCGACGGAGACGGCCCAAGCCGATCGCGCGGCGGCGCGGCGGCTCTTGGGGATGACGCCGTACGCCGCCGCCGTCGCCGTTCTCCCCGGCAGTCGACCGCACGAGGTTCACCGGCTGCTGCTGCCCTTCCTCGATGCCTACGAGCGCGTCCGGTCCGACCGCGCCAGCGTCGACGCGCGCACCCTGCTGGCCGGCGGCCTGGACGACCGCACCCGGGAATGGGCCCGCGCCGTCTGCGCCGAGCGGCGCGTCGGGACGGTCGAGGTCGATCCGACGGTCGGGGCCATCGGGCTCCTGCGCGCGTTCGACGCGTCGCTCTGCGCGTCGGGCACCGTTTCGCTCGAGGCGGTCCTCGCTCGCGCGGTGCCGGTCGTCGCGTATCGAGTCGGGCTTCCGACGGAGCTCGTCGCGCGGCTGCTCGTGAAGGTGCGTGACGTCGCGCTCCCCAACATTCTGCTGGGCCGCCGCGCCTTTCCCGAGCTGCTCCAGCGCGACGTGCGCGCCGCCCGGCTGGCGGCGGCGCTGGAGGACGTGCTCGACCGTCGCGCGGAGCTCGCGCTCGCCTGCAACGAGGTGGAGACCGTCCTCGGCTCCGGCCGCAAGCCGTCGCTCGAGGTGGCGCGGATGCTCGCTCCTTGGCTCGGCGTCGAAGCGCAAGCGGCGTAGCCTTGGGGACGGAGGCCCGGGAGCGGACCGGTTTCGCCGCGCTGGCCGTCGCGAGCGCGGTCTTGCTCGGCGTGCGCTTCTACGCGTCGACGCGCGTCGGGTTCGGCGACTCGGAGGCTCTCTACGCTTGCTACGCGCTCCACCCTCAGCCGGCGTACCTCGACCACCCCGGGCTGATTGGCGTCTTCGCGCGCGCCGTCGGCGGCGGGACCGCGCCGTCCCCCGTCGCCGCCCACGCGGTGACCTCGCTGCTGGCGACGGCGGTGCCGTGGATCATGGCCGCCGCGTGCCGCGCG
>DATGJA010000304.1:0-8199 GCA_035295445.1 Polyangiaceae bacterium | reverse complement strand
GACGGTGGAGACGGCGCCTCCCGACGCGATCATCGCACAGCACATTCTCGTCATCTACAAGGGGGCCAAGAGAGCGCCCAAGGGGATCACACGGAGCAAAGCGGACGCCAAGGCTCGCGCCCAAGAGGCGCTCGCGAAGGTGCGCGGCGGAGCGCCGTTCGCCGACGTGGTGAAGGAATACTCGGACGACGCGGGTACCGTCGACCGCATGGGAAGTCTCGGCAAGTTCCGCCGCGACGCGATGGACCCCGCCTTCGGCGCCGCCGCCTTTGCGCTCAAGGTTGGCGAAGTGAGCGACGTCGTCGAAACACCGTTCGGCTTCCACGTCATCAAGCGCACGCAGTAGGCACTAGGTCGTCCGCAGGCTCGAGCGAAGCGAGAGTTCGGACGACTCACCCCTGACGCGTCCGCAGGCTCGAGCGAAGCGAGAGTTCGGACGACTCACCCTGACGCGTCCCCCCCACGTCACCGGTCCCGCGCGGCGTCGTCGGCCGCAAGCTTCTTGAACCGCTGCTCCGGACCGGCCGGCGAATACATCTGGACGGCGACGAGGTTCGCGCCGGGATCGGGGCGCCACGAGTGCTTCGTGGCGGGCGGGATGCTCACGCACGTCCTGGGTGCCAGGCGCCGCTCTTGCCCGGCGACCGTGAACGTCCCCGACGCCTCGACGGCGCAGAGGACCTCCCAGCTCGCCGCGTGATCGTGTTCGGGAACGCCGGCCGTCCCCGAGAGGCGCCCCATGTAAAGCGTGGGGGCGGTCCCGCGGTCGTCCAGATCGAGGTGGGCGTGCATCGACCCGCCGAGGAACGAGAGGTCCGCCGCCGCGCCGGCCCTCACGACGACATGACCCTCGTGCCACTGGGACGGTTCGCACGGCGCCACGTGGGCGACCGCGACGACGGCGGTGCCGTCGCCGACCATCGAAACCCCGCCCCGCACCACCAGCACGTCGCCGATCGCGAGGTCCACGTCGTTCGCCTTCACGGCGCCGCGTACGACGTCGACGAAGACCTCGTCGCAGGTTCGGCCGGCGATGGTCTGCGGGGCGGCGGGGCTGACGTCGACGAACCGCGCCTCGACGGGGGGGGACGGCGGCGCCATCGAGTCGGGAAGAACGAGCGGCGGGCCTTGGACCGTCGCCGTCCGCTCGACGCTGGAGGAGCCCTTGCACGCCAGCGCGCCGCACACCATCGCCGAGATCCACCACCCCGCGGTCCGCATCACGCCCCCTCCTCCCCCCCTCAGCGTCGAACGAGCGCGCCCGCCGGGACCAGCGTCGCCGCCGATCGCGCCGCCAGCTCGCTCGAGCTTCGAACCTGTGCCCGGGCGAGCCGATCGCGCAGCAAGGCATCCGCCGCGGCTGGATCGCCCGGAGCGAGCACGCTCCGCACGAACACCTCGGCGGCCTTGTAAGAGCTTCGCACGAGCGGCCCCGACGCCACGAACGCGAAGCCCATCGCCCGCCCCTCGCGCGCGAACGCGTCGAAGCGGTCCGGCTCGACGTACCGATCGACGGGGGCGTGCCGGGGCGAGGGACGCAGGTACTGGCCGAGCGTCACGATGTCGACCCCGGCGGTGCGAAGATCGGCCATCGTCTCGAGCACCTCTTCGTCCCGCTCGCCGATGCCGAGCATGATCGAGCTCTTGGTCAGGGTCGTGGGCGCACGGTCCTTCGCGCGGCGCAGCGCGCCGAGGGAGCGCTCGTACGAACACCGGGCGTCGCGGATGGCGCGTTGAAGCCTTCGGACGACCTCGACGTTGTGCGCCCAGACGTCGGGCCCCGCGTCGACCGTGGTATCGACGTCGCGCGCGTGGCCGCCGAAGTCACCGACGAGCGTCTCCACGAGCATGTCCGGCCGCAGCTCCTTCAGCCGCCGGACCGTCTTCGCCACGTGCTCGGCGCCGCCGTCGAGCAGGTCGTCCCGGTCGACCATCGTCATCACGACGTACTGCAGCGGCATGCTCGCCAGGGCCCGGGCGACGTGCTCGGGCTCACGCACGTCGACGCCCCCTCGCGGTTGCCCCGTCTTGACGGCGCAGAACCGACACCCGCGCGTGCAGGTGTCCCCGAGGAGCATCACCGTGGCGGTCCCCTCGGACCAGCACGTTCCGACGTTCGGGCAGTGGGCCTCCTCACACACGGTGTGGAGGTCGAGGCTGCGAAACGTCCGTTTGAGCTCGGCGTACCGGTCACCCCCTGGCGCCCGGACCTTCAGCCACGGGGGCTTCGGAGACGCCATCAACGGCTCTCTAGCACGCCAGGGCGACGAGCGCGCGCTCGCACACGGGCGAGACCTCACCGCGCTCGGTGAAGAGGGCGCGCACGAGCCGCGCCGGCGTGACGTCGAAGGCCGGGTTGTCGGCGTGCACGCCCGGGGGCGCCGTTCGCACCCCTGCGAACGAGAGAATCTCGTCCTCGCTCCGGCGCTCGATGGGGATTGCGTCTCCGTCGGCCGACCCGAGGTCGACGGTGCTCCACGGCGCGGCGACGTAGAAGGGCACGCTGTGCGTCTCGGCGAGGCAGGCGATGGCGTAGGTGCCGACCTTGTTGGCGACGTCGCCCGATCGCGCGATGCGATCGGCGCCCACAATGGCCAGATCCACCTCGCGGCGGCGCATCAGCTGGGCGACCATCGAGTCGGTGACGACGGTCACGTCGAATCCGTCGCGCGCGAGCTCCCAGGCCGTCAGCCGGGCCCCCTGAAGGACGGGCCGCGTCTCGCAGGCCACGACGCGGAGCCGCCTTCCCCCGGCGCGGGCGGCCCGGACGACCCCGAGCGCGGTCCCGTAGCCGCCGGTCGCGAGGGCGCCCGCATTGCAGTGTGTGAGGACCGTTGCGCCGTCCGGCACGTGCGCGGCGCCGATGCGCCCGATGGCGACGCACGCCTCGACGTCCTCGCGGTGGATCGAGCGCGCCTCTGCCGCCAGCACCGAGATTCGTTCGCTCGCGGAGAGCGCGGCCGCCGAGCGGGCCCGCCGCGCCATTCGATCGATCGCCCACCCGAGGTTCGCGGCCGTCGGGCGAGTGCTCCGCAGGCGAAGCACGGCTCGGTCGACGGCCTCGAGAAACGCGGCCGCCGCACCCGGCGCGCACGCGGCGGCGAGGACGACCCCGTACGCCGCCGCCACGCCGATCGCGGGCGCGCCCCGCACGAGCATGCGCTCGATGGCCTCGGCGACATCGTCGGCCGCGCGCAACGTCGCGTACGTCTCGGCGCCGGGCAAGGCGCGCTGGTCGAGCACCAGGACCTCGCGATCCCCCGGCATGAGCTCGACGGCCGAGTACGACGCCCCGCTGATCGGCGCAGGATGCGGGATCATTTCAGGACGGCGCTCGACCGGCCGCCGGCGGCGCCATGCGCGTCGCGATCTCCTCTGTGGCCGTGCCGAGCTCGAGGAGCGCCCCCTGCTTGTCGCCGCACACGTACGCGCGCAGCCCCTCGACGATGGTCATCGCCAGGCTCGTATTGACCCCCTTGTCGTTGAGCTCGACACCCACGTCTGGATTCTTGAGGAGCGCGTCGAGGTCCTCGAGGACTTCCGCCAGCTCCCTCAGTGCCCTCATCGTCATGCCGTCAGCGCCTCCGTCTCGATCACGCGCTCCGAGCGCCCGATCGCGTCGATCGCCCCACTTGCCCGATCGCCGCCGACCATTTGCGCGGCGGCCCGCGTCCCCATCTGCATCGCCGCGTCCATGAAGACGTAGCGAAAGAGCCCCTGACGTCCGGCCGTCCGAACGTTCTCGAACCGCGCCACCTCTTGCAGGAGGTCACGGCGGTCGCGCTCGTAGCCGAGGTGGTAGACGGGGTACCCGTGGGCGACGCGCGTCACGGACGCGCCGATCACGTCGTCCACGCGAAACCCGAGCGATCGGAGCTCACCGAGGGCCCGATGCCGCAGGTCGTCGTCGGCGGCGGTCCACGTGGCGTCCCCCTCGTCGCACGGGACCTCGAGCATGAGCGACGTCCGCCCCGGCGGCGCCATCCACGGACTGCGGCGCTTTGGCTCTTGGATGCGCGACGTCGTGAGGTCCCCGCTGGCCACGTAGAGCCACGTGTTCTCCGAGAAGTCCGCGCGGGCGAGCATCAGGTTGACGAAGACGAGCGCGCGGAAGCGCAGGCGGCGCGCCGCCGCGTCGATCGGCCCGTCGCTCGAGGGCCCCCGGAGCATGCGGGCGAGCTGGGGCAGCGGCACCGTCGAGAGGAGCTCGCCCACCGGGATGCGCTCGATCCCGGCGGGGCCTTGCACGATCACCGCGCGGACGCGCGCGGAGGTCGGCGGTCGCTCGGGGACGGTCTCGACGCCGATCACGCGCGACCCGGTTCGGACCTCGCCACCGCACGCCACGACGCGTTCGGCGACGGCGCGATAGAGCTGCCCCATGCCGAAGCGCGGGTAAAGGTACCGTCGGGCGTACGTCCGGACGGACGTGCGCCGCAGGCCCGCGAGGCGCAGGAGCACGTCGCCGAGGTCGAGCAGCGAGATGCGCTCGCGGGCCCAATCGGCGGAGATGAGCCCTGGGGCCAAGCCCCAGAGCTTTCGCGTGTAGGGTCCGAAGAACGCGTCATAGAGCGGCCGGCCGAATCGCGCGACCACCCAGTCCTCGAAGCTCGCGTCGCGCGGCGGGTGGAGGCGCGCGCGCGCGCGCGCCTCGAGGTAGCCCGCCAGCGCCACGGCCCCCTCGCGCGGGCCTAGGTTTCGGAGAAGGTCCACCGCCTCGAGCGGATACCGGAACCGCCTCCCCCGGTGCAGCACCACGCTGCGCCGCTCGCCGACGAGCAAGTCGTCCCCGAGGACGTCTTCGAGCCAGCGCGAGAGGTTCTCGTCCGACGACACGAACCGGTGCCCCCCGAGGTCGAAACGCCAGCCGTCCCGCTCGTGCGTCGCGCAGAGGCCGCCCACGAGGGGCTCGCGCTCGATCACGATCGGCCTGGCGCCGAGCCGGCAGAGATGCCACGCCGCCGCGAGACCGCAGGGGCCGCCGCCGAGGACGACGAACGGACCTCGCGCTTCTGCCGTCACGCCGGGAGTGTACCCCGCTTCCGCGTCCCCGACCCACCCCCGCGGAGCGCGGGGCTCGCTACGCCCCGCGCGCCTTCGCCAGGATCTGCCGCGCGCGGGAGGACAGGCGCGTCGCCTCCGACATGGCGTGGGGATCGGTCGCGTGGTCCGGCAAGCGCCGCAGGAGGGCCGCGTACGCCTCCGACGTCCTCGCGAGCTCGACGTCGTTGCCGACCTCCTCGAAGACGGCGATCGATCGCTTGTAGTGGGTCGCGGCGGCGCCCTGCGCGCCCGCGATGCCCGCGGTTACCTCGGCGAGGAGCCGGAGCGCGAGCCCCAGATCGACCTTGCTCTCGGTCCTCGTGAAGCTTTCGACGGCCCGCTCCGTGCTCATCACGGCCTTCGCGTAGTCGCCGCCCGCCAGGTACGCGGCGCCGAGCGCGCGCGACGCCTCGCCGAGACGGCGGCGATCCCCGAGCTCGTCCATCAACCCCTCCGCCTGCGCGAGGAGCGAGCCCGACCGCTCCGCCTGCCCCAGGCGGCGGCTCGCCTCGGCCATGTGGACGACGACGATGGCGATGCGGTTCCGATCGCCCGTCTCCTTCGCCGCCTCGCAGGCTTCTTCGAAGAAAGCCATCGCTTTGGCGACGTCGCCGCTGTCGGCCGCCACCCCGCCAAGCGCGTCGAGCGCTGCGCTTACGCCGACGAGATCGCCGAGATCGCGCCGGAGGCGGAGCGACTGCTCGAGCGGCTCCACCGCGGCCTTGGGGTTGCCGGCGTCGCGCTGCACCTGGCCGAGATTCGCCAGACTGGCCGCGATGCTGGGCTTGTCGCCGGCCTTGCGGTGAAGGGCCAACGCCCGCAGCGTGTACTCGAGCGCGAGCGCGTAGTCGCCCTTGAGCCAGTGAAGCCGGCCGATGTCGTCGAGCGCGCCGCCGATCCCCTGCTCGTCCAAGGCCTGCCCGAACAGCGCCAGGGCCGACGTGAGTTGGCGGCTCGCCTCGTCCAGGCGGCCGGTGTCGCGGTAAAGGCGTCCGATCCGCGCGTGGGCCTGGCCCCCTTTGTTGCGAAGGTCGAGCCGCCACGCGCGGGTGAGCATCTCGAGGAACGCGCGGTACGCCTCGTCGGTGCGACCGGTCGCCTGGAGCACGTCCCCGTAGTGGTAGAGGGCGGTGATCCGCAGGTCCGCGTCGGCGTGATCGCTCTGCTCGAGGAGGCTCACGCCCTTGGCGTAGAGCTCGGCGGCCTTCGCGTTCGCGTAGCGGGATCGGGCCGCGTCGCCGGCCTGGACGTACGAGCTCGCCGCGAGCGCCACGGCACCCGCCTTGTCGCGGTGACGCGCGAGCATCTCCAGGTATTCCTCGGTGGCGACGACGCTCTCGCGAAAGGACAACCACTCGGCGATGGCGCGGTGGTAGCGCCGGACGACGCCGGGAGGGGTCAGGCGCTCGAGGGCCTCGCGCTCGAGGTTGTGCTTGAAGACGTACTCCTCGTCCCCCGAAAACGTGCTGTCGGGGAGGCGCAGGACGTAGTCGCGCTCGACCAGCTCCGCCAAGAGCTGGCGCGTCATCATGACGTCCTCTGCCTCCCCGCCCTCCCAGAGCTCCGGCGGCACCTCGCCCTGCCTGCGGATCGCCACCAGGCCGCCCAGCCAGAACACGCCGCCCATCGACGCCGCCCTCTCGAGGAGCTCTCGTTCCTCGGGAACGAGAGCCGCGATGCGCGCCTGGACGGCGTCCTCCACGCTGAGGGGAAGCTTGACCTCGGCGAGGCGCTCGGGGTGCACGCTCCAGCGCTCGTCCTCGAAGTCGTCGGTCACGACGAGGACGCCCGCGTCGTGGTAAACGCGGACGATCTGCTCGAAGAGCGCGGGGTTGCCGCCCGCCAGCGTCACGGCGGCGTCGATGAGCTCCTCGATCTGCTCGGCGTCGGCGCACGGGGCGAGCAGGTCTCGCATCATCGCCGCCGCGTCGGCCTCTCCGAGCGGGGCGAGCTCGATGAGCGTGTGCCCCTCGCTGCCCTGGCGGCGCCATCCATCGCGCCGCGCCAGCGTCTCGGGCCGCGTGATGCAGAGGGCGAGGATCGACCCGTTGAGGCTGTCGATGAGGTACGAGAGCAGATCGAGCGAGTCGTCGTGCGCCCAGTGCAGGTCGTCGAAGACGAGCACCAGCGGGTCTGCGCCCCGGCTCGCGTCGGTCTCGAAGAAGCTCTTGATGACCGCCCGTCGCATCGAGCGAATCTGCTGCGGGTCCCCCTCGACCGCCTTGATGAGCGGCGAGTCCTGGAACCGGAGCTCGAGCAGCTGGCCCAAGAAGTAGGCGACGTCTCCCACCTTGCGGTCTTCGAGCACCGTCGCGAGCTGCGCCCGCACCTGCGCCTTCGCCGCCTCGGGATCCATGCCCTCGACGATCCCGAACCGAGCCCGCAAGACGCGCGCGAAGACGTCGTACGCCGGCCCGCCTTCGCGCGCCGTACCCCGGAAGACGCGCGGCGCGGGCCCCGCCTTCTCCCGCACGCGCAGGAGGAAGTCGCGCACGAGTCGCGTCTTGCCGAGTCCCGTCGCGCCGACCACCGTCACGACGCGCGTCTTGCGCTTCTCGCGCGCGGCGACGTAGGCGCGCTCGAGCTCGTGCATCTCGGCCCCGCGGCCGACGAGGGCTGCTCGCCGCTCCGTGGTTGCAAACCGAGTCGCTGGAAAGAGGCTGTCGGTGGGCACGGCCGGACGAGGATAGCCCACCCGGGGCCGCCGGCGCCGCGCGGCCCGAAACTTGGCCCAACCCGTCCCATTGTGCGCTTTTGGCATGGTGCGCCCCACCCCCCTCGCCCTGGCTACGCTGACCGCGACGCTGACGCTCGCCGCGGGCGCCTTCCCCGAGGGCAGGCCCAAGCACGTCGTGGCGCTGCGGACCCAGTCGACGCAGTCTCCGGGGCCGGCGGCCCTGCGCTACGGGCGGAGCATCGGATCGCCGACCGAGGGGCACCTGGTGGGGGGCGCCCACCTCGACGAGACGGCCTACTTGCGCGTCATGCCCGCGGACGCGGCGGGCGACGTGCGGTGGGGCCTCGAGCCCCTCGTGGCGATGGTCGAGCGGGCCGCCCGCGCCGTCCGGAGGCAGTTCCCGGACGCCGTTACATCGGTCGGCCACCTCTCGCGCGAAGGGGGTGGCGAGGTCACCCAGCACCGTTCCCACGAGAGCG
>DATGJA010000303.1:0-14031 GCA_035295445.1 Polyangiaceae bacterium | reverse complement strand
CGAGGCCCTCGAACACGTCTACGAGCGGCGCATCGAGGGCTTCGGCGAGGCGTGGCGGCGCCTGCTGGCCGAGGAGTTCGAGCAGGGGCCGAAGGTCGTGCTCTCGAGGGGTGCGGCGGGCGTCTACAACCAGTGCGTCATCTTCGCGCTGGGCGGCCCGCTCGCCGCCGTCCGCAAGGGGATTCGGGACCTGATCGCGCCCATCCTCGCCGAGGCGGTCGAGCTGGCCAACGGTCGCGGACGGTCGCACGCCGCACCCCGATGAGTCACACCTCGTCGGCCGTGAAGGCCATCACGCTCGCGATCTCCGTCGTCCCGCACGCGAGCGCGGCGAGCCGATCGAGCCCAAGAGCGTTGCCGGCCGTCGGCGGCATCCGTGAGACCGCCTCGACGAAGCGCTCGTCGATTGGATACTCTGCCAGACCACGCGCCCGGCGCGCTTGCTGATCGCGCTCGAGGCGGGCGCGCTGCTCGCGCCCGTCGACGAGCTCCCCGAAGCCGTTGCACAGCTCGACGCCGGCGACGTAGACCTCGAAGCGCTCGGCGAGCTCCGGAGCGCCCGGCTTCGGTCGGGCAAGGGCGGCCTGCGAGACGGGGTAGTCCTCGAGGACGACTGCGGCGTCCATTCTTTCGAGCGCTGGTTCGACCCCGTCGACCAGCGCGCGAAAGTAGCGCTCCTCGTCGTTCGCAGCCGCGGAGAGCGTCTCGTCCTTCGACCATCCGACGAACCGCGCGAACGCGTCGCAGACGGAGATGCGCGCGAAGGGCGGCCGCACGTCGATCGTCCGCGGGCCGAGCTGGACCGCGCCGCCGGTCACCGCCGCGACGAGCTGCTCGGTGTCGCGAATCACGTCGTCGACGCCGCCGTGGGCGCGGTACCACTCGACCATCGTGAACTCGGGGTTGTGTCGCGGGCCAGCCTCGTCGCGCCGGAAGCAGGGCGCGATCTGGTAGATGCGCCTCCATCCGTCGCCGACGAGCCGCTTCATCTGGTATTCGGGCGAGGTGACGAGCCAGCGCGGCGCGCCGCGGTCTCCCCCGACGACGGCGAACGCGTCGAGGTGCAGGTCGAGCCCCGGCGACGGGACCATCACGGGCGTCTGCACCTCGACGAAGTCGCGCGCGTCGAAGAAGCGGCGGACCGCGGCCAGGACGCCGGCCCGCTCCCGGAGGTGCTTCATTTCGCGTGGGGCGCGGCGAGCCCGCGCAGCACCATCGACGTCAGCTGCCCCGAGGCGCGAACGAGGCCTCCGCGGTCGGCCTTGCCGAGCGCCCACGTCATCGCGATGGCGTCGAGCGCGCCGAAGATGGCGCGTGCGGCGAGGTGCGGAGAGACCCCCTTGCGAAGCTCGCCGGACGTCTGACCCTCGGCGACCACGCCGGCGATGACGTCGAGATAGGCCGTGAATTTCGGCGCTGCGTACTCCTTCATGAGCTTCGTCGACTGGCGCAAGATCACGGTGACGACCTCCGCGAGATCGCGCTCTCCCTCGAGCAGGCCGAGCTGCAGCTCGATGATCCGCTGCAGCTTGGCCGACGCGGTGGCCTCTTGCGGCAGCTCGCGCGCGAGGAAGGCGAGGAGGCGCTCCACCCGATGTTCGAAGAGCGAGATGAGGAGCTCGTCCTTCGACTTGAAGTAGAGATAGATGGTCCCATCGGCGACGCCTGCGGCGCGCGCGACCTCGCTCACGCGGGTGGCGTAGAAGCCCTTGCGCGCGAAGACCCGGACCGCCGCGTCCAGGATGCGCTCGCGCTTCTCTCCCCCCCGCGCGGGCCGCTCGGCCTTGCGGCCCCGCGCGCGCCGTGCGCTGAGTGAGGATTCACTCATCGTCGCCACCCGGAGCTATCAGACCGCCCCCGGCCGGTCAACGCGTGGCGCCGAACGCGAACATCTGGCTCGCGAACGCAGAGACCTCGTGGCCCATCCAGGGCCCGAGGAGCGCGAGGGCCGCCGCGACGGCCAAGAGGCGGGGCAGGTGCGAAAGCGTGGGGTCCTGCACCTGCGAGGCGGCCTGGAACGCAGCCACGAGCAACCCGACCAGCGCCGCGACGGCGAGGACCGGGAGCGACACGGCCACGACGAGAAGGAGCGCGGCCTGCGCGTCGTGCACCAGGGTCTGCGCGGGCACGCCCCTACTCCGACGGCCCGTCCGGGCCCGCCTCTGCGGGCGTGACCGAGGATGCCTCGACCGGCGCGGACCCCTCCGGGACCGGGGCGGCCGCCTCGCCCTGGCTCTGGCCGTCGCCGCTCGAGTCCGGGGGCTCGGTGCTCGCCTCGAGCGGGGCTTGCTGGTTCGAGCACGCAGGATTGTTGGCGAGCTGCAGGTCGCCTGGGCAGCAGCGGGGGCCGCTGACCCCCGAGATCGTCTGGCAGGTCAGCCCGTTCGAGCAGTCGCTCGCCGACGGGTCGCACGGCTCGCCCTCATTTTGGTTGGAGCACGCGTCGACGGCGAAGGCGGCCAGCAAGCACGGCAAAAGGACGACGAAGGAGTAGGAGCGCATCGAAGCGCCGCGGAAGTTCTCAGAAAACGCGCCGAAATGCTAGTCCGCACGCTCGAGTGAAGCGAGAGAGCGGACAAATGCGCAAAACAAGTGCGGCGCGTCGACTCGTCGAGGGTCGGGCCGGAATTTCCGTCACTGCGGCTGCGCACGTTTCCCCTGCTCCTTTGCCTCGACCGCGGCGGCGAAGAGGCGCACGTACTGCGCCGCGCTCGCGAAGGAAAAGAGAAGCGAGAGATACACGAGCATGCGGCCGACGTGGATCATGTCGACCTGGCCGAGGTCCAGCCCGAGGTACGACAGGTGGTAGGGGTAGCCGAGGAGCAGCGCCACGATCCCGATCATCTGCAGCGCGGTCTTCGTCTTGCCCTCCTGGCCGGCGCTGATCACCACGCCCTCGCTCGCGGCGACGCTCCGCAGGCCCATGACGCTCATCTCGCGCGCGAGGAGCAGGACCACGACCCACGCGTCGATCCGGTGCATCGGCACCATCCAGACGAGCGCCGCCATGACGATCAGCTTGTCGGCGAGCGGATCGAGGAACTTGCCGAGCACGCTCACCACGCCCAAGCGGCGCGCCAGATACCCGTCGAGCATGTCCGTCACCGCCGCCGCCGTGAAGACGATCGCGGCCCAGAATCCACGCGCCGGTGTCGGGACCTCGAGCAGCCATACGAAGAAGGGAATCGCGACGACCCGCGCGAAGGTGAGCAGATTGGGAAGGTTGAGCGCGTCCTGCGCCATCGTGCGGCGCCGCAGGCGGGCGGAGGTCGGTTCGGGGCTCATGAGCGGTGGTGTGCCGAGTACACGAGTTTTTTTGGCTATCTCAGATTCGGCACACTACCCCGTGCACGCGAGCACGGTCCCCTCGCCTGAAAAGGACACGAGGCCGCGCTGGCCGCTCGGGGATTCGGCCGGGGGCAGGGCGCGCGCCATCAGTCGGCCGAGCCACCCGACGATCCACTCGCGTCGCACGAGCAAGGGGTGGCCCGGCGCCGCCGGCAGGCTCGCGAGCTTGCCCACGAGCTCGAGGACGAAGGCACCGGTCCCCCGCATCTGAATCACCGGCGTCGCGTCCCCGGCCGGACGCGAGCCATCGCCGGCGCTGCCGTCGGCAGACTCGAGCATCACGCGGCCGTTCTCGTAGCCGAGCCGCAGCTCGAACCCGAGGAGAAGGTCCTCACGGACGAAGGCGAGCCCTTGATCGATGGCGAAGAGCGCGAGCTCGTGCCCGGGCCGCGCGCCGAGGACCAGCTGCGTCGTCCCCCACACGCGTACGAGCGGGCTCCCGACGCCGCCGAGGACCTCGGGCGTGTCGGCCTCGCGGTTCCTTCGGTGCAGGATGCGCGTCGACGCGGCGCCCGCCACCACGCGCAGGGCGTCGAGCCGGCACGCGAAGGCGCCTTGAGGGTCGTCGTGGGTCTGCGCCAGCGCCACCTGGGGCCCGTGCAACGCGAGCGAGCGATCGCCGAGCAGCGCCAGGAGCGAGGGGAGAGGCGGCGACGCCTCCCCCGGGCCGTCGAGCAGCGGCGAAAGCGTCGGAGGCGCGGGGGGCACGATGCGCGTCCAGGCAGAGACGCTCGGCGCCCCCGTCGCAGTGCGCGCGACGGGACCCGCGGTCGGCGCGGCAGCGTCCGGAGGGCCCTCCTGGGCCGTCCGGTGCGCGATCGACGGCTCCGGAGTCGCCGAGGGTCGCACGGGAGGTGGGGCCGCCTCCCCGGGTTCGACGGTGTGCCACTGGCCCTCGCCGGGTCGCGGCGCCTCGGGCTCCGCGAGGGCGAAGCGAAGCTCGCCTGCGTCCAGCTCGGAGAACGCCATCTCGGCGGCCTCTCGAACTCGCCGTTCGATTTCGGGCGGTGCGGCCGACGCGCCCGGAAAGAGGGACCTGCGGCGCTCCGTCATGCGCTTGGCCATCATGGCGTGACCGCCTCGCTCGAACGCGAGCTGCGCTTGCTCGAACTCGCCGAGCTTCTGCAAGGCGAGGCCGAGGTAGCCCCACGCCCGCTTGTGCTCGGGGTTGAGCCCCACCACGTCCCGCAGCGCCTGGCGCGCCGGCTCGGGCTGTCCGGTCTTGAGGCAGGCGAGGGCCAGGTTCACCTTGACGGAGGTGTCGCGCGGGAACTGGCCGACGAGGCTCTCGTAGATCTGTATGGCGCGAGGATACAGGCCCAACCGAAAGTACACCGCCGCGAGCAAGTCCTGCCCCTTCGCGTCGAGCGGCTGCATCGTCAGCGCGAATTCGAGCTCCTCTTTCGCCTCGAGGACGCGGTTCTCCTGCAGGAGCTCGCTGCCCCGATACAGGTGAAAGAGAAAGTCCTCCTGCGCGACGTCTCGCGTCGAGTCCGGGGCGGCGGTCGGCGCCGAAGCGGCCGGCGGTATCGCCGAGGGGCCGACGCTATGACGCTCCTGGCCGGGAGGGCGGTGCATCGCTGCCATCGTAGCCGGCCTTGCGGGTTCCAGCCTGCGCGTTCGCGGGCAGGCGCGCCGGGCCGGTCCCACCCCGCGCGACCCACGCCAGCGCGATCGCCGCCGTCGCCACGAGCGTGACCAGGACCGGCCAGGACGCCGTGGGCTCGCCTGCGAACGCCACGTCGAGGAGCCCACCGTGGGTCAGCGATCCCGTGAGCCACGTCCACGCGGCGTTGGCCGCACAAGGCATCCACGCCCCGCCGCCCTTCAGCCACAGCGCGCCGAGCGCGATGCCCCGCAGCGCCTCCGCGGCGATCGGGCCGGGGGCCGCCGGATCCACGGCGGCGCGCACGGCCGCCGTCGTGGCCCCGCAAGCGATGAGAGCCGCCCACTCGGGGAGGCGTCGCTGGGTCGCTCGGAGCACGAGGCCCCGCACGAAGAGCTCGTCGCGCGTGGCGGTGAGGGCCGCGACGAGCAGGCCCAGGCTCGCGGAGCTCACCACCGGGACCTCGGGCCGCAGCGTCGCGACGTGGAACACGACGGCCCCCGCGATGCCGATCGCGCCCGCCGCCAGCCCGAGCGATGCCCCGAGGAGCGCCCTGCGCGCCACCGCGGAGCGCGGGGTCTCCCCCTCGCTCCACACGATCCCGAGGCGGCCCGCCGCCCAATCGGCCGCCGCCGCCTGCAGCGCCACGGCCGCCGTCGAGCTTCGGGCCAGGAGTGCTCCGATGGCGAGCACGCCGGTCCAGAACACGAGGCCCCACGCGACCAGGCTCGCGGCGCTCTCTCTCGGCGCGGGGGTCGCTCGCGTCCCGGAGGACATGCTTCGCTATGCCAGCGCGATGAGCTTGGCGCTGCCTTCGACCGTCGCGCCCGCGGTCACGAAGACGTCGGACACGGTGCCGCCGGTCCGAGCGCGCACCTCGTTCTCCATCTTCATCGCCTCGAGGACCACGACCCCCTGGCCCGGCTTGACCGTGTCGCCCTTGGCGACCAGCACTTTGACGACGCGCCCCGGCATGGGCGCGCGAAGGACGTGGTCACCGGCGGAGGCGGTCGCCTTCTTGGCCCGCTCGGCGGAGCGCATCCGCTCGCTCTCGACGCGGACGTACGAGCGGTGCCCGCTGGCGACCGCGCCGAGCTCCGGCGGCGCGCCTTCGGTGGTGAGGTCGACCACCCGGCCGTCAACGCGCACGTTGAGCCGGTTCCCGACCGACGCGACGTCGAGCTCCACCCGGCGCGCGTCGACGTGGGCGTCGAGCTGACCGTTCGGCAGCTCCACGATGTCGACCGCGACGGGCTTGGCGCTCGGATCGGGGTCGAGCGAAACGTAGTAACGCACGCGCGAGCAGATACTACAGAGCGCGCCAGGGGGCTCTGCATTTGGTGGCCGCAAGGCGCCGGATCCCCTGTCGTCCGGTACGATCAGAGCTCAGAACCGGCGCCCGCGCTGACCTTTCGGCGCACCTACTCGCGCGGATCGAGCAATCGAATGCGCAAATTGGGCAGAGACCTCCCGCTGTTGGCCCCCGTGGCGCAGCCGTTCTTGCTGCAAAGTGAGCGCGGCACGAGAACTGCCTACCGTCCGGCTGAGTTTCGCTCGAACTCCACGCGTTTGGGAGGCAGATCGCCGATGGCGAAGATCTGGATTGCGCACGTCATGAGCCTGGGCCTGCTCGCATGCTCGGGGGCAACCCCGGCGTCCTCGGCCGAAGGCTTCGGGGCCGCATCCGCGGACAGCGGGGGCGTCGCGAGCCACGGCGGCGCATCCGGCGCGACCCGGTCGACCGGCAACGGAGCGTCGAGCGGTATGCCGGGCGCCTCGACCGGGGGCGACGGTGTCTCCGGGTCCGTGGCCGGCCCTGCAGCGGGCGGGGACGCGGGGGCGGGGAGCCTGTTCGACTCCGGCCCTCCCCCCGATGCGTCGGGGACGTACGTCGTCACGCTGAAGATGGACCCCTTCACCGTGCAGCCCGGGCAAGAGGTCTTCAAGTGTCAGCAGTTCGGTAACCCCTTCGGCAAGGACGTCGACCTCGTCTACTACGACGGGACGATGAGCGCGGGGTCGCATCATTTCTTCGTCTTCAACATGGATGCGACGACCGGTCGCACCCAGGCCGCTCCCCTCGGCGATTGCCCCGGGGGCGGCCTCGAGTTTCACCCGTTCCCGTACCTGTCGCAGCAGCCGCGTTGGATCGTCAGCTACCCCGAGCCGGGCATGGGCTATCCGATGTCCGCGAACAACGGGCTCATGCTGAACGCCCACTACTTGAACAGCGGCTCGTCGCCGCTGACGGCCAACGTGACGATCGCGATCACGGTCGTCCCGCGCGCCAGCGTCAAGACGCACGTCGGGAGCATCTTCCTCAACAACACCTTCTTCAGCGTCCCCGCCGGCGTCCCGATGTCGACGCCCGTCGCCGAATCGGCGTGGAACGTGCCGCTCCTCTCGGACTACGACATCTTCACGTCGTGGAGCCACATGCACCGCTGGGGACTCAAGTTCACGGCGAGCGCGAACGGATCGACCTTCTACTCCGAGACGAACTGGGACTCGCCCCAACTCTTCGTGCATGAGCCCTATCTTGCGATGAAGGGCGGGACGAACATCACGTGGTCTTGCGACTACTACAACGATACCGGGTCCACGCTGACCTTCGGGGAGTCGGCGGTGAACAGCGTCATGTGCATCTACATCGGCCAGTACTTCCCCGCCGACCCGAACAACCCGGACATCGTTCAGGTCCTCCAGTAGCCGGGGCGCCCGGTCCATGTGCGCGTTCGCCGGTCACGCGGCCTCCTGATCGCCGATGGCGTCGAGCAGGCGCTCGAGCGAGCCACCGACCTCCTGGGCCAGCTTTCGGGGCACCGCGCGAGTCTGCGCCAAGAGCTCGTGCAGCCGCTTTGCCACGTTCTTGAGCCCAGCGAGCTCCTTCGAACGACGCTCGCCCGCGTCGATGGGAAACACGACGTCGCGGAACTCGCGCGCGATCGACGCGGCGGGCGCCGCCTCTTCGAGCACCTTGCGGCGGATGGCGTCCACCGCGTCCCGGGGGGCCTCGTCGCTCGCCTCTGCACGCCGCAAGAAGTCGACGGCCTGGTAGCTGGGGATCCGATCGCGAATGGCGTCGCGCGCCAGGACCGACGGTGCCCGTCGCTGCAGGAACGAGTAGGAGCCCGTCAGCTTGTCGACCGTTTCCTGGCGCAGGTGAAGCTCGGCCTTCGCGTAGGCGTCGAACGTCTCGTAGCCCCAGTCTCGATAGCGACCGCTCCGCTTCAGCGCGGTCAGCGCCTCCCCGAGGTCGATCCAGCTTGCCTTGAATCGGCGAGCGCGCCGTATGAGCTCCGCGCGCTCCGGGTCGTCCGCGTGCGCGGCCTCGGCCTCGGCGAGCACGGCCTCCGTCTTGGTTCGGTGCATGGGCGGCGAAGCATGACGGACGCGACGCGCTGTCGACAAGGGTCCCGTCGTGTAGCCTGGTTCGCGATGCGTACGCTGGTCCTCTCTTCTCTCGCGATTGTCTTTCTCGCGTGCGGCGGTTCGACCCCGCCCCCTGCGGTCTCCGCGCACGAAGGCGCGGCCCCCGCCACGGCCGTCGCTTCGGCGGCGTCGGACGCCGGGCAGATCGGGCCCCCGGCGACCGCCGTCGGTGTCTCCACGCCCACCGACGACGCCGCCCCGTCGCGCCTGCCGTTGAAGTGCGCCGACCCCTCGGCCGCGGTGTGCGCGCCGCCGGGCGATTTCGTCGATCGCCTCTGCGCGAGGCCCCATCAAGACCTCGCGCTGGCGCTCTTCGCCAAGGCGACGCCCTTCACGCGCCTCTACCTGCGCGGCAAGCTCGACGAGCTGGCCTTTGACGAGGAGGTGCTCGCGCTTCGCTTCCGCGCGCCCCCGAAGAACGGCGTGGTCGTCGGCAGCGCGAACGGTAGCTACGACGTCCTGCGGTGGGACGGGACGTGCGCGACCGGCGTGGAGGCCGAGATGATCACCCGGGCGCGCCCGCCCCGCCCGCGGACCGCCCGGGTCAAGTGGCACCGGATGGCCGGCCCGACGCAGGACGCGCTCGTCGCCGCGAGCGACGCGATCAAGCAGGCGCGTACGCGACGAGGGAAGGAGTGCAAGGGGGCGATGACGGGAGACGTCTCTGCGGCGTGCGAGAAAGCCGACCAGGCGCTCGCCGACTCCGTCGTCGACTACGTGCGGTCCGGCGGCGGCGGTCTCCCCGAACCGGACGAGCCTTGAAGGTGCGACCGGTCGAGCTCAGGAGCTCAATCCGAGGCGGGCGGCGCGCTCCTTGAAGGCCGAGATGTCCGCGGCGTAGACGGTCAGCGGCTCGTCGAACTGAATCGCGACCCGCCGCAGCCAGGGGCCGGCGTCGGACGGGCCCGACTCTTCCACCCGGACCACGCGGCCCTCGGCCGCGCGGAACGTGTCCGTGCTCTCGGCGATGTAGAGCTCGAGCTTGACCCGATCGCCGACGCTGATCTTCGTCGTGCGCACGAGGAGCAAGACGCCCGATTCGCTGACGTCGTGGATGACGGAAGGCCGCTGCTCGCCGTCCGGCCGCTGGATGGACGCGGGAAAGCACGCGAGGTGGCGCTCGCCCGAACGTCGCTCCGCCTCGGGCGGTGAGGTGTCGCTCATGGCCATCGTCGATTGCGGTCCGCGCAAGCCGTCTTGCGCCCCTCCACGTACTCTGTCATACCGCGCGCGCGCCGGGCGCGCGACCCTCAAAAAACCTCGTGCGGCGCGCCGCGCCGATCCTGGCGCCGCCGCACCGGCGGCCTTCACCTCGTGGACACCCCTGACGCGCCGCGATAGGCTCTCGCGCCGCGAGAACTCGCCAAAATATGCGCGCGCGGCTGGGGCTGAACGCTCCGGCGAGCAAGCCTCCGGCCACGGATGACCCGTGGCGGATACCTAGCCTGTTCAGATGCAAAAGGTCGCTGCCGAGCTCACCATGCAACGCCGGGGGGCCGAGGCGGCGCCGCTCGCCCAGGCGCTCGAGGGCCTCGAGCCGCGCATCGCCCGGACGCCGGCGTCCCTCCCCGAGCGTGGGACGCTCGAGCGCCTGACCGACGGCCAGCTCGCGCTCGTCATCTCCGCGGGCCTCTTCCTGCTCGCCGCCTGGCCGCTCGTCCTCGTCCGGGTCCCGCCCTTCCAGGACCTGCCCAATCACCTGGCGACCATCGCCGTCCTGCAGCACCCCGACAGGTACCCGGAGTTCGTGTTCAACGGGTTCTTCAAGACCAACTCCGCGCTCTTCACGTGGCTCCTCTTCGTCGGCAGGCTCACGGGGACGGTGACGGCCGCGCGCCTGTTCGCGCTCCTCGTCCTGGCCCTCGGCGCGGTCGCGTACCCGCGCTTCGTGCTGTCCTTCGGCGGCCGGAGCAAGATGGTCGTCTCGGCCTTCTTCGTGTGGCCGATGGTCCACAACTGGTTCGTGTCGATGGGGATGCTCGATTTCGCGCTCGGCGTGCCCCTCGCGACGCTCTTGCTCGTCCTTGCGAACGACCAGCGGCAGCGGCCCAACGTTCGGCGAGGTGCGGTCCTCGCGGCCCTCGCGGTCCTCACGTGGCACGCGCACGTGTTCCCGCTGCTCGTGGCGGAGCTGATCGTGCTCCTTCACGTCGCGACGCGGCCCACGTGGCGCGAGCGCGCGGCGCAGGCGCGGGCGCTGGCGCTCCCGCTCGTGCCGGCGTCGGCCCTCGTCGTGCGTTCGCTGGCGATCCACTTCACCGAGCCGGTGGGCGCGATGACCGGGTACGTGTCCCTGGGCCGTCTGCTGCCGCCGTGGGAGCTCTTCTACAACATGTGGGCCGAGTGGTTTTACGGCTTCACTTGGTTGGAGCTCTCCACGCTCGTGCCCTGTTTGGCGCTCGGTCTTTGGGCCCTCTACCGGTGGCGGGACGACGTCCCGATGCTCGGGCCGCTCCCGTTCGTCGCCGTCTCGGCGCTCTACTTCTTCTCGCCGTACGTGGCCACCAACTGGTTTCACGTCAACTCGCGCTTCGTCCCGTTCTTCTGGCTCTTCGCGCTCGTCCGCTTGCCCGACCGCGTGCCGCCGCGCCTGCTCCACGCGCTCGCCGCGTGCGCGCTGGCGTACACGACCGGAATGGGGGTCGACTACGTGCGGCTCGAGCGCGACTGGTCGCGCTTCACGGCCGGGATCGCCGTCGTTCCCGAGGGCGCTCGCCTGCTGCCGCTCATCTTCAAGAGCAAGGGGACGAGCGAGAACACGCGCAGCCTCTTGCACGCGTGGGGTTTCTACGTCGTCGAGAAGCACACGAGCGCGCCGCTGCTCTTCGCGCACTCGCGCAGCTTTCCCGTCATGTATCGTGAGCCGCCCCCGGCGCAGTTCAACCACCTCGTCCTCGAGAGCTTCGCCCCGAACATGGCCGCCCCCGCGTGGGAGTGCGGCATCCTGCGCTCGGGAGGCCTGTCGCTCGATGATTGCGACGGCAACTGGCGCCGGCGCTGGGCGGCCTTCTGGCGCCAGGCGCAGCCGGCGTTCGACCACGTGCTGCTCTGGGGAGCGCCGAGGGAGGTCGTTGGCCTCGTGCCGGCGGCGTATCACGTCGCCTTCCAGCAGGGAGAGCTGACGATCCTCGAGCGGCCCGCCGACGAGTCGCCCGCGGTCAGCCGCCGGGAGTGACCGCCTAGGGTGTTCGGTCCGAACTCTCGCTTCGCTCGAGCTTGCGGATGGGGTCGCGTTCGAAGATGTAGATGGGGCAACCCAGGCTGGCGTGCAGCTCGACGCGGGGGAACGTCCGGCTCCTGACGCGCGATTCGTGCGCAAGATGGTACGGCCACCGATGCGCGAAGAGGCCCTGGAAGAAGGTCGTGGCGTCGGCGTCCGCAGCGCTCCGGCGCAGGGTCTGCGGCGGGATGCGACCCTCGGCGGGTCCCCCTCCGTCGCGGAAGTACTGCCAGAAGCTGCACTCGTTCGCCACGGCGTACCGCGGGTCGCGCCGCGCGATATCGACGAGGGGCGCCTCGAGCTCTTGCACGCCGGGCATCGGGTTTCTGTGCACCTCGGGCGGCCCGACGCGCGTGACGTTCGCACTCGGTGCGAATCGGATCAAGTAGACGTTCAGCCCGTAGGCCTCGATCGAATCGTGCGGCCGCGCGTGCTCGCGTAGCCATGCCTCGGCATCGTAGCGAGGGTCCCGGAGCATCGTGGCGTCGACGCGGGCGCACCGCCACATGGCCAGGGCGAGCGCGCCCCCGACGGCCGCGTGTCCGGCCCATCGCAGCGGGGGGAAGCGCGCGCCGAAGCCCTCGAGGGCTCGCTCGGCCCCGAGCCCCGCGTAGACGGACGCGGCGAGCATCTGCACGAGGGTGAAGCGCTCTTCGACGCGGCGCGCGACCAGGTTGAAGGCCAGCGTGAACGAGGCGGCGACGAGCAGGGGGACCAGCGCGGCCAGACGCGCTCGGCCGCCCGCGCCGCGGGTCGGGAGGGCCAACGCGAGGCCGAGCACCGCAAAGCACGCCACCGGCCATGGGTAGTGGAAGTCGAACGCGCGCGCCGTGTCCAAGAAGGCGCTCCAGCGCCCGGCGGCGTCGGCCGAGTAGGTGGCGTAGTCCTGGCTCGCCGATCCCGACAGGAACGCGAGCCGTGCTCGAAAGCCGGACGGGTTGGTGAGCGCGCCGTCGATCGCGAGGACGAGGACCACCGCGAGGGCCGCGGCGATCCCCGCCTCTCGCGCGATCGTTGCCGCGCGACGCCGATCGATCGCCACCCAGGCGGCGACGGCGAGCGGGGTCGAAAGCATGAACGCCGCGTAGGCCTGGTCCTTGGTCGCGATCGCGAGGGCCGCGAGCAGGGCCGCAGCGCGAAGGCGCCGCGGCTCGTCGCGCGCGATCGCGCGGGTGAGCGAGAGGATCGCGAGCCACGTCCAGAAGAGGTAGGGGACGTCGACGTTGGTGACGTGCGCGTAGTACGTGAGGGGCGCGTCGACGGTCGCAGCCCACGCGGCCGCCGTCGCCGCGAGGCGCTTGCGCGGTCGCGGCGCGATCTCGTGGGCGACGCCTGCGACGGCGGCGACGATCCCGAGGGACATGACGAAGGACAGCACCCGCGCGACCATCGCGATCGCCGTCATGTACGGCGTGCCCAGGACGACGGGCAGCACGGCGTCCACCCGGGTAGAGCCTGCGCGCACCACCGCCGCGAGCGTCACCGGCAACGTGAGGACACCGACGATCGCGAGCTGCAGCGGCGGATACGTGTAGTAGTGGCCCGGCGAGAAGGTCTCGGCCAGGCCGGGGAGCACGTCGCGCGGCGCGATCCCGTCGACGTCCCATCCGTCGGATGCGGGCATGCCCCACGCGATCCCGACGCCGTGAAGGACCGCCGCCGCCAGCAACGCCCAGCGGACTCCCGCCGGCATCTCGGCGACGCGGCGCGCCCAAGTCCGCACGCTCGACCGAGCGGACGACGCACCCGACCCACGGCGCCAGGCGTCGGTCACGGGACCCCCTGGCGGAAGAGCTTGGCGTCCGCGGTCGAGCTGTGATCGCGCACCTGGGCGGCCCAGTCCTTGCCGAACTCTCGCGCTCCGTCGTGGTCCGCGACGAAGCAGAGCGTTCCGGTGGACACGACGAGTCCCCCCGCGAAGAGCACCGCGAGCAGCGCGCGTCCGCCGCGGTCGCGCAGCGCGGCTCGAGCGGCCCACACGTAGGGCAGGGGAAACGCGGCGAGCATGTAGTGCCGGTAGATCGAGATCGACGGGAGCGTCATCATCGCACCCATGCCGACCAGCGCCGCCCCGACGAGGATGCTCGTCTCCGTGCGATCGCCGAGGAGCAACGCCGAGAGATCGCTCCGCCGCGCCCACGCGTGACGGAGCGCGCGCGCGCCGATGACCGCGGACGCGACCGCCAGGCACGCGAAGGCGGCGCCGACGAGATAGGTCCCCCGGCCGGCGACGAGCGGGTAG
Source organism: Polyangiaceae bacterium (assembly GCA_035295445.1). Lineage (GTDB taxonomy): Bacteria > Myxococcota_A > Polyangia > Polyangiales > Polyangiaceae > Palsa-1150. Next base: position 183 of record DATGJA010000303.1, on the reverse strand, counting down.
CGCATGGCGGGCAGGGCGTCGTCGCCGATCACGTACGGTGTCGTCATCGCCGTCGGATCGCTGAAGAAGTACTGATAGAACTCGAGGCGGAAGCGGAGCCACCAAGGAGAAGGGTTCGGGCGCGGGCGGTCGCGCACGAGGTACACGAGCCACGGAATCGCAGGCGCCATTCCGACCGCGGTT
>DATGJA010000302.1:0-5167 GCA_035295445.1 Polyangiaceae bacterium | reverse complement strand
GTGGGTCTCGAAGGACGGGGAGGTCATCGAGTCCTGCGCCATCCTAACGCAGCCCTCGCGACCGCCGGTCGAAGCGGTCCACGACCGGATGCCGCTCGTGCTCGAACCGGGGGCGTGGGACGCGTGGCTCGATCCCGCCCTCGACGTGGAGCAGATCGGCCCTCTGCTGGTGCCCCGATCGCCTGAGCTCACGGCGTACGAAGTTTCGCCTTACGTCAACGATCCGCGCCACGACGACCCGGCCTGCCTCGCGCCGACCGAGCCGACGCAGACCGCGCTCTTCTAGGGGGTGTCGTCCGAACTCTCGCTTCGCTCGAGCGTGCGGACTCGCTTCGGGTGTGTCGTCCGAACTCTCGCTTCGCTCGAGCGTGCGGACTAGCGTTTGGCGTTCTTGTCGCCCCTGCGACGCACGAGCGCCAGCCCCGCGAGGACGGCGAGGCTCGAGAGGCCGGCCACGCCCGGCGCGGCCCCGAGTGCCGCCGAACAACCGCCGCCCGAGCTGCTCTTGTTTCCGGTATCGGAGGACGTGCCGCTCGCGGCCCCCTCGCCGCTCGAAGTTCCGCCCCCGCCCCCCGTCCCGTTCGTGCCCGCGGTCCCACCGCCGGCGCCTTGCGACGCCCCGCCGCTCGCGGAGCCCGTCGACCCAGCGCCGCCGGTCCCCGTCGACGATGCCGTGCCCGTCGACCCGCCCGTGCCGGCGGAGCTGCCGCTGGTGGTGCCGCTCGTGCCGCTCGAGCTCCCCGAGCCACCCATCGGGCCGCCTCCGGCGTCCGGCACGATCTGCGTCCCGCCGTCACCTCCCGGCAGGATCGAGATGAACGCGCAGTGATGGTACGTGAACCCGGCGCCCGGCACGTTGTTGGGCGGGTTGACCGGGTGATTGAGCATGATCTGCAGCACCTGCAGCGTGCACTTGGTGCACGTCATCATTGGCAGCGTGATGTCCTGGGCATACGACTTTGGAGGCGTGACGCTCGCGGCCGTGTGGGGATCGATCCCGTCCATGAGGACCGGCGGCATGACCGGGCTTTCGATGCCGGCGTCGACCGACATCATTCCGAAAACGCCGTTGCTCGTCTGATAGGTCGGCTCCGGAAAGTCCGTGGTCGCCTGGAACTGGGCCCCGTCCTTGTAGGACAGCGCGATGCGGAACCACCCGTCGTGTTGGATCTGCTCCGTCCACTTCACAGTGATCTTTTGCCCCGGCGAGAACATGGTGACCATGTTCGTCGGCGTGTAGGTGTCCGTCGACAGCACCCCGCAGGGGAACGCCTTCTGCGGATCGCCGCTCGAGTCGCTGTCGGTGACCCAGGCGGGCGGATAGTCGAGCGTGAAGTGGGCCTGCGCCATCGACGGTACGAGCACTCCGGCCGACGCCGCTGCGAGCGACAGAATCACTGCCTTCGTCATGCCGACGGCCTAGCATATTTGCGCGCAGCTTGGAGCGGCCACGTCGTTGTCTCCCAAGGAAAGGTTCAGGGCGGGAAAGCGCGCGCCTCTCCACGATTTCGCCACGGGCCAAAGATGGTCTGTTTCAGGTCGGCGGAGGCGCACCGGGAGGCGGCCCCCCGACCGGAGGCGACGCGGGCGGCGCATACGGGGGCGACGGTGGCGAGGGAACGAAGACAGGGCGCGGCGGTCGGCGCCGCCACGCCCCCCCCGCGGTGAAGGCGTCCCACCCCCAGCGTAGCCAAGCGAGCAGCGCCAGCGCGATCCACAACGCCCACGCGAGCATCGCGCCCCGATAGACGAGGATGGGCACCGAGAGCATCCACGCGCCCGGCAGCGTCGGACCGCTGCGATCGGTGAACCAGTGGAGCGCGTCCGCGCTCGATCCGTTGCCGCGCACCTGCATCTCCGGAGCGCCCAGCAACCCCTGGTAAAGCGACACCGCGAGGATGCCGAGCGCGGCGAGGGTCCAGCACACGAGCAGCGCCTGCAGCAAGTCGAACGCAGCGACGCCGATGGTCTCCCCGCGCAGCCGCGAGCGCCACCCGAGCGCGAGCAGCCACCCGACGAAGACGGCACCCGCCTCGATGCTCACCTGGGAGAGGCCGACGCAGAGCAGCAGCCAGTGCCACCAGCGGAGCGGCGTCCAGCGATTCGCGCCGAGCACGATCGATACGACGGCGAGCACCAGGAGCAAACTCCAGAAGAGGACCGCCGGACCGACGCGCGGCCCCGCCGCGAAGAGCAGCCAGCGGCCTCCCGGGACCACCAGCGTCGCCGTGGCGTTCACGCTCGGCGCTCCCAGGTCGAGACGGCTCGTGCCGAACAGCGACGTGAGCCCGCGACCTTCGCGCCACGAGAGCGACACGCTCTGCGCGCCCGGCGCGATCGGGACGGTGACGCGATCTCCTTGCTGGCGCACGGGCTGCGTCGCGCCGTTGATCGAGAGCGCCTCGAGCTGCGCTCCCGGGGGGAGCGTGATCGTGTGCTCTGCGCCGCGGCTCGCGCGCAGGCTCAGCGTGAGCGTCCCGTCGGTCGCGCGCAGCCCGGGGCGAAGCTCGGTGCTGCTCTCGTCGATCGTCAGCGTCTGTCCGGAGACGCCGTCGGGCCGCACGAGATCGACGATCACTTGCTCGCCCGGCCAAGGCCGCCACTCGGGCACGCGAGCCCCCGCGACGGGCTGTGTGTGCACCTGGACGATCCCCGAGAACGACGAGTGCCAAACGGGCCCGACGTCGACGCGCCACACCTCGATCCAGGCGAGAGTCTTCGGCGCTACGAGCGTCACGGGCGACCTCTGCTCGAGGACCGAGTGCCACACGATCTCTTTGACCTGAGGCGCCATGTTCACGAGCGCCTTGCCGCCCTCGACCCGTACGTCCGGCGTCGTCACGCTCTCGCCGGCCAGGAGCGGAACCTCCAGCACGACCGCCGACCCGGCGGGGGTGACGCGCGCGACGCGGGTGTCGACTTGCCAGTCGAGTCCCGCCTCGAGCGTCCGCTCCACCCTCACGAACGGGGGCAGCGTCCCCGGCTGAAGCGAAGCTCCGGCGTCGCCCGCGCGCTTGACGGTCCGCGTCAGCTCGAGGTTGTCGTCGGCGAGTCCGTCCTCGTGCACGCCGGCGACTGCCCAGCCCACCGCCGAGACGTCGACCCGGTGTGGCTTGAGGTGGAGGGCGAGCGCGACGGTCTCGCGATCGGGCAAGGGGCCCTCGACGCTGATCTGGCGGTTGCCCGCGGCGACCTCGACCCAGAGGATGCCGTCGTCGGTGCGCAGGAGGCCCTTGGCGGGCCGTCCGTCGACCAACACGTCCGACGGCGTCCACTCGCCTCCCGTGCCGGGCAGCGGGACCGCCGTGCTCGTCGCCGCGTCCACCTCGAGGCGGGCGCGAAGGGTCCTGTCGGTGACCTCGAGGCGCATGCGCCCGCTCGACGCGCACGACGGCGCGCAGTCCGGTTTTCGGGTCAAGCGCTCCGCGAGGTCCTGCAGCATGGGCGCGTCCGGAAGATCCGCGCGCGCGGCTCCGGGCAACAGCCAAAGGGCCGCGCCCGCCAGCGCCGCCGCAGCCGCCCGGCCGCCACGCGGACGCCAGGGCGAGAGGCGCAGGACGACGAGGACCAACAGCGCCGCGCGGGCGAGCGCGAGGACCAGGTTCGTCCGGGGCGAGAGCAGATAGAGGCGCACGCGCTGCGTCGACGCCACGGGTCCGCTCCATCGAAGGTCGAGCGTCGTCCACCGCCACTTCGGCAACCCGGGACCGGTCTGCACGACGGCCGCGGGGTCGTAGACCTGCGAGTTCGATTGGCGATACGCGAGGCTGGACGAGCCGGAGGCCGCGGGAGCCCCTCGACGCAGGACGGTCGCCTTCTCGTCGAACTTCTGTTGGCGTTCGAGATCGCTCGGAGCCGCTTGCGCGGGGGCGGGCGCGCTGGCGGCGGCTCCGGCCCCTAACCCCGCGGCCGGCGCGGGAGGCTCGGCCGGGTTGCCCATGCTCCCCTCCTCTCCCTTCGCGCCGGTTCCCATCCCGGCGCGCACGACCCCGGCGGCGTCCTCGTCCTGCGCGACGCCCGCAGACGACCCCTCGGCGAGGGCGGGATACATGCCCTCACGAACGTGTTGAACGAGGAACGGGACCGCGACGATCGCCACGAGAACGACGGCGCCGAGGCGGACGCCGGCGAAGAGGGCTTTGGCCTTGCCGGCCGGGACGACGCGCCACAAAGCCTCCGCGGCGAGGACGAAGAGCCACGACCACTTCGGCGCCTCCGATTCGGGCAGGGTGAGGACGAGCAGGACGAGCGCCACGACGCCCCACGCCGGCCGGTAGAGACGCCCTATGCCGATCGCCACGATGAGCGCGAGGAAGAGGTCGACCAGCGACCACCGCCTCACCCACGTGCCCGGGACGTCGTCGACGCCCGAGGCGTGGAGCAAACGCCACCCGGGGGGCAGGTGGAGCGCGCCGCTCACCTGATGAAAGTCGTGGGCCCAGCCGACCGCGGGGATCTCCCCGGGGTCGCCCGGGATCCGGCTGTCGGCCGTCACCGAGAGGTCCCCCCGGCGGACCTCGACCCCTGCGCGATCGTCGCCCGCGACGTGCGTGATGAACTGGTCTCGACCACCGATGGCGACGCGCCCGAGGAGCGTGGGCGGCGCCATCGTCAGGCGCGACTCGCGCGAGAGAGAGCCGGTCACCTTGTCGCTCACCGAGTATCCGGCGCCGTCGAAGTCGAGCCACATGGTGCGGTCGAGCGAGAGCTGGTCGGGCGGCGGATCCGCGTCGCCCCGCCGCTTTTCGACGAGGGCGAGCGCCGCGCCGACCTTCATCGGATAGGCGGGCAGGCGCTTCCACGCGTCGGGGAGCGTCGTCTGCTGGGGGTCGATCGACGCGACGCCCTCGACCGTCACCACGCGATAGTCGTTGTGGGCCTCGAAGACCCAGACCTCCTCGCCCTGACGCCACGGCCCTTCGGGCGCCGGTCGCGTGACGGACGTGACGCTCCCCCCGCTCCGCGCGACGAGCTCGAGCGTGTATATCCCGGGCCGCACCTGGATGCGCAGGCGTCCGTCCGCTTCGAGCCGCGCCGGGAGAGGGCCCGCGAGCGACATCGGTACGAAGCCGGGCGGCAAGACTTTGCCGAGGAGCTCCTCGCGGTTCTTCCCGGCGACGTGGAGCTCCACGCGCGTCGTGAGCTCGAGGGGGATGTCGTCGGCGAG
>DATGJA010000301.1:0-3377 GCA_035295445.1 Polyangiaceae bacterium | reverse complement strand
CGGGCAGGTGACCGGCTCAGGCAAAGCTTTCGCCACCGCCCGACACGTTTTGGTGCGCCGCGACCAGGACGCCCGACGACTATCGTGTGCAGAGTACGCGTCGCCCGCGTCGAGGACGCGGTCGCTCCTCTCGCGAGAGCTTGCACCGTGGACCCCATCTTCGCGACGAACCGACACCCGTTTCCGAAGGGCTTCGTATGGGGGTCGGCGACGTCCGCCTATCAGATCGAGGGCGCCACGACGGAGGACGGGCGCGGCGAGTCGATCTGGGATCGGTTCACGAGGGACCGCCAGAACGTCGAGGACGGGAGCAACGGCGACGTCGCGTGCGATCACTACCACCGCTGGCGCGACGACGTCGCCCTGATGAAATCCCTGGGCCTCGGCGCGTATCGGTTCTCGATCGCGTGGCCGCGCATCCTTCCGGCGGGCCGCGGCCAGATCAACTCGAAGGGCCTCGACTTCTACTCGCGCCTAATAGACGTGCTCCTCGCGAACGGCATCGAGCCCTTCGTGACGCTTTACCACTGGGACCTGCCGCAGACGCTCCAGGACGAGGGGGGCTGGGTCGCCCGCTCCACCGCCGAGGCGTTCGTGGAGTACGCGTCGGTCGTCAGCAGCCGCCTCGGAGACCGGGTAAGGTCGTGGATCACGCACAACGAGCCCTGGTGCGCGAGCCTGCTCGGGTACCAGTCGGGGCGGCACGCGCCGGGCCTCAAGGACTGGGGCTCCGCCCTCGCCGCGAGCCATCACCTGCTTCTTTCGCACGGCTGGGCGGTTCCCATCATCCGCGCGAACAGCCGCGCCTCGGAGGTCGGCATCACGCTGAACCTCGGGCCGGCCGTGCCTGCCTCTCCGAGCGCCGAGGACCAAGACGCCGCGCGCCATTTCGACGGGGGGTTCAATCGCTGGTTTCTCGACCCGCTCCACCGGGCCGAGTACCCGGTCGACATGGTGGGCGACTACGAGGAGCGGGGATACCTGAGAGGCGGCCTCCGCGTGGTCAAGCCGGGCGACCTGCGGGCGATCGCGACCACCACCGACTTTCTCGGCGTCAACTACTACAACCGCACCGTGGTCCGGAGCGATCGCATCGCGGAGGACGCCAACCACCCGCGCACCGTTCTGCTCGCCCCAGAATCCGAGTGGACCGACATGGGCTGGGAGGTCTATCCCGAGGGTCTGTTCCACACCCTTATGCGCCTGCGCGAGGAGTATCGCGTTCGCAAGCTCTACATCACCGAGAACGGCGCCAGCTACTCGGAGGGGCCGAACGACAGCGGCCGGGTGGCCGACGCGAAGAGGCAGAAGTTCGTCGGCGATCACCTGGTCGAGGCGCACCGCGCGATCCAGGCTGGGGTCCCCCTCGCCGGGTACTTCGTCTGGTCGCTCCTCGACAACTTCGAGTGGGACCGCGGATACACGCAGCGCTTCGGGATCACGTGGGTGGACTACGCGACCCAAAAGCGCGTCGCGAAGGACTGCGCCTTCTGGTACCGGGACGTCATCCAGCGCAACGCCCTCGGCGGACAGAACGGCTCTCCCTGAGCGGCGACGTTACCGCGCGAGGAGCCCGTAGCTCGCGCGGATCGCGGAGATGACGAACTCCGGATCGCGCCGGCGGGCGAACCGCGCCATCGCCACGTCGAGCCCACGCGTGAACGCGCTCGGCGCGATGCTGGCGATGCTCGGGTACCGCGCGCTCGACCAGAAGTCTCGCGCCGTGGCCCGCGCGATCGGGTCGTAGCGGGACAGGTCCGCGTCGGTCCGCGCCGGGATCGAACCTTTGATCGGGTTGAACGCGTCCTGGCCTTCGCGCGACCCGAAGACACGGAGCAGGTCGATCGCTCCTGCGCGGTGGCTGGCTCGCTTCGGGAGACCGAACGTATCAGTCGCGAAGACGAAGGCGCCGCCCGCGCCGGGGCTCGCAACCTCACCGAAGTCGCAGTCGAGCGCAGAGCCGCTGTTCGTGAGGTAGCCCTTGGCCCAATCGCCCATGATCGTCATCGCGGCGCGACCGCCTCGCAGGAGCTCGACGGCGCCGTCCCACTCGAGTCGCGGCGCGTCGGCGTTGGCGTAGTCGAGGATGCGCGCCACGTGCTCGAGCGTCGCGCGGAGCTCTGGATCGTCGGCTCGGCGACGGCCCGCGAAAAAGTCGCGGTAGTAGTCGCCCCCGGCAACAGCGACGAGGACATTCTCGAACGCGAGCATCGTCAGCGTCCACGGCTGCGCGTACCCGATGGCGAACGGCACGACGCCCGCCCCGCGCAGCACCTCAGCCGCGCGGTGCAGGTCGTCGAGCGTCGCCGGCGGGGTGAGGCCGTGCTTCGCGAGGATGGGCCTGCTGAAGAAGAGTGCGTTCGTGCGATGGATGTCGACGGGGACGCCGTAGAGGCGCCCCTCGTGCCGCACGAGATCGAGCACGTCGGAGGGGAAAGCACGCTCCCACCCCTCCGACGAAAAGAGGCAGTCGATCGGCTCGAGTCGCTCCCGAACCGACCCGCGGCGCGCCCAGGCGAAGAGGTCGATCCCTCCGTTGACCTGGAACGTGTCGGGGGGGACTCCACGCGTCATCCGCTTGTGGACTTGCTCCTTGGCCACCGCGTTTCCGGCGACCGCGGCGCTCACCACGCCGCCGTCGGGGTGCGCGCGCTCGTAGACCCGCAGCAGCGCGCTCAGCGCGTCGACCTCCCCGCGGCTCACCCACCAGCTCAGCATCTCGGGGTTGCCACCAACGTCCGACGACGGCGAACGCCGCCCGAGCGGGGACACGCGCTGGTCGTGCGCGGTGGCGGCGCCGACCCGGCGAGCCCAGTCGGCGAAGTGCTGTCTCGCGCGGCGAAGCCGGGACGCCACCGTGCCCCCAGGCAGGCCGAGATCTTGCGCGATCTCGGCCGGCGATAGCCCGTGCAGCTCGGCCAGGATGAACACGAGGACCGACTCGGAGGGAAGCTCGTCGAGAGCGTCCTCGAGCATCCCGCGCGCGCGCATTTGGTCGATCGCGTCGTCGACCGCCGGGCTCACGTCCCGCGGGACGTAGAGAAGCCTGTCGCGCGCCCTCTCTCGACGGCGCAGACCTCGTCGCGCGTTTCCCGCGATACGTGAGGCGGTGGCATAGAGGAACGCCCGCTCGGAGCCCGCGGGAAGCGAGGCGAGGCGCGTGGCGACGACGAGGAAGGACTCCTGCATCGCGTCATCGACCTCGGCGGGCGGCACGCCAAGCTGCGCCAGATAGTGGCCGAGGGAACGACGGCTCTGCGCTACGAGCGCGCGAAGACGCGCCGTATTCACGTCCTCCGTGCCGCCCAGCGGCGGGGGCGACGGCTGGGCGCGACGACCGCCAGGGGCCGGTGCGGCGAGGCGCGGATCCACCGCTG
>DATGJA010000300.1:0-4569 GCA_035295445.1 Polyangiaceae bacterium | reverse complement strand
CCCGCCCGGCTACCGGAGCAGCACGGCGATGCCGGTCCTCTTCTGCATCCACGGCCTCGGCCAGACGGCGGCGATGTTCTGCACGGACGAGGGGGTCGCCTGGCCGGCCAAGGCCGATCAGGAAGGGTTCGTCGTGGTGATGCCGAACGGCTACCAGAACAGCTGGAACGGCGGCAGCTGCTGCGGGCAGGCGTCGAGCATGGGCCTCGACGACGTCGCGCTCATGCGCGCCATCTTCGCGGAGGTGGGCAAGCACGTGAACATCGACCTGCGGCGCGTCTACGCGACCGGCCTCTCGAACGGCGGGTTCATGAGCTACCGCCTCGCGTGCCAGGCGTCGGACCTCTTCACGGCGATCGCGGTCGCCGCGGGCGCCGTCGGGACGGCGGCGATCGGCTCGGGCACCAACGCCATGCCGGATCTCACCACGTGCGCGCCGGCGAACAAGGTCTCGGTGCTCGACGTGCACGGCACGATGGACCCGATCGTCCCCTTCGCGACGCAGGCGAAGTCGCTCGCGATCGTGACGCAGACCAACGGGTGCGCCACGGCGACGACGCCTGCGACGCAGCCGCCGAGCGGCGGCGACACGACGTGCGTGACCTACACCGGCTGTCCGAGCTGCCCGGCGATCGAGGTCACGGGCTGCTCGGTCGACGGCGGCGGCCACTGTTGGTTCGGGAGCACCGACTGCGGGACGGGCGGCGGCGCGCTGGGGAAGGCCATCGTGGGCAACGACAGCAACTTCATGAAGGACACGGATCAGTTCTGGGCGTTCCTGACGCGCATGGCGAGGTGAGGCGGACGCGCTTGGACGAGAAAAGGGCCGAGCCAGGTCGGGCTCGCCCCTTCGATCTCGCCGGCGCCGGGCTACAGCTTCGGGCCTCGCCCCTTGTCGCACTCGTCGGCCTGCTGCTCCGCCTCCGGCGTGAAGACCAGCTTCATCGACGCGCGAGCAGCTTGCCGATCACTTCGTCGCCGTCGATGAGCTGACCGGCCCTGGCTTGCGCGATGCTCCGTCGCAGCGACTCATGCAACCGAGCCCGCTCGGCCTCGTCCATGTCGTCGCCTTCATCGACGACGGCGAGCACCAGCTCGGTGCCCTCGGGCAGCGCGGTGGGCTCGTCCATCACGAGCCGGCCATTTTTCACAACTGCCTTGAGCGGCTGCATCGCTTCCATTCTAATCCTCCTCGGTCTCAGCGGCGAGCGTGGCCATCAGCTTGGCGGCGTCCGTCCGACGCGGCTCATCGGCAGCTAAAGGAGGGATGGGCCCAGCGTCCTCCTCGCTAGACACGTCGTCGTCGCCGCCCGCCGCCCAGCTCATCTACGAGCTCTCGCTCGCCAGACGCGAGGGACGAATGCGCGACGCCCTCGCGCCCTTCATCAGGCCTCACGTCCTGGTCGTCGACGAATTCGGCTACCTCGCCTACGGCGACGACGCCGCCAACGTCCTCTACCACGTCGAGTACACTCAACCGAAGGCGGCCAAAGTTTCCGGAAAACAGAGGCCAGAGTTTCCGGAACCCACACCTCTCAGCTGCGCTGGTCCTGCGCGCTTGGCTGAGGGCGCTCAGTTGTCCATCGCGCCCTGCGCGATCCACTCGCGCACGATGTCGCGCTTGGACTGGTCGAGGATGGTCTGGCTCGTCGTGGGCATGAAGGTTCCGCATGCCATCCCCATGGCCGACGAGAACATCATCTCGAGCGTGTTGTTCGGCTTGCAGGTGATGTCCGACAGGGCGTTGTCCATCTTTCGCATCAGGTAGCTGTTCGTCGGGTCCCCGGGCTTGACGAACATCATTTCCGGGATCTCGATCGTCGGCTTGTTGACGATCCCGTCGTAGACCATCTTCGCGAACGAATAGGGCGGCGGCATGCTCCCGTTGCCCGAGTCGCCCAGGTACTCGAGGGGCATTCCGCTCGACATGATGTGGCAGCCGCTGAAGTCGCAGCTGAACGTGAAGATCGGCATGACGTCCATGTTGAAGGACCGCATCGGCGTCATGAGCGTGGCCGGATCGCCGCCGTCGTAGGGGCCGGACGGCATCATCATCGACCCGTCGTCTCCCGCGCTGCCCGTCGAGCTTCCGGTGCTCCCCCCGTCGGGATTGGTTGCGGGCGAGCCTGAACAGGCGATGGCGCTCATCACGCCGAGGGTCACGGCCAGGGGCAACGCGGACAAGGAAACACGCATGGGAGGCACCTCAAGGCTCTAGGGGGTAGGCGTCACGCCGTCGGGGGTAGCGACGTGCGCAACGCGCGGCGCAACGCGTATAGCACACGAGATCGTCGTCGAGAGCCCCACCAGCGAGCCCCACCGCATGCCCATGTTTTGCCCTTGCGGCAAAACTCTCGGGGAGAACGTCGCGTCGTCCAGGGCGACGAGGGCCAGACCAACGAGCTTCCCGGGCACGCCGCAGGTGAACGGGCCCGGACGCCGCGCGACCTCGCGTCTCCCATGCGCGCTCGAACGCTCAGCATGCGCAACGGGCGGCGCAAGACGGACTACGCCGTCCACTCGATTTCGCGGATTTTTCCCGTTCCGGTCGGCGTGCACGGTTTTGGCTACACTGCCCGCCGACCTCAGGAGGTTCATGATGGCCGTCGACATCGCCACGATCCATGACCGTACGGGCCTCGCCCAAGCCATCGCCGGGCGGAGCGACGAAGAGATCAACCAGTCGCTCACGGGCCGAGCCAGCGCGGTGGTCGACCGCATCGCCGAGAACATGAGGACGCACTTCGTCCCGGAGAAGGCGGCCAAGCAGCGCGCGGTCATCCAGTACGAGGTGAAGACGCCGGACGGGGTCAAGACGTTCCAGGTGAATATCGCCGACGGAAAGTGCGAGGTGCAGCCGGGGACAGCGCTGCCCCCCAAGGTGACGCTCAACATGTCGCTGCCGGACCTCCTGCGCCTCGCGAGCGGCAAGATGAGCGCGCTTCACGCGATCATGACGGGCCGCCTCGGGGTTTCGGGCGACATCTTTCTCGCCCGCAAGCTCCAGGGCTGGTTCGAGAGCTGACGGATCCAGCTCGTCCACGCGTGGGAATCGCACGTCGTCGCGCGTACGTCGCTGTACCTCGCGATGGGAACGCGCGTCATCGCGCTTCCGCTGCTCTACCGTACGATGGGAACGCGCGGCATCGCGATTCCATCGCTCTACCGCGCGATGGGAACGCGCGGCATCGTGCTTCCATCGCTCTACCGCGCGATGGGAGCGCGCGTCATCGTGCTTCCACCGCTCTACCGTACGATGGGAACGCGCGGCATCGCGCTTCCGCTGCTCTACTGCGCGATGGGAACGCGCGTCATCGCGCTTGTCAGCGGCGTCATCGAGCGGACGCGGCTCTCCCCGACCGGAGGCGATACCGGACGCCTCACTCCGAGCCGGACCGCTTGTCCTTGAGCGGCCGCGCGAAGCCGTACTCCGTCAGGCGCGCGACGAGCGTCCGCCGCGAGATCCGCAAGAGCTGCGCGGCGCGCGTCTGGTTGCCGCCGCAGCGCTCCATCGCCTCCGCGATCCGCCGCCGCTCGAGCGCCCGCGCAGCGCGGCGCGCGTCTTCCTGCAACCCGACCTCCGACCCGGGCTCGAGGTCCATCGTCGTCGGCAGCGAGGGCAGCGACGGGACGGTCGGCAGCGGGAGCGTGGCGCGGTCCTCCGGCAGCGGGATGGCCGCGAAGCCGAAGGGCCCCTCCCCCGGCGCGAGGTGCCGGATGTCGATGCGGTTCTCGGTGCAGAGCGTGACGGCCCGCTCGATCGCGTTGCGGAGCTCGCGGACGTTGCCCGGCCACGACTGCTGCTCGAGGAAAGAGAGCGCGTCGGGCGCGATCTCGAGGGGCGGGCGGCGGGCGTTGCGGCACGCCTCTTGGATGAACTCGCGCGCCATCGGGGCGATTTCGCTGCGCCGCGCGCGCAGAGGGGGGACGGTGAGAGTAATCCCGTTCAGGCGGAAGTAGAGGTCCTGCCGGAACGCCCCGGAGCGCACGTGTGCGGCGAGATCGCGGTTGGTCGCCGAGATGATCCGTACGTTCACGCGGCGCGCGCGCAGGCCGCCGACGCGCGTGATCTCGCGGTTCTCGAGCACGCGTAGCAGCTTGGCCTGCGTCGCCAGCGGCAGCTCGGCCACCTCGTCGAGAAAGATGGAACCGCCGTCGGCGACCTCGAGCAACCCCGGCTTGGCCTGCACCGCGCCCGTGAACGCGCCGCGCTCGTAGCCAAAGAGCTCGCTCTCGAGGAGCTGATCGGGCAGGGCCGCGCAGTTGAGGCGCACGAAGGGCGCGCCCGCGCGCTGCGAACGTCGGTGAATCATCTCGGCGAGGATGTCCTTGCCGCTGCCTGTCTCGCCGAGGAGCACGACCGACAGGTCTCCCTTCGCGACGAGGTCGACGATACGGTGGAGCTCGCGCATCGCGTCGTCGACGACGATGATGGGAGGGGGCGAATCGGCGGCCGCGCCGCGCCGGGGCGCCGCGCCGGGCACCGGCACGGCCTGCGCGGGGGGCGGAGCGGCGTCGACCGCCCCCTGGACGACCATCACGGCCGCGCCCACGACGACGACCTGTCCC
>DATGJA010000299.1:0-12056 GCA_035295445.1 Polyangiaceae bacterium | reverse complement strand
GTCCTTGTAGCTGATCACCTTCGCCAGGTTCTTCTTCGACTGCACCTTCACGATCGCCGCCGTCAACGTCGTCTTGCCGTGGTCGATGTGTCCGATCGTCCCCACGTTCACGTGCGGCTTGCTCCGTACGAACTTCTCCTTACCCATGACGAGTCTCTCTCTTTCGGGAATCGAGTGATTGAAGTGTCTAGTTTCCCTTGACCTTGGCGACGAGCTCTTCCTGGATCGCCGGGGGGACCGGGGAGTAATTCGAGAACTGCATCGACGAAGTACCGCGTCCCTGCGTCATCGTCCGAAGATCGGTGACGTAGCCGAACATCGTGGCGAGCGGCACCTCGGCGTCGATCACCTGCGCGTTTCCGCGCTGGCTCATGCCGAGGATGCGGCCGCGACGCGAGTTCAGGTTGCCGATGACGTCGCCCAGGTACTGCTCGGGCACGACGACCTCGATCTTCATGATGGGCTCGAGCATGACGAGGCCCGCCCGCCGGGCGCCGTCCTGGAAGCAGAGCGACGCCGCCACCTCGAACGCCTGCGCGCTCGAGTCGACCTCGTGGTAGCTGCCGTCGGTCAGCTTGCACATCATGTCGACGACGGGGTACCCGGCGAGGACCCCGCGGGCCATCGCTTCCCGGACGCCCTTCTCGATCGCGGGAATGAACTCCTTGGGGACGACGCCGCCCACGATGTCGTTGTCGAACTCGAAACCCTTGCCGCGCTCGAGCGGCTCGAGCTCCATGACCACGTGACCGTACTGGCCCCGGCCGCCCGTCTGCTTGGCGTACTTGTGCTCGCAGCCGACCTTGCGGGTGATGGCCTCGCGGTAGGCGACCTCCGGCTTGCCGACGTTCGACTCGATCTTGAACTCGCGCTTGAGCCGGTCGCAGATGATCTCGAGGTGAAGCTCGCCCATCCCGCTGATGATGGTCTGCCCGCTCTCCTCGTCGGTATGGACGCGGAAGCTCGGGTCCTCCTGCGCGAGCTTCTGGAGCCCCACGCCGAGCTTCTCGACGTCGGCCTTGGTCTTCGGCTCGATGGCGATCGAGATGACCGGCTCGGGGAAGATCATCTGCTCGAGCAGGATCGGGTGCTTCTCGTCGCAGAGGGTGTCGCCCGTGCGTGTGTCGCGGAAGCCGACGGCGGCGAAGATGTTGCCCGCGTCGGCTTCCTGGACCTCTTCGCGCTTGTTGGCGTGCATGCGCAGGATGCGCCCGATCCGCTCGCGCTTGTCGCGGGTCGAGTTGAGGACCATCGTGCCGCTCGAGACCTTGCCCGAGTAGACGCGGAAGAAGGTCAGGTTGCCGTGCGGGTCGTTGATGATCTTGAACGCCAGCGCGCTGAAGGACTCGTCGTCGGACGCCTTGCGCCCGATCTCGGGCTTGTCCTTCTTGCTCGGGTCGAGGCCCTTGACCGGCGGGATGTCGACGGGCGACGGTAGGTAGTTGACGACGGCGTCGAGGAGCATCTGTACGCCCTTGTTCTTGAACGCCGAGCCGCAGATGACCGGCACGAGCTTGAAGTTGATCGTCCCGTGGCGAAGCGCCCGGTGGATCATCTCGCTCGTCACCTTCTCGGTGTGCCCGTCGAGATAGAGGGCCATGATCTCGTCGTCGACGTCCGCGCAGGACTCGACGAGCTTGTCGTGCCACTGCTGCGTGACGTCCTTGTACTCGGCCGGGATGTCGAACCAGTCGTACTTCTGGCCCTTCGACTCCTCGTCGAACACGGCCGCCTTCATCTTGATGAGGTCGATGATCCCGCGGTGCCGGTCTTCCTCACCCAGCGGCCACTGGATGGGCACCGGGTTCGTACCGAGTCGATCCTTCATGCTGTTGACGCACATGAGGAAGTCGGCGCCGACCTTGTCCATCTTGTTCATGAAGGCGACGCGCGGGACGCGGTACTTGTCGGCCTGCCGCCACACGGTCTCGCTCTGCGGCTCGACCCCGTTGCCTCCGTCGAACACGGCGACCGCGCCGTCCAGGACGCGCAGACTCCGCTCGACCTCGATGGTGAAATCGACGTGGCCCGGCGTGTCGATGATGTTCACGCGGTGGCTGACGCCGCCCCACGGGCCCTCGGTGGGACGCCAGAAGCAGTTGGTCGCCGCCGAGGTGATCGTGATCCCGCGCTCTTGCTCCTGGACCATGTAGTCCATGGTCGCCGCGCCTTCGTGGACCTCGCCGATCTTGTAGTTGACGCCCGTGTAGTAGAGGACGCGCTCGGTCGTGGTCGTCTTGCCGGCATCGATGTGGGCCATGATGCCGATGTTGCGCGTCCTCTCCAACGGATACTCGCGAGCCACGGAACTCTCCTCTCGTCCTTTCGATGCCGTTAGCGGGGCTGGTGACGTCGCCGTCCTGACAAGACAAAACCCCCTCTGGCCTTTCGTCTCCCGCGTTTTGGAAGACAGCCGCGATCCCGGAGGAGAACGGCGGACCCAGAGAGGGTTCGGGGCACTGCGCAATGGGGCGAGGTGACCCGATCCTTATGTCGGCTTCGTCATGGTCGCTGCGATCGGCTCCCTCGTAGGCTGGTCTACCAGCGGTAGTGGGCGAAGGCCTTGTTGGCCTCGGCCATCTTGTGGGTGTCGTCCTTCTTCTTCACCGCGTTGCCACGACCGTTCGCGGCGTCCACGAACTCCGCCGCGAGGCGCTCGCGCATCGTCTTTTCCCCGCGGTCGCGCGAGTACATCACGAGCCAGCGCATCGCGAGGGTGACCCGGCGCTCGGGCCGCACCTCGACCGGAACCTGGTACGTGGCACCCCCGACGCGGCGGCTCTTGACCTCGAGCTTCGGCTTCACGTTGTCGAGCGCCTTGCGGAAGACCTCGAGCGGCTCCTCCTTGTACCGATCGCGGATCACGTCGAGCGCGCCGTAGAGGATGCCCTCCGCCGTCGACTTCTTGCCGGCCAGCATCAGGGTGTTCGTGAACTTGGAGACGAGCTTGTCCTTGAACTTCGGGTCCGGGATGATGCGGCGCTTGGGGACTTCGCGGCGGCGGGGCATGGGAAATTCGCTCTTCTCTCGGGCCTGGGATCACGCCTTGGGCCGCTTGACGCCGTACTTCGAGCGCTTGCGGTTGCGGTTGACCTTGTTCGTCGACGAGGGGCCGATGGCGCCGGACGCGTCGAGCGTCCCGCGCACCACGTGGTAGCGTACGCCCGGCAGGTCCTTCACGCGGCCCCCTCGAATGAGGACGACCGAGTGCTCCTGAAGGTTGTGCCCCTCGCCCGGGATGTACGAGGTGACCTCCATGCCGTTGGTCAGGCGCACGCGGCACACCTTGCGCAGCGCCGAGTTCGGCTTCTTCGGGGTCGTCGTGTACACGCGGACGCAGACCCCGCGCTTCTGGGGGCACGCCTTGAGGGCCGGCGAAGCCGTCTTCACGCGCGCGGCGATCCGGCCATGGCGGATGAGCTGATTGATCGTGGGCATCGGTCTCGTTCCCCGCCGGCCGCGGCGGAAGCCGGTGAAAGGCGCACGTCGGCACCCCCCGGCCGCGGGGAGGCGCAATTTACTTAGGGCGGCTCGCGTGTCAAGGCTGCGGGGTGCCGCTCGCGCCCCCGATCGACGCGCCGCCCGAGACCGTCATCGAGGCCCTGTCGCCGCTCCGTAACGACTTTTCGGTCGCCGTCTTGTCGCCGGGAAACGCGTTCGCGGTGGGGGCCATCGTCCGCGTAGCGCACAGCTTCCTGGCGCGGGAGATCCTCGTCGTCGGCCGCGAGCCTTACTACGCGAAGGCGTCCATGGGCATGCACAAGTACGAGACCATCCGGCGTTTGCCGGACGTCGCGGCGCTCCGCGCCCACGCGCGTGGCCGTCCGCTCTGGGTGGTCGAGAAGGACCACGCGCGGCGGTCGGTCCAATCGGTCCGGCAGTTTCCCGCGGGCGTCGTCCTCGTGTTCGGGAGCGAGCGCTTCGGCGTGCCGGCGGAGCTCGTCGAATCGGCCGACGACGTCATCGGCATCCCGATCTACGGCGTCAACCACTCGCTCCCGGTCACGGTGGCCGCGGGCATCGTGATGCACGAGTGGGCGCGCCGCCGGTACGGCGACGGGAACGTGATGTGACGCAAGCCGCGGTTCGCGCGGGGTCCCTCGCTTCGCTCGAGCGTGCGGACTTTTAGTTCACGACCTGGCCGCAAACGTTGGTTCCCGTGCAGACGATGTTCGGGTTCGTGTTGCAGCAGTCTGCGGTCGTCATGCACTTGGAGCCGATGGGGGCGGCGGTGCACCCCATGGGCGGCGGCTTCTTGGCGATGACCTCTTGCGTCCACTGCGGCGTGTGGTTGTGCGTCGTGATGTCCTGGTACGGCAAGAAGAACGCTGGGAAGGACGGGTCGCCGCCCTGCCCTTCGGTCAGGTTGATCGCCGCCATCCAGAGCTTGGGCTGCTGGCAGGCGTTGTCGAACGGCGTCCCGTGCGCGGCCCCCGGCTGCTCGGCGCTGTCCGGCGGATAGCACTGGTACATGCCCTGGAGGTGGTTGCGGACGCGCACGCCGTAGTCGCGCGTCGACGAGAACGCGACCCAGAGGAGCTTGCCCCCCTTGTAGCTCTGCACGAAGGGCGACCATCGAGGCCACGAGTTCGACAGCGGCAGCGGCGCCGAGGCGGACGAGCCGTTCGCCCGCTCGAGGTCGACGGGCATGGCCGCCGTCGACGACGTGAGCATCAGGCGCGCGTTCGGATTCGAGAAGCTGTCGTTCGGACACGACGGGTGCGGGGTCATCGTGCAACCGTCGATCGCGCTGACGCTGCCGTCGTGCGCGGCCCGGTCGAAGACGATGAACGTCCCGTCCGGCGAGTAGCTCGGGTAGTAGTTGTTCTCGCCCGCGCTCTTGATGAACTCCGTCGGGGTGCCGAACTTCTGGTTGCCCATGTACGGAAGGATCCAGATGCTCCCGCCGTACTCGTGGTCGTCGTCGTTGCGGTTGCCGCCGACGCCGCCGCTCCAGCTCGCGACGGTCTGCGGCAGCGTGTAGACGACGTTCGTCCCGTCCGGCGACCAGTCGGGCATCGTCGGCCGGTCGTTCGTGTTGCCGAACGTGATGCTGCTGATCGTCATGCCCGCGTTGCCGTCCCACAGCGCGAAGTTGTTCGTGGGGGTCGTGTTCGACCCGTCGGACGTCAGGTAGAGCGTGTGGCTCGGCGACATCGTGCTGAACCCGGGCGGCTGGCCGCCTCGGTTGCCCCCGCCTAGCCCGCCCAACCCGCCGCCCCCTCCGCCGGGGGTCGTGCCGAGCGTCATGTAGGCCTTCATGTCGATGAGCGACCCGCTGACGTCGCTGTACTCGTCGTCGGAGTCGGCGTCGTCCGAGTAGACGACCATGCGCAGCCCGTCCCGCGAGAGCGCGTGGCAGCCGTTGCACGTGGCGCTGAGGACCTTGCCGGGGGGATTGCCCTGGGTCGTGCCCGTGATCTGAACCTCGGGGTTCGTCGTGTCGCCGAAGCTCTTGACCCAGATCTGCCCGCCCGTGCCGCTCGAGGTGACGAGCGACTTCCAGTAGTAGATGTCGCCGAGCAGGTCCTCCTGCGCGATCGACATGCGCACCGGGTTCGCCGACGTCGACGCACATGTCCCGTCCGCGCTGCCGCGGACACTGATGCTGATGGGCGTGCCGCCCGCGTTGGCCGACGTGATGAGCGTGTAGAGGCCCTGGGTGACGACGTACTCGCAGCCGCCGGACGCCACCGGGTTGGGCTGGCTGGTGTCCTGCGTCTGCGCGGAGCACTTCGTGACGATGCGAACGTCCGTGTTGGTGCTGCTGTTGGTGAAGTCGATCTCGTACATCTTGTAGCCGCCGAACGGCGTCCACTGGACCGACAGCAGGTTCATGTTCGGCGGCACGAGGACGCCATCGATCGGGTAGACGATCTTGATCGCGGGACCGGCAGCGCACGCCGGGGCGCCCATCTGCGGGAACTTGCACCCGGAGCAATCGGGAGCCGTGTACGAGCCCCTGGGAATGAGGACACCGGCGTCGTTCGTCATGGCGCCCTGCGGAAGGGCGGAATCTCCGATGAGGCTTCCGCCCGGTCCCCCGTCCCCTCCTCCGGGCAGGATCGAGTTGGACCCATCGTCGCCGCCGTCGAGCTCGCCTCCCGAGCCGCTGCCGCCGGTGGTGCCGGTACCGGCATCATCGAACTGGGTCTTGTTGCTGCCACACGCATAGAGCCCGACGACCGCCGGGACGACGAACCCGAGAGCCGCTACGCCGAGACGCGAGAGCCCCATGGGAAACCTCCGCACATGTTGTGCCCACGAAACAGGGACAGCCAACCTTGTAAGGATACACCCGCGACGTCTATGGCGGCCCCCCACCTGAGACGCTCCAGAGGCGCGGATTCAAAGGAAGTTCACTGCCCCTACCATTCCGGATGGCCCGGTAAGTCCTTCTCTGTTCGACGCTTTCTTGGTCGGGGGCCGATTGGGCGCATACTATCGCACATCGGAGGCGCCCGTGCTCGACCCTTCTATGGACTGGATGGCCGACCTCGACGTCGGGAACGACGCGGAAGACGCAGAGATGATTGAGGTCGTCGAAGAGCTCTTCTTCGAAGATGTGGTCGACGAGGGGGTCGCGTGCGCTGCCGAGGCGTCCGACGCCCCCGCCGAGGGGGCGCCCGAGCCGGACACGTTCGTCGCCCTCGTGCGGGTCCTCGAAGAGGCTGTGCTTGCGCAGCGGGCGGACACGCAGGCCATCGCGTGCCTGCGCGCCCTGCTCGGGGTCACGCGGATCGAGGACGCGCCCTTCGACGAGGGGCGTACGCAGGCTCTGGTCGACGGAGGTCTGGTCGTCCGGACCGCGGACGGCGTGCACCGGTCCGACGCGCTCGCCCGGCAGGTCATCGCGTGGCGAGGCATTCTCAACGGCGAGAGCGATGACTTCGAGGGCTGCGGGCAGCGGTCGCTCGACGAGTGGTCGGCGGACCTGGTGGCGCGCGTCGTCGGGGGGGGCGGCACCAGCCTACGGGCGGAGAGCGTTCGGCGCGAGCTCCGCCGGCGGGGCGTGGCCGCCTTCGGGCTTCTGTCGCAAGCAGCTTGACGCGCAAAGAGAAGCAAAAGGCGCGCAAGGAGAAATGCGGGGTACGCCACCTGCGTTGCTCGGGCCCACGGGTTCATCCATACTCCGCGCCCTTCGAGGAGGCTGCGATGTTCAAGGCGGTTGGCGTCGGCGCGATGGCGTTCGTGGCGGTGGCGATCGTCGCCTGTTCGAGCAACACGAGCGGTTCGCCCGGGTTCGGGAGCGGCGCCGCGTCGGGCACTGCCGCGAGCGGCAGCTCCGGATCGAGCACCGGGAGCAGCGCCGGGGGCGACGACGGCGGCGGGAGCAGCGGATCCTCGGGCAGCTCGACGTCCGGATCGAGCTCGGGCTCGACGGGCGGGTCGAACAGCGGCTCGGCGAGTGGGAACGTCATGAACAACCCGCCCCCCGGCATGAGTGGTTCCAACAGCGGGTCGACGACCGGATCGAGCACCGGCTCGCACAGCGGATCGGCCGGCGGCGGCGACGGCGGCACCGGCGCGTGCGGCCCCATGTGCACTCGCCTGGGCAAGTGCTGCCCGCTGCTCTCCGCAGTCGACGCCGGGAGCCTGACGAGCTCCTGCGCGGGCCTCGCGGCCGGCTGCATGGAGAGCACCTGCCAGCAGTTGCTCGGCTCCTCGCTCGGGCTCCTCTGCCCCATGTGACGACGAGCGCTACGTCATGTATTCGGCGTTGATCTCGACGTACCGGTGACTGAGGTCGCAGCCCCAGACCTTGGCTCGGTGGCGGCCCTCCCCCACGCACACGTCGATCGAGACGCGCGACGACGACTTGATGCTGCGCGCGAGCGCGTCGAGGTCGGTCGTCACGGGCTCGGCGCGCCGGCAGAGCACCTGACCCATCATCTCGATGGTCACGTCTCGCCGGTCGATCGACCCGCCGGGGCCCTCCCCGTCGGGCTTGCCGATGGCCATCACGACGCGGCCCCAGTTCGGGTCCCCGCCGAACACGGCCGTCTTGACGAGCGGGGAGTTGACGATCTTCTTCGCCATCGCCTTGGCCTCGGCCACCGAGCCGTCGCTCCGGACGGTGCACTCGATGAGCTTCGTGGCACCCTCGGCCTGCGAGACGACGTCGCGCGCGAGCTTGATCGACATGCAGCGCACGGCGTCGGCGAGATCCGCGTCGGCCGCGGCGTCCACGCGCGCCCGCCGGGTCGAGAAGACGACCACCGAGTCGCTCGTGCTCGTGTCCGAGTCCACGCTGATGCTGTTGAAGGTCCTCTCGACCGCGGTGGTGAGGATCTCCTTGAGCCGGGCGGCCGGGACGTCGGCGTTCGTGAAGAAATAGACCAACATCGTCGCCATGTTCGGCTCGATCATCCCCGCGCCCTTCGCCATCGCGCACACGACGACGTCGCCGAATCGCACCGAGCAGACCTTGGGGGCTCGATCGGTCGTCAAGATCGCTCGTGAGACGGCGTCCAGGCCGCCCGGCGCGAGCTGGGAGGAGAGGCCTTCGACCGCCGCGCCGATCTTGGACATCGGGAGCGGGACGCCGATGACGCCCGTGCACGAAAGCACGATGTCCCCCTCGAGGACCCGGAACTCGCGCGCGAGGCGGCGCGCCATCTCCCGGGTATCCTCCGCGCCGTGGGGGGTGAACACGTTCGCGTTCTTGCTGACGACGGCGAGGAGCTGCGCCCGACCGCCGGCGAGGTGTTCCCGATCCCACTCGACCGCGTAGCCGGGACACCGGTTCTTCGTGAAGACCCCGGCGGCGGGGCCGGGCTCGTCGAGCCTGACGACGCTGAAGTCGAGCACCCCCGGCGTCTTGATCCCCGCGCAGACCGCGGCCGACGTGAACCCCGCCGGCTGGTGCGCCAAGGTGCCGTCGACGCGAACCTCGCGCCCCTCGGTGCGCGACTCGAAGGACAAGACGTCGTGCGCGGGGTCGACGGAATCGGCGACGGTCAGGTGGGCGTTCCAGTCGTCGAACAGCCGGCGCCTCACGCCGAAGCTCCCGGGACGTCGCCGACGTGGACCGTGAGGACGGGGCACGGCGCGGTGCGGACCACCTTCTCGGCGACGCTCCCGAGCAGAGCCCGCGCGAGACCGCGGCGACCGTGCGTGCCGAGGACGATCATGTCGGCGCGCGACTCCTTCGCCGCCGCGTCGATTTCGCTCCATGCGGGGCCGTGGCGCAGGACGCCCGCGACGGCGACCCCGGGTCGCTGCGCTCGCCTCGCAACGGCATCGAGCGCCGATTGCGCGCCGCGCTCGATTTGACCGGCCGCCTCGAGGGTCAGCGCCGGGACCTCCGGAAACCCGTAGGCGGGGATCTCGTACGCGTGCAGGATGGTCACCTTGGCGCCGAGCTTCTGGGCGAGGCCCAGCGCATACGCGAGGGCGTGGTCGGCCGTCTCGCTGAAATCGTGCGGTACGAGGATGTGTTGGATGCTGACCCGAGCCGGCGCGCCTTCGCCCATGACGCACTTATAGCTCGTCGGCCGCTTGGCGACCGCCAACCTGGGGCGGCGAGGGGCTTGCCTGGTGCTCGGCGCCTCGCGGCACTTTGACTTCGCCGTGAAGGATCTCGGGGCAACCGCATCCACGGCGTCCTTGGATCAGGGCGCGCGCGAGCCCTCGGACGCCACGCTCCTGCGGGACGTCGCGCTCGGCGACGGCGGCGCGCTCGGAGCCCTCTACGACCGGTACGCTCCGGCGATTCGCGGGGTGGCGCGGCGCTCGCTGGGCGACGCCTCGGACGCCGACGACCTCGTCCACACCGTCTTCTTGACGCTGCGCCGTATCGCGTCGTCGTACGACGGGAGACCGAGCTGCTGGGCCTGGCTCCGCGGGATCACGGTGCGCGCCGCGATGCGCTATCGCCGCGGTCGGGGTCGATTCGAACGGATGCTCATCGCGTACTCCGAGGCCAAGGGCCCGGCCTCGCCACCCGACCCCGAGAGGCGCGCGGCGGGCCACGAGCAGCTCGTCGCGTTCGAGAGGGCCCTCGCGAGCCTGGCCCCGCAGAAACGAGCGACCTACGTCCTGGTCGAGCTCGAAGGGCTCTCGGCGCAGGAGGCGGGCGAGGCCCTCGACATCCCCGCGGCGACCGTGCGCACGCGCCTCTTCCACGCCCGCCGAAAGCTCCTCGAGGAGATGGCGGGCGGGTAGCCCGACGCCCGCCGGGGGAGCGAAGCCCCCTCCGCGGGGCAAACGCGGCACCGGAGACGTGGCTTCGTCAGAAGCCGATGCACGTGTTGCTGTTCGGGTCGCACACCTGGTTGCCGGCGCAGTCCGTGCTCGTGAGGCACTGAACACACTCGTTCGTGGCCATGTTGCACCACGGCGCGCCCACGTCGCGGCACTGGTCGTTCTCGTAGCACTCGACGCAACGCCCGGCCGGGCTGCAATAGTGTCCGACCGGCGAGCTATTGCACTCGCGGTCGGTGAAACACACCGAACAGTAGCCCACGTTCGTGATGCACCCCGTCCCGGGCGGGCACGCGCTCTCTCCTCCGTCGGCGCACGGCACCACGCACTGGTGAAGCATCGTCGCGCAGATCTCTCCCGGCTGACACCCGCTCCTGGAGTTACACTCGACGCACCGGTAGATCGCCAGATCGCACACCGGCAGCCCGGGACCGCACTGCGGGTCGCTGGTGCACTCGACGCACTGGTTCATCGTGTTGCAGTAGAGGGTCACCGTCCGCGTCGTGCAGTCTTGGGACGTCGTGCATCGCCCGAAGCCAGCGCCGTACCCGCGACCCCCGTCGAGGTCCATGTCGGGGAGCCCGCCCGCGTCGAAGGGGAAGTTCGCGTCCGGCTGCCGAGGAGGGCCGTACATGCCCTGGGCGTCGAAGGCTCGCGCCGCGTCGCTCTTCGGCGCGCCCGCGTCCACCGTCGAGTCGAACACCCACTGGGCGTCGCTGCACGCGACCGCCCCGGCGAGGACGGACGCGAGGAGCGCCGGTCTCATGGCGTTCCTTGTGCGATCGCCTCTGCCTCGACGTGGGCGAAGCCGTTCGGGTACGCGGCGAGGTAGTCGCGGGCGCTCGACGCCGCGCGCGACGACGAGACGCTCCGCTCGAGGCGCATCCGCTCGACGTACGCGCTCTCCGCGAGCGGGCTGCGCGGATACTTGGCGAGGAACCGGTCGAACGCGGCGAGCGCTTCGATCACGTCGCCGTCGCGCTTGGCCGCGAGCGCGGAGGCGAAGAGGTTGTTCTGATCGGTCAGCGTCGACGCGGACGCGACGCGCGCGTTCGGACCCGACGCGACGACCGGACCGCGTGCCCGCCCGCACCCCGCGGGCCACTGCTCACCGGCTGGCAGGCGCGTCTCGACCGCGTCGTGCCGCACGACGACGGTGCCCTCGGTCACCACGACGCGCGTCCGAACGCCGCCGCCGCACGACGCCTCTGGCGCGACCACCGCGACGCGAAACTGGGTGCCGCGCACCTCGACCTCGGAGTCCGGCGTCCGGACGATGAACCGCTGGCCCGCGGCGAGCTTGGCGACGACGAGATCGATCGAGCCCGTATCGAGTCGCAGCAGCTGCGTCGACCCCTCGTCGGCCACGGTCATGTCCGTGCCCTCTCCCACCGCGACGGATGTCCCCGTCGAGAAGGCGAGCCTGGCGCGCCCGTCCGGCGGTGTGACGACGCGGCTGCCCGCCGGGAGCGAGCGCCCGTCGGAAAGGGGAGCCGGCGCGCCGGACACCACGACGCTCGCGCCGCCTCCGACCGGGTGCGCCACGATCTGGATATCGTGGCCGTCGCGCGGGGCCGCCGCCGCCGGCGCGGGCGAGGCGCCCGCCACGAGGCTCGTCCTCGGGGCCAAGTGTCGGACGACGCCCAGGGTCGCGAGCAGGACCGCCGCGCACGCCGCCGCGACCCCCGCCCACCGCGTCACGCGCCGGCGCCGGGCGCGTGCCGCGAGCGCGTTCTCGATCGCCGTGATCGCTCGCGCCCTCACCTCCGCCGAGGGCGGGTCCGGCACCATCGCGCGGGTCAGTCGGGCGAGCAGCTCGCTGACCAGACGGGCGTACCGGGGCGAGGTCA